>JBOHVS010000017.1:0-5827 GCA_050735975.1 Binatia bacterium | reverse complement strand
CGCAATCCGGGTGCCAAGCCGATCAGGACAAGTGCAATGCGGATGATTTTGAATGGCTTTTCTTACGTCCGCAGAACGAAAGCTTTGTTCTTTTTGTTCGACGCGCGCACCATAAAAGTCATGCGCGTCAAGCGCTTAAAATGAATGTCGCGATCCGGTAAAGACTGCGGTGAAGACGGTATGCAAGCTCAGCACGGGCGACCGGAACCGCGGGTCGGTTGCGGATCGCGTGCATGGACTAGCCTTCGTTTGCTGTAGGGCAATTCAAACAGGCAGGCTCGGTGAAGAGACTTCTACGCGAACTGAAAAGATGCGTTTTTCCGCCGGGTAAAGGGCGCCGACTCCGACGGTCTGGCGCGAGACAAGTTTGCCGTTTTCGTCATGGACCTCCATGAGAATAGAGTACTCCAACGCCTCGCCGTTTCCGGAATGATCGATCGTACCCTCCACCAACAGCGGACACGTAGTCGAATTAGAGCGGGGATCCGTGCCGACAGAAACGAATCTCAAGACGTGGCGACACAGTGGACAGGAAACCGAACTCTTGAGAATCGTCGCTTTACAGTGCGGGCACGTCCTGGAATCGCCCGCAAGAGAAGCGCGGACCGCTTTCATCCGGCCGCCCCGTTCTTGCCTTGCGGTTTAATACCGGCGATTTTCGTGGCCTCCGATTCATTCCACCCGAACTCAACGTGGCCCCGCATGCGCGAACCGGCGGCGACTGTCAACGTGGATGCCTTGAGATCGCCAATCAGTTGCCCGGACTCCAACAACTTGACCTGAGCGTTAGCGACGACGTTTCCCTCAAGATCGCCTCCGATCGTGACAGTGTCGGCGTTGATTTTGGCCGTAAGATGGGCGCCCCTTTCAATACTCAAGTCTCCCCTGATATGGATGTCCCCTTTAAACTTGCCGGCGATTCGCACGTCTCCGTCGCCTTCAATCTTTCCCTCTATGACAACCCCGGCCCCAAAAATAGATTCCTGACGATCTCGCGATATAGTTTCCCGCCTCGGCGGAACCGCTGTGATACGGGCCGGTTCCTCCACCGGCGGTTTCTCACCCTGTTCGCCCTGCGTCGTTTCTTTCCAAAGCGCCATACAAACCTCCTCTTGTAAGTTTTTAAAGCCGCGTAGACAGGAAGAAAAAATGCCTCCGCATAATTTGAAGCAAAGCAGGTGCCAGATAGGAGAGCGTGGACTCTCGAGCGAATCACGGTACGCTCCCGAAGGCTTTTCAGAAAATTTTTGCTGTGAGCCGCACGCCATCGTCCGCGTGGGAGAGGTGATAAGTCGTTCAAATTTGTAGTTTCAGGAAGAAACTTGTACGGCTGACCTACCGTGAAGTACGCAGCGGGCGGCATGAGAGACGGGTAGACGATCGTCAATGTATGAAAGAATAAAGGATAAGCAAAACAGACAAGACGGATTATTTTCTTGACGGTTTCACGAACAGCGGGTATTGGTGACATCAATCGAAAGATCGCTTATCGAGGAGCGGCGCTGAATCGAAAAAAAACACGCGGAAGGCAAAAGCCATCATGTGGTACATTGTACTTTCACGCTCACTGCCGGAAAAAGAAGAAATGAAACGGCTCCATTACGATGAACATCGCAAATGGCTGGAGGATCAGCACCAGGCGGGAAGGCTCCTCTTTTCCGGGCCGACCGCCGACCGCTCCTACGGAATTTACATTATGCTCGCTTCGAGCTTAACCGAAGCGGAGCGTATTGCGGCTGAAGACCCGCACCATGCGAGAGGAATCCGGACCATGGAGGTTTTGGAATGGAATGTTCACCGCGCGTTTCGGATGAGCGGCCCCACGGTCGCTGACGTCGAGCGCATAGTAACCGGCGGGTTGGGCTCGCGTCATTGAATTTTGACGAAACTTTCTTTCTCCGGGATGCACCGAAGCTGCGCGACAATATTCTCGCCGTCATTTGTGTTGCTAAAGCCTGCGCGATCCCGTCTTGCAAGCATTTCCGGTTAGAAACTGCCGGTTTCCCAGAGTTCCGACCTTGTCGAGGCCACCAGCATCTCGCTCGCGCCGTTGATGGTCGCATGCAATGGGTCGGCAGGGATCTTCACGTCTAAGGAAGTTTCGGACGCGATAACATCGTCTATGCCACGCAAACAGGCTCCGCCGCCGGTGAGGCAGATGCCGCTTTCCATAACTTCGACTGCCAGATCTGGGGAGAGGCGTTCGATAGTTTGGCGGATCGTTGCGACAATCTCCGCGATGACCGGATGCACTGCCGCGGAGACCTCCCGCCGACTTAACTCCATAGTTATAGTGCGCCCCTGTCGATCGAGAGCCAGCACCGGCAATGTTTTGGAAGCCGCCTCTGCTCCGACCGCGCCGCTTTCCCGCACCAGGCGTTCCGCCTCGCGGCGGTAAAGAAAGAGATTGTTTTGTTTCGCAACTGAGCGCTGAACCGCTGAGCGGAGATCGCCACAGGCTCTGTGCAACGTCCTTGCCAGAACAACGCGGCGGGAGCGAATCACAGCGACATCGGTCACCCCGTCGCCGATATCGGCGAGCATTTGAGCGTACGGCGACGAGATATCCAGTCCGGCGCCGACCGCTGAAGCCAATGGCTCCGGCAGAACTTTGACTGCGGAGACGCCGGAACGGGAGACTGCTTCGAGCAGAGCCGAACGCTCGTTCGGTGACGCTTCGGATGGAGCGCAAACGAGCGCCCTGGATTTGATCAAGCCGAATCGGCGAGCGCGTTTGAGCAATTTACCGAGCAAACGGGCCGTTGCATCGACGTCGCGGACAACGCCGCGGCTAAGCGGGGTTAAGAAGCGGTCGGTTTGCTCATTGGGATCGCCTCCTTGTGAAAGCAATGCAATCGGCGCCTCGTTTTCCGCGCTGACGATCGTCGGTTCGTCAGCGACGAGTCCACGATCGACCACGTACAAGCGGGTATTCGCGGTTCCGAGATCAATGGCTACATCGGGATCAGCGAGAAATCTGCAGCAGCGCTGCCACAATCGCATTCTAGTCTCCTCAACGCCAAAGCGGCGCAGTTGCCTGTTTCCGATCGATATTCGGAAGTCTAGCCCAGCCGGCCGGATTGCGCCAGAAAAATCCTGTCGGGCTGCGACAATGCCGAAGTCTTAAAGCAGTTTGCCGGAGCAAGGTCAAATCGGCGGGGAGCGCAACCGCAGATTCGGTCTTCTACGAAGCCGATCGCGCGGATGGAGTATGCAAGCTTATCGGTTGAGACTCAGAGCCAAACGAAAGCCGTAGTCGGCGTACTTGAAAGACGGCGGGAGGGAGCTTCTCGCCGCGCAGCGGCTGAATTTGATCCGGTGACGCCACGAGCCTCCCCGCGAAGCGCGGCGATGACCGAACCAAGGCCCCTGCGGGTTTTTCTCAGGCGAAACACGATAATAACCGGCATCATAATAATCGCTGCACCACTCGTGGACGCCCTCGCTCATATCGTAGAGCCCAAAGTCGTTGGACGCATTGGCGCCTACGAGCGCGGGGCCGCCGGTCTTAGGATCGCAGCCCGCATACGGTCGTTCCCATGGCGGCTCATCGCCCCAGGGATAAAGCGCCCCTTCGCGCCGCCCGCGCGCGGCGCGCTCCCATTCGGCTTCGGTGGGCAGACGGAACTCCCGACCGGTCCGGTCACTCAACCATTTACAGTATCCGGTCGCGTCATCCCAGGTAACGCCCACTACCGGTTGCTCGGGATCTGAAAACATCGTGCCGTGCCAGAAGAGAGGTGCCGGGGCATGAGTCTGTTCGACAAAAAATCCGTAGTCTTTATTGGTGACCGGAAATCGGCCTAAGCCGAAGCTATCGATCCACACCCGGTGGCGCGGCATCTCGTTTTCCCGGCCGTTGTCGCTTCCCATCATAAAGAAGCCTTCGGGGATCATGACGGTAAGGGGGACGCTTTCGAGGGCCATAACGGATAAAAGTTAAGACGTCGCAAAGGGGCAAAGGGTAGATCCAACCTCTTTGCTCTTTGCTCCCTGCGCTTTGCGAGTTCGTACGTTGTAGCGAGTCGGGCGAGCCGCAACGAAGTAGGTGAGGCTTTTTCAGCGGCCTGAGGAGATCACTTTGTGATCTCGAAGGTTAGCAGTTGTCGCGGCGCTTTGTGATACGCCTCAAGGCACGCCTCTTCCGTTGCATATTGTCCCGCCGGAACGCATCTGGCCCGAACCGCAACTTTGAGCGGGGACATGTCGAATGGGTAGGTCTCCATTTTGACGGATCGCTCGCCGGTAGGAATGGTGCGCAGATCCACCTCCGCTGAACTATCGTACCCCAGCCGGATCGGCGCCAAGACGTCTGCCTTCAGGCGGTCGTCTGCGTCGTAGCCGTCGCAGCAAAAATAGAGCGACAGCAGATCATAGATCTGCAACGCGCGGTAGTTGACCCACAGAGCGTTGTCGAAATTGACATTGCCCGCCCCCAGCGCAGCTTTCTCTTGCTGTTGGTCCGACTCCATCGCCCTCATCGTGTTCTTGATCTCCGCGCTGCGCTCGCGCAGGCGCCCCTTTGGGCTCGTAAAAATCCCATATCGGTTCTGCCACAGCCCCGTGCGGTGCATGGAAATCAACAATGCCGCGTAACGATCCTGCGAGCGGATCCACTCGACGTTCTTCGCGTAAGCTCGAAGCTCCACCGGTTCGAAAGAAGGGATGTCCTCGCGATGCGCATACGGCCGGCCTTTGCCGACATTGACCGGCGGATTTCCTTCCCACTCGCGATAGCCGCTATCGTGGTAGGTCGTGGCAAAAACCATAGAGTTGTAAGGACGGAGCTTGGCGAACTTGTCATTGCCCCAGTGCGCGGCGAACTGCGCCGACAGCTCCGCGTGATCTTCCTGCGTGCTGACTAATGACGAACCGTCCTTTAATTCTCGCACGACCATAATTGCCCTCCTCCAACTGTATTGGTCTATGGTTCTAATCGAGCGTCTATCAAGGTGATATAGCCGGTGTCAACTGTCTTGTTTTCTCTCTCCAAAACAGCAATTGGTTCTCATTTTTCGGACACCCACTTGCTACGTCAATCGAACATTTTTAATCGGGGCGCCGGAAAATGCTTTCTTTATCAGTTAAATCTAACTAAGGCCATCGGATCGAGGCTCGAAAGATCGCTGGCATGTCCGTTGCGTGTCTCTAACATGGGTCTATGAATTCGGACTGAGTTTCGATATGCAGTCTGGGCAAGCGGCAGAGAGAAAATCACACACATGAGACGCGCCCTGCTCGATGATAGAGACGAACAAAATGGCGCGGCAACTTGTTGTTTGACGAATGAGAAGAAGAGTTAGCGGGAGTCTTTTATCAGCAAAGAACGTGCGATTGAAAGGAGACGATCTATGGCAAGCAGAGTTAAACCCATTCCCGAAGAATACCGCGGCGCAACGCCTTATTTATGCGTTAACGACGGCGCGCGCGCTTTGGAGTTTTACCACAAAGCGTTCGGTGCAAAAGAAGTGATGCGGATGGCGATGCCCGGCGGCAAGATCGGCCATGCCGAAGTGAGAATCGGCGACGCTCCGATCATGCTTGCCGACGAATACCCGGAGATGAATTTCCGTAGCCCGCAGTCGATTGGCGGCACGGCCGTGAATATTCTCGTTTATGTCAACGACGTGGATGCGCTGGTGAAACAAGCCGAGGCTGCAGGCGCGAAGGTGCGAAGGCCGCCGGCGGACCAGTTTTACGGCGACCGCATGGCCACGTTGGAAGACCCGTTCGGCCATTCCTGGTCGTTCGCGACGCACATTGAAGACGTCTCGCCTGAGGAGATGCAGAAGCGCGCAGCCGCCCAGCATAGTTAACCACTGGAGCC
>JBOHVS010000016.1:0-8325 GCA_050735975.1 Binatia bacterium | reverse complement strand
GTCTCCACCTACGACAGCAGCGACAATAAAGCAAATGCGCCGTAGACCATAATTACTGTTGGTCGGCGATTTTTGCGCCGTCGGCCGTGCTGCGACGGATCGTTCCGGGCGCGGCAACGGCTGGCGTTTATAGCGCAGGCGAGATGCCGGAAACCGTCATGGTCCAGTTCGCGCGCAATTTTGTGGTGGACCTCGCCAATTACACGCCGGCGTCAGCAGAGAAGGGATATCTCTCCGCAGTTCGCTTTATGAGCCCCGAGCTTCTAAGCCGTTTCGAGCCGGTGGCCCGTGAACAGCTCAAGCAGGTCGTGACGAACAGGGTCTCTCAGTTCTTCGCCGTTGATTCTTTCAGAGCCGAGAGCAAGGATCCGCTTGTGGTCAGCTTTCTCGGCGAGATGATAACGTACGTTGGAAGGACTGAGACCGAGAGAAAGCCGTACCAGTATCGAATCACACTCCGCTACGTGGAAAGAACCGAGCAAAACCCCTACGGATTGGTGGTGAGCTCGGTTGAGCAAAATGAGCCTATGGCGAAAAGGTCAGAAAACGAATCGAATACTCGTAACTGACAGAGGTTCTTGCTAATCGATATTGAGGGGGAGCAGCTCTGCACGATGCGTCGGGAATCAATGAAAGCTAATGGCTCTCACTCCTCAACCAATGCAAGGGCTCGGTTGAGTACACGATCGGACAGATACATGCCCGACTGGCGTAACTTTTCAAGCACGGGCCGGGCTTCAGGAATCAAGCCCCTCTTTTTTGCGGTCAAAATGAGACCGAGTGTCCCGCGAACCGGGATTCCAAGCGTTGCGGCACATCGACGGGCCGCCAAGTCGTCTACGATAATTACTGTTCCCGGATTGGCGTACCCCCATGCCAGAACCGAGGCTTCGCCGTCGCCGAGGTCCCACGCCCGGATCGTGTCCGGGATCGAAGGGGCGTCGATTACCGTAAGCCACGCCGTCCTTTCGATTGCCTGAACAGTGAGATCGTCAGGCCCTCGGCGTCGAATCTCTTCGGCAACGGTCTTGGTAATGACGATCTCTTCGCCTTCCAATTTGAACATATCGAGCAATCCGGCACGAGACAGAAAGATCAGCGGCGATGCATTTACAGCCGGACGCTCAGGCACGCTCAAGCTCCCGCTTTAAATCCTCGAAGTCCACGACAAACGCATTGGCTTTCTCGCGGGCCAATGCAAGAAGAAAGTCAGTCCGATCCATACCCGCGATGCGTGCCGCCTTTTCCTGGGAAACCTCGCCGCGCTCATACCAGTGTATCGCGGCCGCGAGACGCAGCTCGCGAGCGAACTCTTCCGGAGAGCGGCGCAGAGCTGAAAAGACGTCTTCCGGTAACTCCAATGTCACCTTCTGCATGTCGGACTCCTATAGAAAGTGGGTTCCTTTTTTTCTAACTTTTCTCCGAAACAAAGCCTATCTTATCATCTTGGAATTCAGCTTACGACCGATAGAAGTTCGACATTCAGACGAAGACGCCAGCGGTGGAGATGTCTTCCCTGGCTGGGCAAGACCGGATCCGAGTGGCGGTCTGATCGAGACCTGTTGGCCAATCTTTAGGCCACCGAGATCAGGGTTGCAAGCGAAGTCGAGATCTTCCGAGAAGCGATAGCCTTTATAATATATAGCGGTGCCGGAGAACAGGTCCCGCCTTTGAATACCCATCCTTTGGCCGGCAAATTTTGCAGCGACAATCCACGTAAAATCCACAGGAGCACGTAGTCCTTCTCGACCTGATCGAGGCGCAGCCCTTCCTCTTCCGCAGTCCGATGAAGCTCTGCGCTTGTGATCACCGGCCCACCTCCGCATTGATCAAGAGCCCCCACCGCCGGCTATGTTTGCCCCTCTTTGGAAGCGTAGGATCGAGCGGAGAAAAACCAGCTCCAAAAGATAGGGTCTTCCGTAGAGTCTCAGAATTTCCTAATCCCGAGGCTTCCATCAAAAACCCCAGCCGCTTCCCTACAGCCGTGTTGCCGATCTTGACTGCGTATTCGCGGAGCTTCTCCTCGTTTAATTCGTTCCATGATTGGGCCAGTGCCTTCGCGATCTCACCAACTCCGCCCACGTATTTTGGTAGATCCAGTCCGTCGATGATCGTCTTCTCCTTGTCCGTAATCGAGAAGGGCTGCTCGTTGATCCAGTCCTTTTCAATCCCGAAGAATTTTTTGGGCTGAACAGAGATAATCTGAAAGGTAACGCCCAATGTTTCCCTAGTACTTTTTTGGACATGATGGTTCGTTGCTACAAAAACTGTCCGGGGAATCTGCTCCGTCATGCCATGATGGTTCAAGGCAGACCAGTACGCGATAGCTGCGGGCGAAACCAATTCCATGGCTATCAGGAATTCGTGAAGTTGGGGAACGCGGGTATCGCCGGAAGAGAGCGGGATGACCGCGAATGTCCCGCGCTTAATTCGCCGGATCCAACCCTTCCGCTCCAGGCGATCTAAGAATTGAGGCGGCAAATCCTTTGAAAAAACCTCGCGGGCCTCATCTATATTAAAGGTAGGCTTCGCAGCCAGTTTCACCAAGAAGCGGGTCTCCATTCTGCCAAGAGGCTCTCTGGTTATATTTTGACCATTGTTAATCATCTGTATAATCAGATATCGATGTGCGAAATATAACATACAGTCCGTCCATAGGCAATTTCCATCTCTTTGAGCATCTGAATAGCGTTTGAATTACGAACAATTAAAATGGTATCTTGACCTGGACTGTTTGATAATATAACTTATAGGAAAAGGTTCAAAGGAGAAACAGATGTCTTGGGATGAACAAAAAGCGAGGGAACGAGTGGCGGGTCACAGTTTCAGTGACTTTGAAGTTAACGTGGTCGAGCTTTCACGGGAAATAGACTTCCACAATCTTGGAACGAAAGAGGTCCGCCGGGCGAGGGGCGCCCATCTCTATGCAGATGTGCCCAACTTCCACCGCGCAGTGGCTGACGCTGGGAACGATAACCAAAAATTGAGAAAGCTTGTGCGGGCAGCAAGTGTCCTCCGCCGCATCCAGGATGATCTTCTGAGAGAAGCTGAGATCGGCAGGCTTCAGCTGCAGGCAGCTCGGCTCCACTCTTTGATTTACAAGCCTTACGACGATGAGGCCGCGCGCGCGAGGCAGGCAGTTTTGCTTGCCATTACCCTTAATTCCTATGTCTACAGTGTGTTCAATGATGTTTTCGGAGAGATTTGGAGTTTTGAGAGTGCGATCGGAATCGCGTCGGGTGAGAGCCTCATCGCCAACATTGGCTTCCGCGGAGATCGTGAACTTATCAGTCTTGGCTCCTGCGCTAATCTGGGCGCAAAAGTAATAAACGGAATGGACACAATTAGCATCACGGAAGAAATCTACTTACTCTTACCCAAGGAGTTGAGAAAGTTTTTCGAGAAGGCCACAACTGTTGAGGAAGTCGTAGCATACAAAGCAACGTCTCTTCGCTGGAGTAATCAACCCAGGTTGGCTGAGTACTTTGGCGTCAAGTTTAATACCGAAAGGTTGAAGAAAAAGACGGAAGAGTATCGCGATTCCTTATCGCTGGCTGAAATGGAAATTAGCGAGGCTGAAGTTTTGATCGACCCTAACCAGTTAAGTGAGAGGAACAGTAAGAAGATCTCTGCAGTTGCGCTCTATGCTGACCTGGATGGCTTTACCCGCTATGTTCAGTTGGCCGAAGAAAACGAAGCTGTGATTTCGCTCGTCCGTATCTTGCATATGATTAGGAGCGAATTTCACGCTGTCGTGGAACAGGATTATCCCGGTCTCGTTCTCCAACACCAAGGCGATCGGATCTTTGCCATCGTGCACATGCCCTCTGGGGATAGTTTCGAAAAACGTTGCGCCAATGGCCTGAATGTAGCGATAGGTATCCAATCTTCTATGGAGCATGTCCTCAATAATTATTTGGGAGACCGGAAGGAAATCCATGTGGCGATGGGGGTAGATGTCGGCCCGGCATTGGTCACGCGGTTAGGGAAAAAGGGCGAGCGAGAGGTTATCTGCCTGGGATCTAAAGTAACCTCAGCCGAGCAGTTGCAGCTTCGCTCGCAAGGCCAGGAGATTCGTGTTTCGGAAAAGATTTACGACACGATCACCAGCGAGATCCTGAAAAAACAGTTCCTGGAAGATGGGCAGGAAGCTTATGTTGCCAAGGGTTTGACTTTCCCAAAACTGGATGAAATGGAGGCTACAGAAGCCGCAAAAATGGGGCTGCTTGGAAGTGCCTCAACGGACGGCGGTGTAAGAATTGAAATCATAGATCGTCAAAGGGGCGAAACGGTGAGGCAAAGGCCTTGGTATTCTAAGTGATTGATCGATGGAGTGGTACAAGCGCAAGCCCACGCGCTGGCTAGGTGAACAGGAAATAGCGCAGAGACTTTTGAAGGGTGTTGAGGCTGGTATTAATAGCCAAGGTTGCGCTTTCATCGCAGGCGCCTTGCGTGTTTTCTCTCCGCACGGGCACGAGTACGGCCCTTTCAAGGTTCGGATTGTCTATCCTCCGGAATTTCCGGAACGAGGGCGTGTACCCTCGGTTTATGTGGAGAGTCACAGGCACTGGCGCAAAGGACAAGACACGCATATCGAAGATGATTGGAGGTTGTGCCTGGGGGTTCCAGGCGAATCGGAGATCGATTTTTCAAAACCCAATTCTTTTGAGCTACTGATTAAGGGCCTGGGAGATTTCCTGTTTAAGGAGTACGTCTACCAAAAAGAACTGGCTGACAGCTTCTTGACACGTAAACGTCCTACGTGGCCCGGTCCGGCTCGATCTCACGGCGTAGACGGTATTCGAGAAGTGATCCGGGAGCGGGGAAAGTGGGGACGAAATGAGTGGTGTCCTTGCGGCAGTGGGAAAAAGTTTAAGCGCTGTTGTTTGCCGAAAATGCAAGCGGGTTGAAGTTCATGGAGACTGAGGAAGCAAAGCTCGGAGTTTATTTCCAAATACTGAACGGAATCCAGGAACAAATTCGCTTTGCGGACAGCAAGGCGGCTTTTGTGGCCGCGATCAACGCTTTGCTATTTGGGTTTATGGCCACCAATTTCGAGAGTCTGAAGATCATCTACAGAACCTATGGGCTAGAAAGCTTCGCCTTCTGGGCTCCGTTTGTTGTTTTGATCGTTTATGCTGTTGCTTCGTTGCTGTCCTTAATCTTTTCTATCTTAGGAGTTTACTCACGTTTCGGAGATCTTGCGCCGCAAGCGCGAGTTTTCTTTGGTCATATAGCAAAGGCTTACGGCAGGGACTATGAAAAATACATAAGAGACACGATCAACATGACCGCTGCCGATTGGGCTAGAGAACTTGGCACTCAGATCGTTGAAGTTTCTCAGATAGCCTCAGTCAAACACAAAATGGTACGGAGGGCTGCTATATCGGTGGTAATCGCAGCCTTTCTGTGGACTCTGTTGTTCGTAGTGCTTCTTTTAATGACCCCCATGCCTAAAGTGTAACGGTGATCGGCTTCTTGGAGGAGGAATTATGAGTGTTACGCAAGAAGAGCTTGGACGAAGACTTAAGGCAGCGCGGGAAGCTTGCGGGATGACCCAAGACGAAGTCGGGCGCCGACTGGGCCTGTCTCGCTCGACCGTGGCCCAGATGGAACTCGGTAATCGCGCCGTCAATAGCCTTGAACTCGACCGGCTTGCCTACCTCTTCGGTCGAGACATCAAGGACTTCCTTGCTGAGGAGTTTCACGAGGAAGACGCCATGGTTGCGCTTTTCCGTGCTCACCCGGAGGTTGCAGACCAGGAGCAAGTAGTCGAGGCCCTGCGTCATTGCCTGGCTCTGGGGCGTGAGGTAACGAACCTCGAGCGCCTGCTCGATATCCATCGGGAAGTCATGGCGATTGCCCAGTATTCCGTTCCTCAGCCAAACAGCAAGTGGGAGGCAGTCCAGCAAGGAGAGCGCATCGCCGAAGAGGAACGGCGGCGCTTGGGGTTAGGAATCGTCCCGATAGCCAACGTGGCTGAGGTGCTGGAGACTCAAGGTGTACGCACTGCTCTGGTGGATCTGCCAGAGGACATATCGGGGATGACGCTGAGCGAGCCTAATGTTGGCCTCTTCGTTGTCATAAATCGCACTCACCATTTTCTGCGCCGCCGCTTCTCCTATGCCCATGAATATGCCCATGTGCTTTTTGATCGAGAACGCTCGGGCACCGTCAGCAGAACGGAAGACCGTGACCAGTTCATCGAGGTTCGCGCAAATGCTTTTGCCGCGAACTTCCTCATGCCCGAGGGGGGCGTGCAGCAGTTCATTTTTGCACTTGGGAAAGGTCAGCCCAGCCGTTCTAACGTGAATGTCTTTGACGAAAAAGGAGTGTCAGAAGTCTTATCCCGGGCAGAACCCCAGAGCCAGGACATTCAAATCTACGATGTGGCGCACCTTGCCCACCATTTCGCAGTTAGCCGCCTCGCAGCTCTCTACCGGCTCCGGAATATGCGGCTGATTACCGACACGGAGCTTGCTCATCTAAAGGAACTAGAGGAGCGAGGAGTTGGTAGTGAGCTTGCAACGCTTCTGGACCTTCCTGAGCCAGATCACATGGCAGCAAGGAACGAATTTCGGCACCGATTCCTAAATCTAGGGCTGGAGGCTCTTCGAAGAGGCGAGATTACCCGCGCGAAGCTGGGGGAGCTTGCCCAGATGGTAGAGCTCAGCTCGGAAGATCTCCAACGGTTGCTTCGAGATTCGGGGCTCGCCGATGAGGAAGAAGGGGATGTCCTCGTCGCAGATGAGTAAAACGTGTCAGCCGCTGCTCCTTCGCCGACGTGCGTTCTTGATGCCAACTTCATTATCAACCTGATTCACGTCGCACGTCTGGACCTGCTCGCTGCCCTTGGCTCCTACAGATTTGTCGTGCCTGACGAAGTTGTTGAAGAGATTACTGAACCTTCGCAGCAGCAATGGCTGCGAGACGCGCTGAACAAAGGATATGTCCAACAGGAATCCATTACGGACCCAGCCGAACTTGCTACGTTTGCTGAACTTCGTGGGTTAATGGGCAAGGGAGAGGCAGCTTGTCTTGCCTTAGCTCAATCACGCGGATGGATCATTGTCTCTGACGAGAAGAGGCGATTCCGCCGGGAAGTCATAAGCCGGCTAGGATCCGGACGACTCATCACTACCCCCGGATTTTTCATAACCGCGATCCGTGCAGGGGTAATCTCGATAGAGGAGGCCGACGAGGCAAAGGAACTTTTAGAGCAACATCGGTTCCGGACGAATTTCCGGTCTTTTCGAGAGGTCATCTAAGCTGTTAAGCAAGAGGTGGTGCCATAGCTGACCGACCGTCAGGGACGCAATTCCGCACCGAGCGAAACCTGTGCGCCGAAGTTTACTTTGGCGCCAGGATCACTAGTCATTGTTGTTAAATCAAATCAAAAAAAACCTCCTCATTCTAAAAGTCGTAGCGCCCCCTATGGATCAGCACCCAGTGAATGTTATATTTTGACCGCCATTCGCAGGCTCTACAGGTTATTTTCGGCGTACGAAATATAAGACTTCGCCCTCTGGTCACTCACAAACTTGGCAGCCTTTTAATAGAGGTGCACCTCCAGCGCTCACGTGATGCTCCTAGAGAATCCCCTGTCAACTCATTTAAGAATATAACCCAAGGGTGAATCGTTGCATCATTAGAAATGTAACCCTGCGATTGGCAGTCGGAGTGATCTTTTGCTGTCCATTTTTAATGAGAATAGATCGAGGACTTGAGTAAGTCATTTTTGGTCTTGATCACTGGTTCTATGAAAATCTGACCGTTGGTAGTGAAAAACGGCTTCCGTATAAGCCCCAGGATCGACGATCTCGCATCGACCCTTACCTGGGCATCCCCCCTCGATGGGTGTTGGCCAGTGTTTTCCATCCAGTAGGTTTTTATTGTCCCTCGGATTTTCTCTTCATGATGTGGAGCTCCTCGAGAGTCTGCCCTTGTTATGGATCGAATGAACATGGGTCATTTATCACAGTGGGGTTCCAAAGATTTTAGAGATCTCAGCGAGGGTCTGTTTCTCGACGCGAGTTAGGGGTTGGACATTGGGATTCGAAGGTTTAGGGCTGATGCAGTGGTTAGCTATCTGATAGATGCGCTCAAGTTTTTGCTCCAGGCGTTTGGCTAATTCGAACGGATCGGTCTTGTCGCGCAGCCTCTTAAGCTCTTGGGTCTTGAGGGGATCGGCCTGGGGACCGTTAAGCAGCCGCTCCAACGGAGTTTGGGGTTTATCATAGCGGCGTTTAAGCTTAGAGCTGACGCGGGTCTTTTTGATCAGCTTCATGGAGGGGAGAAACAGGTTTTGCAGGATTCTTAATTCGT
>JBOHVS010000015.1:0-4862 GCA_050735975.1 Binatia bacterium | reverse complement strand
CCGCGGAGCTCGCTTCAAAAACACGAAAACTCTTGTTAAAGACCAGCTGCAGGGACTGTCTCACTCCCGGCTCGTCATCCACGACCAGCAACGACGGTTGATTCATATCTTTTTTCTTTTCGCTGCTAAGCAAGAGGAAACTCCATCTTCAAAATATCTCGTTCGTCGCTCGAATGATCGATGGTCATCTTGCCGCCATTTCTCTCGAGCAACTGTTTGGCCAGGAGCAGGCGCAGCGGCAAGACTTCGATCGGGGCGTCTCCAAGAGCCGCGGTGAGATAGTGTGTAATCGGCATGATGCGCGCGCCTTCGCGAAAGTGAGAAATTGCAACCGCGCCTTGCTTCTCGAGATCGAACTCAATCTCGCCTCCGACTTTCGTTTGAGCGACAACCGCCAGTAGCACGTTTTTAAAAACATACTTCAGATGCCCCGGATCGGAGAGAATCTCGCGACGGTTGCCGTTCCCCTTCCAGCGAATGCTCGCCTGTTTACGGGAAAGCTCGCCGCGAATTTCCTCTAGCGCAGAGCGAAGCCGTTCTTCGAGCAAAAGACGGCTCGGCCGGGGAGCAGAAAAATCCGCGAACTCGATCATAACCTCCAGAAGATCGTCCATTCGCTCGATATCTCCATCCACAACATCTTGGAAGCGCGCCCGAAACGTCTCGTCCTGATAGCGCTCTCCCAGGAGCTGCGCAAAGGTTTTGATCGTAACCATAGGATTTTTCAGTTCATGGGCCAACTCATGAATCAGAACTCTCAATTCTGCGGACCTGCCGTCGCCGTTGCGCAAACCGGACGCGCCGGGCGAACCCTGAACTGCCGGCGCCGCCGCTGCGGCGGCCGGTAAATCTTCTTTTGCGAGCGCTGCTTGGGGGACGAACTCCGATAGTTCGGAGATTTGAGGCTCTGTAGAAAACTCGAAAACGAGATCCCTTTCCTCGATCCGGTCCTTTTTTTGCGCTGCCAGGGTTCGCGCGATAACGGTTTCCATTTCACTCAGGTTTCCAAACCATAGATAGTTGCGCAAACGTTCAATCGCAGCCGGAGAAAACCTTACATCTCCCATGCCCAATCTCTTCGCATAAAACTGAGCGAAGCAGTTCGCAAGCGATGGCACATCTTCTTGCCGATCTCTAAGCGGGGGAAGAGAGAGAGTCAAGGTGGCGAATTTGTAATAGAGAGAGTCGGGAAACTCGCCTCGGTAGACTCGCTCCAAAATCTCGGTCCGGCTGGTCGCGATGAGCCGCCAATTGGCACCCTTACTTTGTTCCTCCTCGACAAAATTCGCAAGCACCGAATATTCGGAAGACGGAAGCCTCTCCAGGTTTTCCACCATGAACGTCACGCCCAAATCGAGCGGAGACGAAGAACCTTCGCGGCGCAGCTTGGCAAGGGAATCGGCATTCACCTGATCCGCGTTTACCGACAGCCAAGTGCCGCCGTGACTATCAAGGCTATGAATTCCCCGGGCGATGCGATCTTGACCACAGCCGAGTTCGCCGCTGATTAGGATCGGTAGACGCGTCGCGGCGAACCTTTGAATGAGCAGAGCGGCAACCCGCGTGACGTAGGGAAACCCGAGGAAGCGCCTCACCTCGGGCTGTACCGGAAGCTCAGCCCGTCCCGGCTTACTTAGGGTCGACCGCCGGGCCAGCAATTCTCCGACCTTATCCTTCAGCTCAAAAGGGTTGAAGGGTTTGGCCAGGCAGCTGATGTTATCGCCGCTTTGAAATTCAAACAAAGCAGATCTGGAATCGACCAAAAACAGAATCGCGAACGGAGCTTGAGCGGCGAGACGTAATAGGCCCGACGAACTTCCCGCCGTCACCGGCGTGATACCTACAATAAGGAGTTCCGCTCCTTCAGTGTTGTCGCTAAATCCGAATCCTCCTTTATCCGGTGGTCGCTGAATAACGGTGAATTCTCGGCCCAAAATCAAGGCCAGGGTTTCGCGAACGGCCGGCGATTCATCGATGACTAGGATTCGCTTCATTTACCGCTCGACCGTTACTCGCCGGGCGAACCCGTTTTCCCACCGGCAAGTTGATGAAAAATGTGGTCCCCTTCTCGACCTTGCTCTCAACAACGATGTCTCCCCCATGCTCCTGGACGATTTGGTGGGAGATGGAAAGCCCTAGACCGCTACCTTCATCTTTGCTGGTAAAAAAAGGATCGAAGATATGTTGCAAGTTTTCCTCCGGGATACCGACTCCGGTATCCCGAATTTCTACCTGAAGAAACTGACCGTTTTCCCCGGATTCGTTCTTTGAATGCAGTCGCGTAGAGATGAATAGCCAGCCTCCATCCCTCATCGCCTGGATGGCGTTAAGGATGAGGTTCATAAATACCTGTTTCATCTGCTCCCTGTCAATCCAAATTCGCGGCAAGTCAGTCGCAAAATCTTTTTTAATCTCCACGCCTTTTTCTTTAGCCTCAGTCTCCAAAATCCGCACGATTCCATCTACAGCGTCATTTAGGTTTTCTTCCGCGATGTTCGGCCGCGAGGGGCGCGCAAAGCTCAGCAAATCATTGATCAAACCGCATATCCGGTCCACCTCTTTCAGAGCAAGGCCCTGAAAGCCTTCACGAAATTCGGCGTCCTCGTAGCGCTCAGGGAGTAACTGGGTAAAGGTCCGAATGGCGACTAGAGGATTACGGATCTCATGCGCCAGCCCCGCCGTGAGCAGCCCCAACGAGGAAAGCCGGTCCGCCCGCCGTAGAGTGTCCTGCGACTGTTTGAGGTTTTCGTACAGCCTGGCGTTCTCGATCGCTACCGCCGCCTGGTTGGCCAAAGTGGAAAGCAACTCGAGATCTTCGTTGGAGTATATCGCCTTCCCTTCCTTTCGCCCGAGGTTGATGATTCCGATGAGTTTCTGTTTCGAAAGTATGGGGACGCTTAGCTCTGCTTCGAGCTGCCCCATTTTATCCGCCGCTTCGATACAGAGAGCATCGTGCCGGGTCATCTCAAGTTCTTCCCTGAGGATCGCTTGACGCATTTTGGCGAGATACTCGATCAGCGGATCAGCTCCCCTAATTATGGTGAGACTCGGGTCTCCGCTGAGATCCCTCCTGGCTGCTTGATAAAAGAAGCCCTTCGGGTCGTCCAGAAGGAATAACGAAGCTTTTTCTATTCCTAAGGCACGGCCAACTGTCTCCACGAGACTAGCCGAGAGGGCCTTGAAATCGACGACTGAAACCATTTCACGGCTGGAACGCAGTAGCGTTTCACGATAGTCGGTCCGTTTCTTGAAAAGCACGCGCTCTAACGCTTCTTCTGTTCTAAATCTGAATTTTGGAAACAGAAAAGCCACGACCAGGAACAGAAGCAAAGTAAACAACGAGAATGCATAGCTCATCACGCCAAAGACAAGTTTTTGGCCTACGAGAACCAAAAGAAAACAAGGAACCAGTAGCCCCAATAGAGTTAGGACATAAATGAGCCCACGCTTGATGAGAATATCGATGTCAAGGAGTCGAAATTTAACCACTGCATAGCAGAACAGAAACACATACACAGAGACGAGAATATTCCCTATGGGGAGGACAGGCACGCCGTACCAGAGTGGAAAGTTCGTCGCGCCCCCGGAATAACCCAACGTTAGAGCTAAAATAAGATACTTTAATTGGTTCTGCCTTATTCCGCTGCTCTGCCGAGCTTCACGGACCAACAGGTATGTAAAATAAGCAACACAACAGAAGAAGAGCGCTATAAATACATGAAAGGCCGGACCCGGCTCAGGCCAGAAAGGGAAACCCAACTTGGGCGAAACGCCCTTAACGAAAGCATCAGAGGACAAATCATAATAGAGAAAGATCAGACAAAGCAGATAACCTACCCAAATCCAGCGTTTCCAAGGTGGCGGGGAACTCAGTAACTCGACTATATGGTGTAGGTTGGTGAGCGGGATAAAGATCGCGCCAGCCATCAGCAATTTCACCCAAAAAGTGGCGCTCTCCGGGTTCGTCGATATTTGCCACAAAAAGTAGCTGTAACTCCAAACAGAAAGGCTTAGGCAGAATAGGGCATAGGTCTGATATCTCCGATCAGTGAATCCCCGGGTAAACACGTAAACGCCTACTGCCGTTGACGTGAGCCCGTTAATTAGCCCGCTGAATGCGTAGAAATCCATCCTAGATTGGAAACCTTACGCCCAATTACAACATTCGCTTGGTTGCCGAACGAACGCAGCACCCGTACTTGCCTCAATCCGCTCCGGCGAACCAAGTTCTTGAGCTCCTTTTCTGAATAGAAATGATAGAGTCCTCTCACCTCTTTGAGTTTGATCTCACCGGCATTGTTTAGCAGCTTACGGGCCTCTGTCACTTCCTCATCGGTTTGTGCCACCGCTACAAAATTCCGGTAAACTTCTGACAGATCGGGATTCGGCTTAAGGCTGGTGATGACGATTTTGCCGCCTGGGCGAAGTGCGCGACAAAGCTCTGCAACGGCTCTCTGCGGCTGTTCAAGGTAAGAAATCACCAGGTTGCAGCATATTTGGTCAAAAAAGTGATCAGGGAATGGCACGCCGCTTTCTAAATCGCCGAGGATAAAGTGCTTTCGGAGAAGCAATTCACGCCCGGAAAAAAGTCCTGCCTGTTGCAAAAAGTTATCCTGAAGCTCCTTTATTCGGAGATCAGCTTCTGAGGCGGCCTCCCGAACGAAATCCATCCCGTAATAAAAACAAGGGGCCATTCCGAGCAGTTGCGGCCTCTGCCGACTCCTATAGGTTTGCTTCAGTAACAGAAAGAACCCGTAGTTGCCGTTGCCGCACCCGGCGTCCAAAACCCGTTGCCCCGACCCCATCCCATCCAGGTTTTCATAGATAGTTTCCAACAAGTTCCAGTAGTCGTGTATGTTGTA
>JBOHVS010000014.1:0-19306 GCA_050735975.1 Binatia bacterium | reverse complement strand
CGCGGTCGGAACCGTTGCGGCCGTTCGTGTGTTTCCGGCAGGAACCGCGAAATCCCGGCGCACTCATCGAGGTGCTATTGGCTCCATGCCACTTTTCGTAATGGCATGGGCCGCCTCCGGGGAGGCGAGGAATCGGATAAGCGCATAAGCCGGTTCCGAAATCCTGGTACCTACGGAGACGCCGGCCGAGAACACAGTGTCTCTCTGAACCTCGGGCGGCAGCGGTCCCACACAATCTATCCCGGGCACGGGAAGTAGCTCGCTCACCTGCTGGAAGCCGATCTCTGCCTCTCCACGCGCCACCGCGGCGCCGACTCGCTCGCCCTCAATTCTCCGGCTCTTAGCTATGATCTGGTCGGCTATCCCGAGGCGCTGAAACAGCTCGGTGGAGAGATAGTGGCCGCTTACGCTGGAGGAGTACGCAATGGATTTCGCTTGCAAAAGCGAGCGCTTCAGCGCGTCAACCGAGCTGATATCCGGCTTTGGCGCCCCTGCCCGTACGGCCATGCCGATGCTTGAACGCGCAAGGCAAACATGGCTTTCGGCCAAAACCTTGCCGTCCTTGATCAAATTGAGAAGGGCGGCGTCCGCCATAATAACAACGTCTACGAGTTCTCCACGTTGGAGCCGGCTCGGGATAGAGTTGAGTCCGGTCCCCATGGATGTTGCGGCAACCACGATTCTGTTCTGGGTGGCGCGCTCAAATTGAGGGATGAGATCGAGAAAGGCCGCGGTAAAGGCGCCCGAGGTCATGACCCTGATCTCACACGGCGTGGTGCTCATAGTAGTCCTATACTCCCGTTCGTTGCGACTGCCGACGCATAGCGTTTTATCCCTAAAGCCCGGGAGTAATCAAGTTGCGCAAGGATTTTACCAGCGGCGACGAAGCGATAAACCTGTCTTGAGCCTAGTCGAAGGATAGGGTTGAACTAAACCGCAGTACGGGAATCGGACATCACCGTGGAAGCGATACACGTTAGGATTGAACGACGCTACAGCTCTCTCCTAACCAACAAAAACTCGGCTATGCCGCGGCGAAATCAGGAGTGTCATGGAGCAGCATCAATTGATCCGGCTGGAGGGCTAGGATGGCAAAAGCACGACCGTCGCGATCGGCGAACTCAACTTCACGGGCACCATCTTGGTAGGTCATTACAACAGTGCCGATCTGACCCCGGTGTAAAAGCAAAGGCTGACCGTTCTCGAAATGCTTCGTACGGACATCTTCCAACAATGCAACCACGTCATGCATTTTGATTTCGCCGCTCATTGTTCAGAGTACCGAGATTTGCCTGGTCGCCGTTGGGGAGTTTCATCGTTCATCGGTTTGCCAGATTGCGCAACGAGGTGTCAAGCCGCGCGACGGCAGCAAAGAATTGTCGATCTCGCTCCATATCCGATATTCGTCTTGTGACCGCCGGCTGACTGATAGACAGGCGCTCTGCCGCACGAGTAAAAACTTCCTTCCCGCGCAACGACGTAAAATGCATGGAGTTGATTAAAGTTCACCGGGCTTTAAGATCGAGAATTCGCCGTCTGGCTATGATTACATTTTACTTATGCTTAAGATGAGATTAATTTATTTGACTTATTGGTTCAATGGCGATACGAGCGGGTCAGCCTTGTGCAGTTTGGGGAATTGTTTCACTGATTTGCGAAGCAAGGTTCCGGCGAAACCGGTTATTAACCGAGAGGCTTCAGTCAAAATGGAAGGGGGATTTATGAAAAGACAGCTTGTGTTTCAACTGCTCTTGCAAGTTGTAGCCGCCGCTTTTCTTGTAGCTGATGTTCGCTTTGTATATTCCGATGAACGTACGATTGAAGGGGCAAAAAAAGAAGGAGCGTTGCTCCTATATTCTGGAATTCCGATCCCCGATGCAAAGGAACTACTGGCGGCGTTCCAAAAGAAATATCCCTTTATCAAGACCAATCATTATCGATCTAGAGGTGCAAAGCTAATATCACGGATTCAGGCGGAAAGTCGCGCTGGTCGAAACGAATGGGATGTATTTAACTCAACCGGACTTGAGGGCTATGTACTTCTTGAGGAAGGTGTTTTTGCCAAGTATGACTCGCCGGAAAGGGCATTCTTTCCTCCCGGGCACAAGGACAATGACGGCTTTTGGACCACCATGTACACTACCCCTATGATTGCAACCTATAACACCGAGTTAGTGAAGGCTCGTGATGTCCCCAAAAGCTACTCAGACTTATTGGAACCTATGTGGCAAGGAAAACTCGCTTTAGATCCGCGTGAAATAGAATGGTACGCAAATCTGAGGAAAATATGGGGAAAAGAAAAGACGCGAGGTTTTTTTGTCGGTCTGACAAAGCAAAACATTCTCCTCCGGGAAGGACGAACCTTACTAACTCAACTACTCTCGGCAGGTGAATTTAGCATCGTGGTCAACAATTATATTCAAAACGTTATTGAAATGAAGGACAAAGGTGCCCCTATTGAGTGGCTCTTTCTGGATCCTGTCATCGAAAGCGCGGGTCCAATCGGGATCAACAAATCCGCGCCACACCGGAATGCTGCAAAACTCTTCGTTGATTTTTCTCTTTCTAAAGAAGGCCAAGAACTTCTCGTGAAGCAAGGAAGATCCTCGGCAAGAAACGATGTTAAAGGAAACCCAAGAGATCTGATTAAATCCGCAAGACTTGTTCCTTCAGATCTCCGATTAGGAAAGCATTATGTGGACTATCGAAAAGAATATGAGCAGCTTTTAGGCGTAAAAAAATAGGATCCCATTAGTCAGGAGGTTCTAAAGTGAAGTACATCGATTGTGACTCCCACATTCTTCCGGAGGACGCGTTTAAGGAGGTGCCGGTGGAATTCCGGCAAGAGGGTCCCCGTATCGAAACCGACACGAAGGGAAATTCATGCGTGGTTTATCCAGCCCGCCAGCGGAATATCCCGGATTATGCCCGTAACATTCCAAATCCGTTCAATCCGCGTCCTCGATCTTCGGGAAACAAACCGGCCGTTCGCGTCGCAGATATGGCCAAAGCCAACATTGACCTGCAAGTACTTGTTCCGAGCAATGGTTCTTTCTATTACGATGTCGAACCACAGCTCGCGGCCAGCGTCTGCCGATCCTATAACAATTCCATTGGTCGGATTGTAAAAAAATATCCGGGCAAGTTTATCGGATTGGCGACCCTGCCCCTGCAGGATACAAAGCTTGCGGTTGACGAGCTAGAGCGGTCCGTACGCGAGATGGGCTTACGGGGCGCGGTCTGCTATACGACCGTTGATGATAGAGATCTCGACGCGGAGGAGTTCTGGCCTTTTTTTGGCAAGGCGGAAGAACTTAAAATTCCAATCATCTTCCATCCGGTCAATACCGGCCCGCTTGTGGGAGGCTGGAGAATGACACGGCACTACGCAAGTCGTGGCTATGGCTTTTGGAGCGCGCTCGGAAACTCCATGGAAAACTCAATTACAATTGCCAATTTGATGTTCGGCGGGGTGCTGGATGCTTTTCCCAATCTTCGGTTTTGCTTTTTAGAAGGCGGCGGAACTCAGGTCCCACATCTTATGGAGGGTCTTGCTGCTGTGTATTCAGGCGAGGGAGATTACAGCAGACTTCTTTCAAAACCCAAGAGAGAACCGATAGAGTATCTGGATAGACTGTACTTTTCCGTTCGAACAACCGAAAGTCTGCTAGGTGTTCTTATGGAGCGCTTTGGGCACGATAGTTGGGTCGTAGGGACCGACTACCCGCACGCCGATACGATGGGAAGTTGGCCTAACACAGTTCCCGTCATTCAAGCGCGGGAGGATCTCTCCTTGGAGGCGAAGGAAGCCATCCTCGGCGGGAATGCGCTTAAACTCTTCGGTCTCAGCGCATAACATCATAGAGGAGAATCCTTCATGGCTGTTGGAGAGTTAAGAAAGGGATTATCGATTGTGAGGATGCAGGAACAAGGTTCGAATGACGCCGTCAACGCTTATTCCCAATCGGAGGTGAAACAATGCGATTGCATTTTAAGCCGATCCCTCTTTTGGCATTGGCAGCGGGAATCGTTTGCAGAGGGCTAGGCCAGGGGGCCAGGCTTCTATTCTAGACAATATGCAGCTACCCCCGTCGCTTCTTTCCTAAGATCTTCGTCTTCAGCCATACGGTCGGAATACCGCGAGACCAACGAACTCACCGTGGCAATATCTCGACCCAAACACTTCGCCACATCTTTAAGCTTGTAGCACTAACCGGCGGATCAACACGTATCCCACCAACGCTCGGCATCGCGATGCGTCCCAGCCCCGGTCCGCTCCCGAAAGATTAGAAAGCCTGACCCCATTATCCCCATTTTCAGTATCTGTTGCTAGTGTGGAAGTTAGGCCAGACGCTTCACTTTGACCCTTCACTGGGCGCATAACCCTATAACTGGGCGCGGGTGAACGAGGAATTTTGCGGCGGCCCAGGCGCGGCTGTCGATCTGGTCTACCGCTTGACTGAAAACGAATGGAATGGAACCTCAAACGTCGAATTGAAGATCGTTGATCCGCGTCCGGCCGAAGCCTGGTGAGGCCGTCGGCGAACATCGAAGGGTATAAGGCGCTGACCCCGGACTTGCTTCACGGCCGTGGATAGTTACGCGACCATCTCCGATAAATCGCTTCGATGCGCTCGGCTTCCGCATCCGTGAGTTGCGCAAATTCTCGCGACCGAGCCAGCTTTTTTCTTCTGTTCTGGATTGCTTGCGTCTACGCTCGATACAGGCTGTCAATAAAACCGCTGTCGTCCAGCTCTCTCAAGTAATGAGTATTCCACATGACCAACGGATTAAAGTCCGCGATCTCCGGTTTGAGCCGAACCGCCAGGGCGAATACGTTGGCGATACCCTCCACGGTGGGGTAGAGTTTGCGTTCCAAAAACCCCGCCCACGAAGCATACAGCGCGCGCACTTCGTCATCGTTTTGCAGGCCTAAAATGGCAGACTCCGTCAGGATGTGCTTCGTCTTTTCCGGTTGGGTCAGAAAAAAATGAACCGCCTCGACCACCCCGCGTATCAAGAGCCGTATTTCCTCTTCATGGCTCTTAACGTAGGCCATGGTCGTTGTCAGCGTCACGCCGCGGATCATCGGCACCGGCCGCACCGTGATCTCCCGCGCTCCTTCTCTTATGGCCCGCAGATTGTGCGGTAGGTCGACAAAGGCCGCGTCGAACTCACCGGCGAGGACGCCTCTCCACCGCTTCTCCGACGATGCGTGCGTTTCCACGAGGTCGTAGTCGCCCTTGTCCAGATCCAATCCTTCCTGGCGCATAAAGAGCCACACGTTGAGGCCTGCATGGGAGTTCTTCGAATCGACGGCTATTTGCTTTCCTCTAAGATCTTGCACGGTGCGAATCGAATCGGTCGCGATCATGTGGTTTTCCGTCCACAGATTGCCGAGCTGGGCCAGGTGAACAAAATCCTCACGGTTTTTGGCGCGGCGAGCATAGAGATTGTGGTGGTTGCCTGAAATCAGATCGACGTGACCGTTTTTCAGCGCGTCGACGGCCCTTTCACGGCCCAACTCCGGGCTGGTATTGACGCGGAGGCCGTTCTTTTCCCATATTCCCGCCTGCTCGGCCAGCACCCAAAATGGTGCGTGAGATTCGGATCGGTAGATTATTTTCAATTCGCGCATGATGCACCTTCCTTAGTTTAATTTTCCGCTGTTAATAGTCGCCTCTCACTTAAAACTTGTCGTTCCAAGCGTCGTAAAACGGATACGTTTATAAACGCCCCCCGGCAAAACGCTCAGCTGATACAAAGAATAGTCATGGGCATATTGGGTCCGCGCATTGACGCCATCGACGGGGACGATGACCTCGTAGCGATGGATTCGGGCCGCCGCGGTTGCCGTATAGAGAACCGCCACATTAGTCGCGGAGCCCGTGATAATCAGAGTTTTGATTTCTCTTGGCTCTAATATCCGCTGAAGGTCTCCGCCGGTAAACTTGTCGAATCCGTCCGGATAAATGATCGGCTCGTGCTCGCGGCGCTGAAGCGGTTGCGCGACTTTTTCCATAGGCGTCCCTCGCTGTGAAGCGGAGACTGAAAAGATGACTGGGACGGCCGCGGCGCGGGCCTTTTCGAGAAAGCCGGCCACTCCCGGTAGCAAGGCGAAACAAGTCAGCTCCGGGTCCGCAGCGGGCGCTCAGGTCCAGCACTAATATCGCCGTTGTTCGGCTGTTCGCCTCGACCGGCCTGGGCTCGGGTTTTTCTGGCGCTTTCTCTTTGGCTTGCGGAGCGTCCTTTGTTTCTTCGATCAAGTCGGTGTCGAGTAGAGCGCCGCAGGACGGACAGGTATTCTGTTGCAAAACATATTTTCCCCGAGCCGCGCCCATCAAAGGCCCCGCGGCAGTGGGAGGCAATAAACGCACTCGAGTAGTCTGCTTCCAGTTTTCGCCGGCGCGGCAAAAAACGTGGCGGCAGCGCGCGCAGCGTATCTGGGCGCCTTCCGGCCCGGTGAAGAGTTCCAGATTTTCTCTCAGCGGATAGCTCATCGCCCGTTTACCAGTCTGGCCCTCCTCATGGCGGTCCTGAGCCGCTCTGTGGCGTCAACGTCGATCTTGTCGTGATCTATGACGACTCCATAGACTTCGTCGGCCGCCTCGGTTGAAACCAATCCCAGCACAACGTCCTTCAGCACCCTCTGCGCGTCTCTCTCGAGCGGGTCTCCATAACCCCCGCCGCTGGATTGCCGGGTATACAGGACATCCTCTTCCGTGAGTTCAAAGTTGCAGTACGGCAACGAATTCATTTGACCGCCCAGGTCCGCTATTCGGTCTAAGGCGGAACCTTCAGCGATCGCCTCACGCAACCTCGTGCCCTTGAACAACTCGACTACGGCGGGCGCACCGGGGTATCCGCCGAAAACGCCCTGTCCTGAATTTTTAAGCCCCACAACTCCGTAAGCCACGCCTTTGATTTTCCCTTCAGGCGCGTCGTTGATAACGAAAGCCGTCTCGGCGCCCACTCCGCCGCGGAACTTGCCGGCCCCGGCGCTGTCTCTCGCGTGGCGCCGGAACAGATAGAGGACGGGAAAGTTCCTTTCGATCCATTCCACGTTGGGACAGCTCTTGGTGCCGCCTCCCGAGTCCACGCCATCCTGAAAGGACCTGGCGCCGCCGCCGTCTACAGGAGTCTGCGAAAGATTCGAGACATAATAAGTTCCGTACTGGTTGATCCCGGCGTGGCGGATATTTCGCCGGCCGACTGTCATGGCCATCGTTTCGCTCTTCCATCGTTCGTGGGTGGCTAGCGCCTGCATCAAAGTCGAGCTCGCGGCGTAGAGGACGATCTTAGCGCCCGAAGTCGTATTCATGGATACCGGCGCCGGGGACTGGGGATTTACAATAGTTCCCTTGGGCGCGACGACTTCGATCGGGCGAAAAATGCCGTGGTTCTTCGGCAGGTCGTAGGCCAACGTCGACAGCACGGCGCTGAAGCAAACGCCGAACGTGGCATGGTAGGGGAGATTGATGCCCTTGCTCGCCTGCGGGTCGCTGCCGGTAAAATCGAAGATCAACCGGTCGCCGATTTTAGTCAACGAGAGATTGACCTTCCAGCTTTCATCCGCCTCGATGGCGCTGGTCTCTTTCCAGACGCCGTCGGGGATTTCCGTGATGCGCTTTCTCAGGACGTCTTCCGCGTGCTGGATCATCCTCAGGGTGACGGCATCGATCAGCTCGGGGCCATACTGAGCGAACATCTCCTGCACCCGGGATTTCGCCACGTTGTTGGCGGCGATTTGGCACTTGAGATCGAGACCGACCATGGTCGGCTGGCGCGTCATATTGATGATCGTGTCAAAAAGGTCTTTCCTGAGCGCGCCGCCGTCGATGAGCTTGATTCCCGGTATTCTGATTCCTTCGTGGAAAATCTCTGTGGCTCCGGGTGAATTGCCGCCCGGCGACAGAGCGCCGATATCCATGACATGAACAAAAGTCGCGCTCCACGCAACCAAACGGCGCTGGTAATGAATCGGCGAGATCATGAACAGGTCGGACTGGTGCACCGCGGCGACGTAAGGGTCGTTGAGCAAAAACGCGTCGTCCGGAGCGACGCCCTCATCGCCGAAGCGCTCCAGGATCTTTTTCACCGCGAATCCGCCGCACGCCATGTGCATGCCGATGGATTCTCCGGCCGACAGTATCTCGCCGTCGGCGCGGTAAAGCGCCGCCATGTAGTCTTTCTGCTGCGTCGTGTTGACCGTGCCGCCGACGCGCTCGAGCGTCGTCCCCATCTCCCTGGCGATCTGATACAACCGATGGGACAAAATCTCGAACGTGATCGGGTCCACATTTCCCGCGGGTAAAGACAAGCCGGCCTCCTTACGTTTCTACGTCGATTCTGACGTTTCTGAACTCGTCCATGAACGCGTTGTCTTTCGGGTTCACGACGATCGTCGTAACCGGAGTCTCGATGATGGCGGGGCCCGCGAGCTCGTTCCCGGGCTTCATCTTGTCAAAATCATAGATCGCGGTGTCTACCAGGTCCCGATATTCCTCGAAGTAGACCGGCCTGCGGGATTTGACGGCGCTCGCCGAATCTTTGCCGTCAAGAGATTGTCTGGCGATGTTCGGTTTTTTAAGGCGCCCCCGGGCAGTCAGTCTGAACGTCATGATTTCCATCCCGGCTTCGCGATAGCCCGATCCCCGGCCGTAAGATTTCTCGTACAGCTCGTGAAAATCATCGGACAATTTCTCCAGGTCCTTTTCCTGAAGCTCGTCCGCGCCCGGAGGCATGGAGAGCGTCAGCTCGTGCACCTGATAGCGGTAGCGCATATCCAGGCTGCGGACAATTTCGGTATCCGCTGCCTTGAACCCGCGCGAGTCGAGATCGCGCCGCGCGTTCCCGATCAGGATGGAAAAATTCTGCTGGAGCCGTTTGAGATCGAACGGCGCGATCAGGTGGTCCGAGCTGCCGTATTCATAAAGGACGTCGGAGCTGATGAGACCCGTGGCGCCATGAACCGAAGCCGTCAGAGGAATGACGACCTGCTTGATGCCGAGATCTTCGGTATACCTGCCCGCATGCACGGGTCCGGCCCCGCCAAAAGCGAACAGCACGAACTTTCTCGGATCATGCCCGCGCTCGACCGTCGCTCTGCGGATGAGATCGCTCATATGGGCATTGGCGATCCGGTAAATCCCGCCCGCGGCCTCGATGGTGCTCATTCCCAGGGGCGCCGCAATCCGTTTGGCTATGGCGCGCTTGGCCGCTTCTTTATCGAGGCGGATCTTGCCGCCGAGAAAATAATTCTCGTTCAAATAGCCCAGCACGAGATCGGCGTCCGAAACCGTAGGCTCGCTGCCGCCTACCTGATAGCACACCGGACCCGGGCTGGCGCCCGCGCCGTGCGGCCCGACTTTGAGAATCCCGGTCTCGGGGTCGATCCAGGCGATGCTGCCTCCTCCCGCTCCGATCGACTCGACCCAGATTTTGGTCGACACAACCCTGTGGCGCTGGATGACCGGGTTGTAATCTCGCTCGATTTTCCCGTCATGAATGACGCTGACCTTGAACGTAGTTCCCCCCATATCCGTCGCCAGGACGTCTTCTTTCCCGATCAGTCCGCCGAGGTATTGGCTGCCCACCACGCCGGCGGCGGGCCCCGATTCGATAGTGCCGACGGCGTTGGCGCAGGTAGCGCTCACGTTCAGAACCCCGCCGTATGCCTGCATGATCAACGGCTCGTCTCGAAGATTCTTTTCGCGTAGCACCCGCTCGAGGTTATTAAGATAAGCCGAGATGCGCGGACCGATGTACGCGTTGAACACGGTCGTGGCGGTGCGCTCGTATTCGCCCAGGAAAGGGGCGACCTCGCTGGACAAACTCAGATACAGGTTCGGGTGTTTCTGTTTAAGCAGTTCGGCGACCATTCTTTCGTGGCTTCCGTTGGCGATCGACCAGAGAAGGCACACGGCCGCGGATTCCACGCCTTTGCTCAGCAGGCTTTCAACGGCCTTCTCGATGTCGTCTGTCTTCAGTGGGATCAGGACGGTTCCTTTGTAATCGACACGCTCGGTCAGCTCTTCGATGAGAGTCCTTGGAACGATAGGGTCGGGCTTGACCAGAGCGGATGTGTGAGCGGCTTCTTCTTCGGTGAGGCCTTCGGCCGTCATGCCGCGCATCATCAATATGGCGTCGCCGAAGCCCCGGGTGGTAATAAGCCCGGTCTTGGCGCCCGCGCGCGTGATGAGGGTATTGTCGCCGATCGTGCAAGCGTGAAAGAAAAATCTGGCGGACCTGACCAGCTCGTCTTCGCTCTTTAGCCCGAGGTTTTGCGCAGCGTCGCGGACTGCGTCCAGGGCTCCGATGGAAAAATCCCGCGACGTCGACGGCGCCTTGCCGACGGCGAGAAAGCCCTGTTCGTCAATAACAACGCAGTCGGTAAAGGTCCCTCCGATATCGACGCCGATCGTGTAATCCATATTGAAAACTACTGCGCCTCCTTGCCGCGCGGAAGAAATTTTTCTATAGCACACGTGGAGATGACTTTGAAAACGACGGGTGTGGCGATTGTCGTCCTGAACTGCCGAAACGACCCGCTCCAAGCATCGCGCTTGACAATCTATGATCACCTGCGATAACGAACGCACATGAGTTCAGCGCGGACAAATTCTCGTCCGGTGTTCCGCTTTTGTTGGCTGTTACTGATCGTCTGGCTTTTCTTGCAGCCGGCCCCGGTTGCAGGCAATTCGGAAACTCTCCTTAACGAGCTGAACCGGTTGAGCCCCGCGGAACGCGAAAAAAAGCTCATCGAAGGCGCGAAGAAAGAAGGCGGCGTCCTAGTCTATTCGAGCGAAAACATCACTCTGCTCAGCGCATATGAAGCGGCCTTCGCCAAACGTTATCCTTTTGTCAAGGTCGAGTACTGGCGCGCGGGCGGCGACAGGGTCGGAGCGAGATTGCTGACCGAATCACGCGCGGGGAAACTTCAAGGCGACCTGGTGGGACTCGCGTTCGATGTCGCCAATGAGATCAAAGGCAAAGGCATCCTGGCCCGCTACGTTTCCCCGGAAAGGAAGTTTTACGCCGATGTGTTCAAGGACGCCGAGGGGTATTTTACCCCCACCAATCTGATCCACGCCATTATCGCATACAATACTAACCTGGTGAGCCGGCGCGAGGCGCCGAAAGATTATCCGGATCTTCTGAAGCCATCCTGGAAGGGAAAGCTCTCGATCGACACGGAGCCGTCGAGAGCTTTAATGGGATGGCTTAAAGGCTGGGGCGAAGAAAAAACGCGCAAATACCTGCAAGGGCTGGTACAAAACGAGGTTGCGGCGACTCGAGGTCATTCACTCCAGACCCAGCTTGTCTGCGCCGGTCAATACTCGATCGCCGTCGAACTCTACCTGTACACGGTGGCCGGTATGCAGCGCACCGGCTGCCCCATCGGCATTGTTTATCCCAACCCCACGACGGTCGCTTCCGCCCAATCCTGGGCCATTCCGATTGCCGCCCCCCATCCGTACGCCGCCGCGCTCTTTCTGGATTTTATTTTAGGCGCCGAGGGAGCCGAGGTCGTCGTCGAAGCGGGACGGATACCGGCGCGGGGCGGCGTGAAACCTAAGTTCGAGGTCCTCAATCAGCTGGCGAGCGGAGCGGTGCCGATCCAGGTGCTGACCTCGGAAGATGCGCAGCGTCTGCGCGGGACCGCGAACAAGCTAGTCAAAGATATACTGCTCCGAAAATGAGATCGTTGAACACCTTGCGTCTTTGCCTTCCGGCGATCTTGTTGCTGGTCGGAACCCTAAGCTCTGCCGGCGCCGGTAATGAAGATCTCTTGATGAAAGCTCAATCCCTCTCGGGCCGAGCGCGAGAGGAATTTCTCGTGGCCGGCGCCAAGAGAGAAGGTGAACTGACCGACTACACTTCGACCAATCACCAGATGAGCGGGCCCTTAGTCAAGCTCTTCGAAAAAAAATATCCTTTCATCACTGTAAACCTGGCGCGCATCGGCGGCAGTAAGATCATTCAAAGAGCCGAGACCGAAGCTAAGGCGGGACTCCATGCCGTGGATGTCATAGGAACGGGCGAGCTGGGTATCGTAAGCCTTATCGATCGGGGAGTCATGGCAAAATACCTCTCTCCCATGCGGGAAAACCTTCGCGAAGGATTCGCCGACAAACAAGGTTTGTGGACGGTTCAACACGCGTCGTTACTCTTCTCCGCCTACAACAAGAATCTGGTTAAAGCTGATGAAGTCCCAAGAAGCTGGGAGGACTTTTTGGACCCGAAATGGAAAGGCAAGCTATCCCTGGACACGCAAGCCTTCGAATGGATGGGATTTTTGATCAACCATATGGGAGAGCAGAGGGCCTTAAAATACTTCGAAAGACTGAGCAAACAGGATGTCAAATTTCTGCGCGGCCGCTCTCTCCAACTGCAACTCCTGGCAGCCGGTGAATTCCCGATCACGATGGTTTCCAATGCCAATCTTATCCTCGATCTCAAGAAGGCCGGCGCGCCCATCGAATCGATTCGAATCTCGCCTGTTCTTCTACGACCGAGCTTGCTTATGCTCGCCGCCAACGCTCCCCACCCCCATGCCGCTATTCTCTATCTGGATTTTTTGCTTTCTAAAGAGGGACAAAGTCTGCTGGCAAGAAGCGGGCGTCTTCCGGCCCGAAGAGACGTCCAGACGGAAGACCGCGAACTGCATGAAGGACTGAAATTCTTTATGCCGGACCCTCTGGAAGCAGGGAGAAATTACAAAAAGCTCTCGGTTTTATTTGACAAGACCCTCCTGAAAGCCAGGTAGTTGACCAGGGATAAGAGAGGCCCCTGATGCATCCGGGGGCCTCTCTTTCCAGGTGCGGAGAGCGGCGAAAAGCAGCTACTTATCCGGCTGCGAAACCACCCGCAGGTATGGTTTGAGAGTCTTGTAGCCCTGCGGGTACTTCTTCTTGGCTTCCTCATCGGAGACCGACGTGGGAATGATGACATCCTGGCCCGGCTTCCAGTTGACTGGTGTTGCCACCGCATGCTTGACGGTGAGTTGCAGGGAATCGAGCAGACGCAGCACCTCGTCGAAGTTGCGGCCGGTGCTCATCGGATAGATGAGCATCGCCTTGACCGTCTTGTCCGGCCCGATGAGAAATACCGAGCGTACCGTCTGGTTGTCCACCGCGGTGCGCTTGCCGGGGGTCTCGCTGGCCGGGAGCATGTCGTAAAGCTTAGCGACTGTCAGATCCGCGTCGCCGATGATCGGGTAGTTCGGTGAGTGCCCCTGCGTCTCCTGGATGTCCTTGGCCCAAGCCTTGTGATCGGTTACCGGATCCGCGCTCAGCCCGATGATCTTGCAGTTGCGCTTTTCGAACTCGGGCTTGAGACCGGCCATATAGCCAAGCTCGGTAGTGCAGACGGGTGTAAAATCCTTTGGATGCGAGAAAAGAATCGCCCAGCCATTGCCGATCCATTGATGGAAATTGATGTTCCCTTCCGTTGTCTCAATCGAAAAATCCGGCGCGATATCGCCTATTCGAACAGCCATAATTATTCTCCCTTCCTCGTGGATTGGATAATAGCTATCGCGAATACGGGCCTTAGTCAAGATTTTCGAGAAATTCGCCGGTTATTTCATCCGCGCTTGAAAAGATCGGGCTGGATGCGGGGCAATTGGGGGACGTTCGCACGGATGATCCGTCGGGAGACTAAAAAGAGCTAGCGAAGTCGAGATCTTCGTGATGAGATAGTCTTCGGTCTTGACGCATCGGTGATAATCGAACCGCTTGAAAAAATTTGCGCAAGCTGCGCTAACTTTCAAGCAGTACAAAGCCGTATTCAACCAGCGTGGAGCAAGGAGGGCGCATGATTATCAGAACAGTCGGGTTGCTGCATCCGGGCAATATGGGAGTCACCATCGGCGCGGCAGCCGCGACCAGCGGAGCACGCGTTATTTGGGTATCCGATCAGCGTGGCGCCGCAACGCGGAGGCGTGCTGAACAAGCGGGTCTCATCGATGCGCGCGATTTGGCCGATGCGGTTGGCCAAAGCGAGGTGGTTTTGTCGGTCTGCCCGCCGTACGCGGCCGTCGAGGTCGCACGCATGGTAGCGGCGACAAACTATAAAGGTATTTACGTCGATGCGAATGCGGTTTCGCGCGCCACGGCGGAAGAGATCGGCAGGATCGTAACTGCAGCGGGTGCGAGTTTCGTCGACGGCGGTATTATCGGTTCTCCTGTAAAACAGGTCGGCACAACTCGCCTTTACCTTTCCGGCGAGCGCGCTGCTGAAATCGCCGCCCTATTTTCCGGCAGCATGCTCGATGCTCGCCCCATCGGCTGCCAGCCTGGCGCTGCGTCCGCGCTCAAGGTCGCGTACGCGGCGTGGACCAAATGCACCGATGCTCTAGTGCTCGCGATCCGCGCTTTCGCAGACCACGAGGGCGTGGATCAGGCGCTTCTCGAGGAGTGGCGCGTTTCGCAACCCGCCTTGGAGAAAAAATGCAGCCGGGCTGCCGCTGTTGCGGTGCCCAAGGCGTGGCGCTATGTGGGCGAGATGCGCGAGATCGCCGAGGCCTTCGAAGCTGCCGGCTTGCCGGCCGGTTTTCACAAAGCCGCGGCAGAAATTTGCGAACGCCTGGCGCCATTCAAAGATCAAACGGATTCGCCTCCCACCGTTGGCGCGGCGGTGCAAGCGATTCGATCTTAAGCTCGCAGTCGCGCCGTGTCGCTCCCACACACTCATCGAAGTGCTATGGGCTCCATGCCACTTTTCATAATGGCATGGGCCGCCTCCGGGGAGGCGAGGAATCTAATAAGCGCATAAGCTGCTTCCGAAATCCTCGTGCCTACGGCGACGCCGGCCGAGAACACAGTGTCTCTCTGAACCTCGGGCGGCAGCGGTCCCACATAATCTATCCCGGGCACGGGAAGTAGCTCGCTCACCTGCTGGAAGCCGATCTCTGCCTCTCCACGCGCCGGCCACCCTTCGCGCATGTTGACATGTGCCATACGTTGTCAGCATGTCCAAGATGATTCAGCTCCGACATGTTCCCGACGAGCTCCATCGAAAACTGAAGGCCCGGGCGGCGATGGAAGGGCTTTCACTGTCCGACTACCTGCTTCAAGAGGTAGAGCGCCTGGCGGAGCGACCCACGCTCAACGATTTGCGTCGGCGTCTGGCGCATCGGGAGTCTGTCACGCCGCGCATTTCTCCTGCCAAGGCCGTACGCGCCGAGCGCGAGCGCCAGTGATCGTCATCGACGCCTCCGCCCTTCTCGAAGTGCTGCTCAACGCATCGGCGTCCGGGAGAGTAGCTGAGAGATTGTTTGCCGGCAATGACACCTTGCACGCCCCGCATGTGCTCGATCTCGAAATTGCCCAGGTCTTGCGTCGCTATACCCTCTCCGGCGAAATGGAAGCGGAGCGGGGCGAGCAAGCGCTCGAAGATCTCGCTGACCTGCCTCTGAACCGTTATCCACACGACGTTTTCCTGTTCAGAATCTGGGCGCTCCGGCGCAACCTGACAGCGTACGATGCGGCTTACGTCGCTCTTGCCGAAGCGCTCGATGCCCCGCTCATTACACGGGACGCCGCGCTGGCAAGGGCCTCCGGGCACCGAGCCCGTGTCGAGATCATTCGCTAGCGCTCAGCGTGCCGTCGCTTTTTTGTTTCATCGGCTTCTTTAACCCTTTGAATGGCTGTAAGCGAGATGTTTGTGTTTAGAAATCGATCCCCATAAACTCGTCGAGGGTGCGTCTTTTGTGCTCCCGCGGGATTGCTCGTGGGTCAACGCTTATTCCAAATCGGAGGTGAACCAATGCGATCGCATTTTAAGCCGATTCCTATTTTGGCATTGGCATCGGGAATCGTTTGCATTCAGCTCTTGGCTGATTGTGCGTTCTCACAGACGCCGTACTATCAGGGCAAAACCATCAAAATCCTTCGTGGTGGCCGGCCCGGCGGCACGGGCGATACGCAGGCCAGGGCGCTTATACCCTACTTAAAAAAATATATTCCCGGAGACCCCACTATTGTCGTCGAAAATATGCCCGGGGCGGCGGGGAGAAAAGCGGCAAACCATATTTTCTTCAATACCCAACCCGACGGGCTCACCATCGGTGCAGTCGGCGCCGGATTGGTGGTCGGTCCGATCCTGGGTCTGGCGGGAACGAAATACGATCTCGACAAACTTATCTATCTGGGTTCGACGGAAAGGGGCGATCCGTATTTATTTGTCACACGGAAAGAGGCGGGCTTCGACAGCTTTGAAAAATTGCTGGCGGCGCCCGGGGTCAGGATCGGTGCGCAAGGGATAGGCCATCCAATTTACGTGGCGGGACGGATATTTTCTTATTTGCTTGGTCTGACGGAGCCGAAGTTCGTAGTCGGCTATGGCGGGCTCGAGCTCGATGCCGCCTTTACGAAAGGAGAGGTAGACGCGCGCGTGAAGGGCGTCGATACGGTATTGGGCAGAAATCGCCAAATGTTGGAAAAAGGTATGCTCGATGTCCATGCCGCGATCACGATTCCACGAGGGAAAATTCATCCGCGCTTCGCCGACGTAAAAGACCTGGATAGTTTTGCCAAAAGCGAGCGGGAACGGCGGTTATTAAATTTGTTCCGGACCTTCCTGTATCCGCGCTGGCCCTACATCATGTCGCCGGGCACCCCACCGGAGCATGTGAAAACTCTGCGTGTCGCAATGGCGCGGGCCTTCGAGGACATCGCATTTAAGAAAGACTTCAAAAAGATGATGACCAACGATCCGAGTCCCCTCACGGGCGAAGAGGTGGAGACCACAATCCGTGACCTGCCGCGCGACCCGGAAACCGTGGGGCTATATAGAAAAATGGCGGAGCAGGGGGCACTCCCGCCGCGCTGATGGGTTGAATGTGAACGCGCTTCGAGGTCGGAACGCGCCGGTCGGGAGTCTTTTCGCGCTAAAAGCTACGATGCTAGACCCCATCAGCCATCACGCTCTCATGCTCTCCTTTCTTTACGATCTTCCAGTATCATTGCCTCTTGACCTGGCTTCAAACGCAAGCTGAAACTTGTCGTATACTTTACTGATGGCCCAACTTGCGCATTCTGTTCGTGCTAATAGTTCGTGTGCTAATACGACTCGGCACTGTTCCTTTTATTGTAGTCCAAAGACTTTACGGTACAGTGCCGCATAGCGCTCAAGGTTTGCGCCCACCACCTCTGGTTTCATCGGCACGGTCGTCGGTTTGGCCAATATCTTAAATTTCTGATCTTGGCCTTTTCGGACTGGGCTGCGGGCGTTGATCATACCAACAAAATGCTGCCCTTCCCCCGAAAGCGCCCAATCGATAAAAAGGGCCGCAGCATGAGGATGCGGAGAATTCTTTGCAAGCAGAAGCACTTTGGGAATGGAGATCACCGGTTCCAAAAACGCGAGTCCGACGGGAGCGCCTTTTTCCATCATCATCAGCGCCCTGTGAGAGTAGAGCCACGGAGACGCATGAAACTCGCCGGCGCCGAGGAGATTGGCCTGGAGAGTATGGCCTCTCCGAAACTGAATGTCTTGCTTTGCTAGTTTGCGAAAATATGCGAGCCCTTTGTCTTCCCCCCAAATATCCAACAAAGTTCCGAAAACAGTAGCATCCTCGTGATCAAGAGACATTTTGCCCTTCCAGTGGGGATTGAGAAGATCTTCGTAGCTCTTCGGTATTTCGCTTTCTTTAACGTGAGTTTTGTTGAACGCTAGCCCCACCACCAGGTATTGATAGGCATGCCACAAGCCTTTGGGATCGTTGAACTCAGGGCGTACGGCTGAAGCCTGAAGCGATCGATAGGGATCGACGAAACCGTTCTTGATTAAGCCGTAGGCCGTGGTCGAATCGATCTCGATGATGTCGACCTCGTGCTTACCCGCGTTGGCTTCAGTGGCGACTCTATTGTAAATCTTAACATCTCCGGCCCGGTAATGACCGATGGTGAGATAAGGGTGTGCCTTGCGGAAAGCCTCCAGAAAGGGACCGGAAGCATCGATGTTGGAGTCACCGTAGAAAACCAAACGGCCCTCCTTTTTGGCCCCTTCGACAAGCCGTGTTTTTCGTTCAGCAGCGCTTAGGCGTTCCAACGGTCCCAAAACCTTTTCCGCCGTCTGGGCCGAAGCTATTCGAACGTCTCCTATGGCTGCAATCATCATGCAGACGATTAGGATCCAATAAGCCCAATGGCGGCGTTCTTGTCGCCGGCCTGGCGGGGCAATGCAGCGTTGGCCCAAAATTCCCAGAAGCCCGGTGGAACTGTATGTGTAAGAACCGTTGCGCATGAACTCCTCCTTCTGTCCTATTCAAGCAAGGGAATTAGATTTTGGAGCCTTTTCGGTCCCGTTGCTTCTGATCACGCAGGAGGCAAAACCTGCGGAATCACTTTGACCGACGGACGTTGCTTCATCCTGTTCAGCCACGCACCCAACCGGGGCAAGGATGGATCGGGCAAAACCCCGAACCGCTCCCACTGAACAAAGCGAGCGACAAAATTAGTGTCCAGCAGCGAAACGGAATTACCGGCCAGATAGGCTTGGTCCCCCATCTCTTGCTCGAATCTGAGGAGCAGGATTTGCAGGTCTTTTCTGGCCTTGCTTATGGCGGTTGGTTCTCTTTCATTCTCGGCCTTGCTCATTTCATCTCTCAACGCTCGATGGGTGGTGAACAAATGGTTGACGCCGTAGTCGGTCAGAATCCGTATCTTCGCTCGCTGCGCGGGGTTTTCAGGCATCAAAGGCGGCTCAGGATACTTATCGTTGAGGTATTCGTTGATGATGCAAGACTCGTAAACCACAGTGTCGCCGTCGACAATGACTGGCACCTTTCCGTAAGGATTGAGCTTTAGAAAATCGGGGCGTTTCTGATCTCCTTTCTTTAAATCAATCCGTACCGTTTGATAGGGAAGCTTTTTCTCCTCCAAAACTACTTTGACCCTTTGGCAATTTGAAGAAGTCGGTGACTCATAAAGTAGGATGGGTTGTACTTCTGCCATAGGAATTTGCTCCTGCAAAAAAGAGCCGGGAACAGTTAAATATCACTCCGCGCGACGCTACTTTAATTCGCCCACCAATCTGGAAGTAAGCAGCGATAATTGCACGGTGTTACTGCGGCGAAAATTCCGGATTGACCCTGAAGCAAAGCTTTCCATTCGGCACTCTACACCTTCCATCCCCGCTCCGAGATATCCAAGAAATTTCCCGCAGGATCTTTGAGTTTGTACTCGGCAGCGCTAACCCCATCGTCGGGTGTCTCGAACTTTATATCCGGGCTTAGTTGTCGCAGACGCTCTTTGGCCGATTCAAGGCTGTCTACCATAAAGCCTATGTGGTTAACACC
>JBOHVS010000013.1:0-19165 GCA_050735975.1 Binatia bacterium | reverse complement strand
AGCGAAGGCGTTTTGCACGGCGCCATCGTACCGGGGGATTCGGGCTACTTAGGATTATTCGGCGGCGGCTCCACGCCCCCCATGATGGCCCAATACCCGGGTGTAAAGCCTCTGTTTGACGACGCTGAAGAGATTATCCGGCACACCAAACAGACTGGCATCAATCCCATCATTCACATCCTCGCGCTCCGGCGAGAGACCGTCGAAAAGTATCCCGATTTTCCCGGCAAGCTCACTCGAGCTTTCAAGGAAGCGAAAGCGCTGGCAAAAGACTATATGTCGTCAGAGGAGGTCGAGGGCTATCGAAAAGAGGCCCAAGTTTTGGGCGAAGATCCGTACACTTACACCTTAGGAGAAGCCGAAAAGCGGACGCTTAAAGCGCTGAACCGTTACCAGATTGAACAGGGACTCATGCGCGAAGAGTTATCCCTGGATAGCGTTTTCGCGCCGCTGAATTGAACCAAAATAGAAGAACCGGTTGGAGGTATCGTGCGTATCCGAATGATGATGTCAATCACCTTCGCGCTTTGGTTATCGCTGCCGCTAAGGCTTTTCGCAGCCAGCGTACAAGACGCAGCCAAGGCTGAAGGCGAGGTCGTATTTTATAGCTCGCTCAATAATGAACAGATCAAAACTCTGACAGACAGGTTTCAGCAAAAATACCCGCGCATAAAGGCTTCATTTTATCGCGGCACCAGCGACCGTGTGCTGCAGCGCATTACGACAGAAGCGAAAGCGGGCCGACATACGGTGGATGTCTTTTCCTCGGCGGGTTTTCAGCTCCAGTTGCTGAAAGACAATGGCTTAACGGCCAGGTACGTTCCGGAGGAAAGCGCCGCCTATGAAAAGGGTCTCAAGGATGCTGACGGGCATTGGGTGAGCGTCCATTCGTTGCTTAACAGCATGGCCTACAACACCAATTTGGTTTCGGCCAAAGACGCGCCCAAGAAAATCGAGGATCTGTTGCAACCGAAATGGAAGGGCAAGATTGGAATCGACGTCGGCGATGCGGAATGGTATGTGAACCTCCAGCGTATTATGGGGAAAGAAGAGGCTCGGCGATTTTTAAGGAGACTGGCCGCGCAAAAAGTGGGGCTGAGACGGGGTCACAACCTTTTGGCCCAACTAACGGCGGCCGGAGAGTTTCATGTGGTTCTGAACACCTATGCTCACATAGCCGCGCGGATGAAAAAACAAGGAGCGCCGATCCAGTGGGTTTTTGACGAGCCGGTCATAACCTACGTCCATCCCATCGCGGTGGCGCGCCATGCGCCTCATCCCAACGCAGGCAGGCTTTTCATGACCTTTGTGTTATCTGAAGAGGGACAACAAATGTTGCGCGATCAAGGGAGAATTCCCAGTCACCCGAATGTCGATCCCGACGTTTTTTCACTCAAAAACGTAAAGCTCTTCCCCAGCGATCCTCAATGGGCGAAAGAATTTCCCGTAGCGTTGGAAGAGATGGAAAAAATTCTCAGTAAATGATGATTTAACCTTCTTCCGGATCGAATCGACGAGCAACAGCGAAGGAGCGCGCTAAGACTGATATCTATGAAGACCTCTCTTCCCGGCGGTTACATGGGCAAACTTCTGCGTGTCGATCTTACGACCGGGTCGATACGCGACGAGAATCTGCCCGAAGAGCCTGTCTTAAAGAAGCTCATCGGCGGGCAGGCACTCGCTTCCTATATTCTGCTGAAGGAATTGCCGCTCGGCGCCAAGCCCTTCGCTCCGGAAAACCTGGTAGTGATGATGACCGGCCCGCTTACCGGCAACGGCTTCACTCCCGGCGGAACCAAGATGACCGCCGTATATCTTAGCCCGCTAACCAACATCACGCTTGGTCGCGGAGCAACCAGTGGTTACTGGGGAACCTATCTCAAGGCGGCGGGCTACGACGGCATCATTATCAGCGGCGCTTCGCCAAAACCCGTTTATCTCTACATTGACGGAGGAAAAGCCGAACTGCGCGACGGCGCTAAAGTCTGGGGCCTGGGCACGCGCGACACCGAAGATCGCCTCCGCGAGGCAGTGGGACACCGGGAAGCGAAAGTGCTGTGCATCGGACCCGCCGGTGAAAATCTCAATCGCGCGGCCATGCTCGCCAACGACTACAACCACTTCGCCGCGCACAGCGGCGGCGCCGTTTTAGGTTCGAAGAAGCTCAAGGCCATCGTCGTCCACGGCAGCGAGCGGCCGAGTATTCGTGACAAGGCCGCCCTGATCGACGCCGGTTGGCGCTGGCGCGGCACCTTGCAGCAACACGATGTAAAAAAGAAAAAAACCAAGTATGGCCACGGCGAAGCCTGGGGCGCGCTGAACAATCTCAACTGGCGCAGCACCGAACTCTCCCCCGGGCACATCAGCGGCTTCGATCGGAACGAAGTGGTGCTCAGGCCCTGCTTTCAGTGCGCGAGACTCTGTCCCTGGGACGCAACGCTCGGCGAAGGCCCGTACAAGGGCACGGTCGTCCACTTCAATGCCGGCGGCGAGTGGCTGGACGCGTTTTTCAATCTCGGCATCAAAGGAAACGCCGCGTTGTATCTCGCCGAACGAGTCAACGATGTCGGAATCGAGTGCAGCCATTTTTCCTGCGGCGCCGGTGTGGCGTTCGAGGCCTGGGAAAAAGGACTTCTCGGTCCGGACAAAACGGATGGCCTGACGCTTGAGTGGGGCAACGTCGAAGCCGTGGACAAGCTCCTGGATATGGCGGCGCGGCGCGAGGGCTGGCTCGGTAATTTGTTAGCCGAAGGTCCAAAGCAGTTAGCGGAAGCAATCGGCGGCGACGCGCCTCAATGGGCGGTGCACACTAAAGGCGGCACGCCGGCGATGCACGAATGGCGCCCGATGCTGGGTCAGATGCTACGTGAATTGGTCGCCAGCGGCGGCATGAAACCACAAGGAGGCGGCTCGGCTAAGCCGCCTCCCGATCTACGCTACCGGGAAAACTGGGGCCCGCTCACCGCCGATAATCCCGACGGATGGGCGTGGTCGCATGTGCTGTCGGAACAATACCGTCAATTCACCGGCATTTTCGGCGGCTGCTGGTTCGCCCAGATGAATCAAAAGCCGGACGGACTCAACAGCATCGTTGATTCATTCAACGCCATCACTGGCTGGAACTTTACGATGGATCAGGCCCTCGTCGCCGGTCACCGCAGCATGATCCTCCAGAGCCTCTTCGGCACGCAGCGCGGCTGGGTCGCCGACTTCGATTGGCAGGACGTCGGCCCGAGATTCCTCGAGCCGATTCCTGATGGCAAATACAAGGGCTTTACCATCGCAAAGTGGTTGCCCGATCTCATTTTCGAGTACTATCGTCTCTCCGGCCGTCACGAGCGCACCGGCCGACCGTTTAAACAAACTCTGAATCAACTCGGGCTGGAAGAATTCACACCCTGGAGCCACGAAGCAAGTCAGCTCTAGAGATCACCGGCAGTACACTCAGACGCTTGAAAGGACTCTACATGGCCAAGAGCGCGACCCAAACATTGACTCGGCAATACGGCAATCTGGTGCCTACGGGCCGGCTGAGAGACGGGAAACCCAGAAGCATTCTATTCGACGCTACCAAGTGCATCGGCTGCCGCCATTGCGTGCAGGCGTGCAAGGACTGGAACGACCACGACCGCACCAGCCTGTACGAACTTTCCAGCACCAACTGGATTACCATGGAGCCGCCGGTGCTCGAGGGACTCTCGCCGCTCTGGGCGCGCAATAGCTGCATGCATTGCGACTTTCCCGCTTGCGCGGCGGTCTGTCCGGTGGAGGCGATAACCAAGTATGAAGAGGGCCCCGTCGTTATCAACCAGGCAACCTGCATCGGCTGCGAGTACTGCATTCACGCCTGCCCGTGGGAAGTCATCACCAAGAGCGACATTACGAGCAAAGCCAGCAAGTGCACGATGTGCAGCGACCGCATCAGCGAGGATAAGCAGCCTTTCTGCGTTCAGGCCTGCCCGGTCGACGCGCTCGATTTCGGTTTGACGGAAGAAATCACCGATAAGGCAACGAAGCAAGCCGAAGCGGTAGGTGGTTACCTTTACGGCGACAAGGAAGCGGGCGGCGGCAACGTTGTCTACGTGCTCAAAGAAAGCAAAGAGAAGTACGGCGTGCGCAATATTGGCGCAGAGAAGTTTCCGAAACACAAAATCCCGCTTGGGCTGATGCTCAAAGATCTCTTCACACCGCGCTGCGGTATACCAGGCAAATTGCGTGCCTTATATCTCGCGATCATCCATCCGAAACGCCTACTTTATCGTTACTTTTCATAAACGTAATCCGCATAGGAGGCCGGGTTAATGGCAACAGATAATGAGCTGCGTGAGCAATTAGCCACCTGCGCGCGCATTTTCGCCATGCAGGGCATGATCGGCGTTTTCGGCCACGTGAGCGTTTATCAACCCGAAACGAAACGGGTTTTCATAACGCCGGGCATGGGTTCTGATAAAGGAAGTTTGCGCCCTGAAGACATGGTACCCGCGGATCTGGACGGCAATCCGCTCGAAGGCGACGAACGTCCTCCGGTCGAGTGGCCGATCCATACGGAGCTCCATGGCGCCCGCGCCGACGCCCTTGCGGTGGCTCACCTCCACACTCCCTACGCCACTCTTTTCGCCATCGCCAAGCGCCAATTTCAACCGGTCACCTTGCAAGGCGCCATTTTCAGCGACGGCGTTCCGCTCTACCCTGAGGCCCACTTGATTACAACGCCGGCCCGCGGTCGCGGACTGCTGAAAGTCATCGGCGAAAAACGCGCCGCCCTGCTGCGCGGACATGGCATCGTTGTCGTCGGCAAAAATCTTCAGGAAGTTCTTTTTGCCTCTCTCGTTCTGGAAGATGACGCCAAGAAGACCATGCAGGCGGCAACCCTGGGCGAGGTCGGCGCCATCAGTCAGGAAGAATGCCGCGCGTTCGGCGCGGAGATCGCGCTGGAGCGCCGCGCGCAGAGAGCATGGAATTACTTTTGTAGTCTCGAGGCGCGGTGGGACCGTCAAGCCGCCACCGGGAGGAGCGAGCTTTTCCCATAAGCGGGCGATACCGTTCAAATAGTTCAACCGCTTAAAGCCGCTCGATATCGACTTGCGGCTGAACGGGTATTGTGGGCAGCTGCTGATTAGAGGAATATCAATGGCAAACGTAGAGTCAGACTACACGAGCTTCTTTCCGGCGCAGCGCAAGACGCGTCTTCCCGGCGGTTACATGGGTAAGATTCTGCGCGTGGACCTCAGCTCGGGGAAACTCACAGATTTGAATCTTCCCGAAGAGCCGCTGCTGCGGAAATACTGGGGCGGCCAACTGATGGCGGAGTACATCCTGCTCAACGAGCTGCCGCTCAACATCGACCCGTACGACGCGAAGAATGTCATCGTCGGCATGACCGGGCCGATCACCGGTACGGGATTCACTCCAGGCGGCACCAAAATATGTTTTGTCTATCTCAGTCCGGCCACGCGCTACACGTTGGGCCGCGGCGCCACCAGCGGCTATTTCGGCACGGCGCTCAAAGCGGCCGGCTACGACGGCTTGACCATCACCGGCGCGGCGAAAACGCCCACCTATCTTTACGTCGGCGAAGACAAGGTCGAACTGCGCGACGCCGGCCGTGTTTGGGGCAAAGGCGCGCGCCAAACTGAGGATCTCCTCCGTGCCGAATCGGGCCATCAGGACGCGCGCGTGGGCTGCATCGGTCCCGCGGGCGAAAACCTCATTCGCGCCGCGATGTACGTCAACGATTACAATCACAACGCCGCCCATGGTTTGGGCGCGGTGATGGGCTCGAAAAAATTAAAGGCCATCGTCGCCTGGGGTACCAAGCGGCCGCGTGTGCACGCTAAGCATGCGTTGATTGAAGCGGGCTTGCGCTGGAAGAAAGCGCTCGCGCCGCGAACGACGACCGTGAAAAAGCGCCAGACCAGTGTCGGTCACGGCGAAGATTGGGGCGGGATTACTAAGCTCAATTGGCGCAGTACGATCATCACCGATGAAGCCAGAGGCCTTGATCAAAATCGCGTCACTCTCCGTCCCTGCTTTCAGTGCCCGCGCATGTGCCCATGGGACGCTGAGATTGGCGAGGGCAAGCACAAGGGCAAAATCGGCCACTTCAATGCCGGCAGCGAATGGCAAGACACTTTTTACAATCTTGGCTTCAAAGGCAACGACGTTCTCTATTTATCCGAGCGCATCAATGATCTCGGCATTGAGTGCAGCCACTTCGCCTGCGGCGCCGGCTTGGCGTTCGAAGCCTGGGAAAAAGGCGTGCTCGGACCGGATCGTACCGACGGATTGAAACTGGAATGGGGCAACCTGGAGGCGGCGGAGACTTTGCTCGAGCGCTGTGCTCGCCGGGAGACTTGGCTCGGCAATATCCTCGCCGACGGGCCGAAAGAACTCGCGGAAACTCTCGGCGGCGAAGCCAAGAACTGGGTCGTGCACACCAAAGGCGGCACCCCTGCGCAGCACGAGTGGCGTCCGCTCTTAAGCCAAATGCTGCGCGAGTTGGTCGCGAGCGGCGGCATGAAGCCGCAGGGCGCCGGCGGTAAGGAGCCTCCGGCTGATTTGCTTTACCGCGAGAAGTGGGGACCGCTCGATCCCCAACAACCCGACGGCTGGACCCGGTCGCACCTCTTGACTGAAAAGATTCGCCAGGCCTGCGGGATGATGGGCGGATGCTGGTTCGCGCTGAACGACAAACCGCCCGACGGTATACAGAGCATGGTCGATTCGCTCAATGCGACGACCGGCTGGAATGTGACTTTAGATGAGCTGATCGATGCCGGCCATCGTAGCATCATTTTGCAGAGTGTTTTCGGCACACAACGCGGTTGGATCGCCGAGCACGACTGGCAGGACGTCGGGCCTCGTTTTTTGGAGCCGATTCCCGACGGAAAATACCAGGGCTTTACTATCGCTAAATGGCTTCCCGATTTGGTTTACGAATACTACCGGCTATCCGGACGGCATGAGAAAACGGGACGGCCTTACATGGACACGCTCACTAACCTGGGGTTGGAAGAGTTCAAAAAGTGGAGCCAGCTGGATTGATATATAGATTTGCGGAGGCAATTATGCGCAAGAAATGCGAAACCGTGATCGCCCTCTGGCTGTTCATGCTTATCGGTGTTGCGGCGCCTTTTTCGCCTCTGGGTCATGCCCAGACGTTGAAGAACGTGCGCATGGGAAGTTCGTCAACCAATGTCTCTTTCCTGGCAATTTACAGCGCGCTTCATCGCGGCTTCTTTAAGGATGAAGGCATCAATCTGGAAATCATCTACATGGCCGCTAACTTGACTAGCGCCGCCGTTATGGCCGGAGACCTCGATTACAGCGCGGCAGTGACCGGATTGATCGGCGGCGCGGTTCGAGGCCAACCGATGAAGGTCTTGCTCTTCACTGTCGAACGGCCGCTGCTGTTTCTCATGAGCAAGAAAGAGATCAAAGAGCCCAAACAGCTCAAGGGAAAGAAAATTGCGGGCAGCTCTCCAGGGGGCTCAGCGACTCTGCTCGCCTATCGAGTGTTGAGGCACTTCGGTCTTGAGCCGGGCCGGGATGTAGCTGTCCTTCCCATGGGCGGATCCGCGGCCGGCCGCTTCGCCGTCTTGGAATCGGGAGTGGTCGATGCCTCTCTCCTCTCAGTTCCTGAAAACATCATCGCCCGGGAAAAGGGTTACAACGAACTTATCTTCCTGGGCGATATTTTACTATTCGCGCAAAATGGCTTCGGGACCTCGGAAAAGAAGATTCGGGAAAATCCTGACGAGGTTTACAGAATGGTGCGGGCAACCTTGCGCGGTTTGCAGTTCGTGTGGGATAAAAACAATCAGGAAGCCGTGACTGACATTATGATGAAGCAGTGGAGAGTGAACGATCGCAAAATGGCCGCGGAGATGTCCAAGCAAGTCACCCGCGTTCTAACAAAAGACGCTTCCGTCAAGCCGGAGTCCGTGCAGGTGCTTATCGATACGCAGCGGGAGAACGCCAAGGTGGCCAGACCCGTTTCAGTGGCCGAGGTAACGGACTACAGCTTCCTAGACAAGGCGCGGAAAGAGTTGGGGATGACGAAATAGTCCCGGGTCTTGGGTCTTGTGTCTCGTGTTTTGAAACTCGAAACTCGCAACCCGAAAGTCGAGACTGTTATAGCAGCGGATCGATAATAACTTTAATGGAATCCCGGGCGCCCGCCGTAAGCTCAAACCCCCGGCCCGCTTCGGCCAGGGGCAAGCGGTGGGTAATCATGTCGGCTACGCGCACCCGGCGAGTCTTGATTAGGTCAATCGATTCCAGAATATCCTGTCCGCTTCCGGCATAGGACGTCAGCACCGCAATCTCATCACGCCAGAAGTCAAAAAGCGGAATCGGCACATCAACTCCGGCAGCCGTCGGCGCAAAAAATAATAGCGTCCCGCCGCGATCGACCGACTTTATCGCCTGCTGAATGGCCGGCATCGCGCCGGTGCAGACAATCACCAGATCGGCCAGCCGTCCGTCGTTCAAATCGCGGAGCCGAGCCGGCACATCTTCGCTGCCATGAATCGTTGCATGCGCGCCAAAATCACCGGAACTCTTGAGACGGTACTCGTTGATATCGGTCGCAATGATTCGGTCCGCCCCGCGCGCCCGAGCAAGCTGAATATGCAGCAAACCGGAAATGCCGCTGCCAATCACGAGCACTGTTTGCCCGGGAGTTAATCGGGAGAAACGCTGCGCGCGGACGACGCACGCCAGCGGCTCTATGAAAGACCCTTCGTCGAACGTTATTTCGTCAGGCAGGCGATAAGTTCCCAGCTCGACGTTGATCTTGGGCACGCGAATGTACTCGGCAAACCCTCCCGGATCAAAGTGGGTCGTGCGTAACATCTCGCAGACCGATTGATGGCCGGCCTGGCAATAACGGCATTGGCCGCATGGCACATGATGTGCCGCGAAAACACGGTCACCGACGCGGAAATCTTTGACGCCGTCGCCCGCTTCGACGATATCGCCCGCAATTTCGTGGCCCAGCACGAGCGGAGCCTTCTTAACGCGGTACCATTCCATGAGGTCGCTGCCGCAAATCCCGCTCGCATGGACACGCACGAGCAGTTCTCCGGAGCCGATTCGGGGGATAGGCATCTCCTGTAGACGCACGTCGCGATTGTTGTAATACATCGCGACGCGCATAGATGGTTGCGAGTTTCGGGTTTCAGATTTCGGGTTCACTTAAACTCCATCCCTTTTGATCCCTGAACGGCGCTGCGCACGTGTTTGAACCGCAACGCGAAACCAATTTATCCAGCCGCTCTCCGGGCCGCTCCACCTTTCGCGCTTTCATAGATCTTATATGCTTCCTTAACCGATAAGTTCTCGTGAACGATCGCGCTTACCGCCTTGATCATTCCCACCGGCGAATCGGATTGAAAGATATTGCGGCCCATGTCGACCCCCACGGCGCCTCCCTTGACGGCATTGTAGGTGAGCTCCAACGCTTCCATTTCGGGCGTCTTCTTACCACCCGCTACAATCACCGGAATCGGACAGCTTTCGATGAGCTGTTCAAAATCGTCGCAATAATAAGTCTTGACCACGTGCGCGCCGAGCTCTGCGGCAATGCGGCACGACAAGCCGAGGTAACGCACGTCGCGCGCCATATCCTTTCCGACGGCCGTAACCGCGAGCACCGGAATACCGTACTTCTCCCCTTCGTCCACGAGTTTAGCCAGGCTGACAAGAGTCTGTTTCTCGAATTCCGACCCTACGAAGACCGAAAGCGCCATCGCCGAGACGTTAAGACGGATCGCATCGTCGATCGAAACCGTGAGGTCTTCGTTGGAAAGCTCTTTGAGAATACTCGTGCCGCCGGAGACACGAAGAACCACCGGCTTGTCAGCCTTGGGATCGACGGATGTTCGCAACACCCCCCGCGTCAGCATGATGGAATCCGCGTGCGGCAGTAAAGGTGCGATCGTCTTCCTTGGCTCCTCCAATCCGCTTGTGGGACCAAGAAAATAGCCGTGATCAACCGCCAACATGACGGCCCGGCCATCTTCCGGTTTAATGATGCGCGCTAGACGGTTCGCCATTCCCCAATTCATTGACATGTTCGCCTCCTGAATTAGTTTTGGTTGGTTTTCAGAACCTATCATAAATTGGAACCGGAGCGAAGCCGACGCCCGAGCATGCTAGACCTTGAATTTGACACCTACCATAGCCGCTGATAGCTTTGCTTCATCTGCAACCTAAAGGAGGATATATGCCGATTGAAGTCACGGACATGGTCAAGATGGCTCGCGAAGAAGGGAAGAGAAAAGTGATCTTCAACACGAAGAAGTTCCATGCCTGGCTGCATGTATACCCTAAGCCGGGCGACAAGGACGACATGCATTGTCACAACGCGGACCAGACTTTTTATGTGATCGATGGCGAATGCACCATGCATTTTCCCGACGGCGGGAAAGCGGTGATGAAACCCGGAATGGCGGCGACCATTACCGGCGGCTCCTTCTATCAGCTGGAAAACAGCGGCGCCGGCCCAATGGTGCTGATGGGCAATCGGTCAGGGCCTTCTGAGGCAATCCAGCACATCAACTACGAGCTGCGAAAAGACATCAAAACTCTCCCTCGAGAGGAAATGGAAAAGATCCGTCACGGCGGCCGAGCAGATCGGGTTTAAGTTCAGTTCTTCGAACCTCGAACTGAGGCGCCTGTCATTTCGAGCGCAGCGAGAAATCCTTGTCCCGAGCGGAGGCGAGGGATCTTCTTATGGCTTGCGCGTCACCTTAACCTCAGCCTCACTCGTCAGCAGCGCCCAACCGTAGCGAACGGCCAAGCCGGCGATGATCAATCCGCCGCCGACCAAAGTTATGACCGAAGGCACTTCGCCGACGGCGAATGCCACCCATATAGGATTCAAGACAGGTTCGATCAATACGATCAGCGAAGCCTCGTGAATCGAGACCTTCTCCAGAGCTTTCGAGAAAAGCCAATACGGAATGCCGAGCTGGAGGACTCCCATGACGGCGAGCGCGATGGCTTCACTGAACGAGACCGAAAGCTGATGACGCATGAAAGGAAGCAGAAAGAGGCAGCAAGCAACATTGTTAAGAAAGGTCAGCGTGCCGGGATTCACATGTGTAAGAAACCGGACGCTGAGCATATAGATGGAAAACAGCAGACCGCTCAACAACGCCAAGGTGACGCCGATGGCATCGGGCTGCCCGGCGCTGCCGCCGAAAATGAGGCCGATCCCGGCCATCCCGAGTGAAAGCGCGATCCAGTTCGCTCCGGCAATTTTTTCCCGGAAAAAAAAGTGAACAATGAGGAAGACAAAGATCGGCGCCGTGTACTGTAGGATGATGGCGTTGGCCGCCGTCGTGAGCCGATTGGCCGAAACGAACGAGGTGATGGCCGCGGTATAACTGATCATGGTGAGCAGCAGAACGCCGGGGCGCATCGCGACGCTCTTTCTCACAAAGAATGCAAAGAATAACGACGCGAAAAAACTACGATAGAAAACCAACGCGAGCGGAGAAAGAGAAAGAAACTTGATGAAAACACCGGCCAAACTCCATAGGATTGCCGCCTGTATGAGATATAGGCGCGCCAGGCGGACACGATGATCCAATAGAGCAGCCTCGTTGAGGGTGGCCGCGGATCGGAACACAAATTTTAAATTGAAACTATGACGAAGCGGTTTGCCTACCGTCCTCGGGGATGACCGAGAGCTTCACCGAGACGGTTAAGTCGGCGGTCAGTCGAACAGGGACATCGAATTCGCCCAGGGTCCGAATCGGCTCCTGGAGTTGAATTTTGCGCCGATCCACGTCGAGACCCTTCGCTTTCAGGGCCTTCTCGATGTGAATGCCGGTGACGGAGCCGAAAAGCTTGCCTTCTTCCCCGGTCCTCATCGGGATCACGAGGGATACGCCCCCCAGTTGATCGCTTACGGATTTAGCCTCCCTGACTATGCGCTGCTTCTGATCCGCAACAACCCGCTTCTGATGTTCGAAGGTCTTGAGATTCCTCTTGTTGGCGATCAGCACCAGGCCGCGCGGCAAAAGGTAGTTTCGGGCGAAGCCATCGCGGACACGCACAACCTCGCCGATTTTGCCCAAATTGGGGATATCTTCTTTGAGAATGACTTCCATATTGCCTCCGCTAAGACACCTGACTCGGATTGAGGTCCTTTTTCTTCAGGCGCCGAAAATCGCCCCAGAGGTCGAAAAGGCCGAGCCCCACGACCAGCAAGGTAAAAATCTGTTGAAAAATAATCAGCGCGTAGGTCACCATGCGCAGAAAGTAAGGCACGCGGCTCTTATGGAAAAAATAAGCCACTATCGCCAAGCCCTGGAAGAAGTAACATGCGGCGATTACCAACAGTAAGTTAACAGCCAGCGTATGGAGAAACTCCGGGCCGGAGATAAAAAGCGAAAAGCCACAAATGATCAGACCCCATACAAGGGGTTCTGGCGCGTTCCATTCCCGTAGATTATCCACCGTAAGCCACTCTTCCCGCCGATCGGGAAATCGGCGGCAGAGAAACAGGATGTTAAGCAACACGATCAAGCTGAGACTTACGAAGACAAGTCCTGGCAGCACCTGCAGCATTGTCTCAGCAATGGCCGGCAGGCGCTCTTTTAAAACCTCGGTCGTGTCTTGCGCAAAGCCCATTTTTTCCTGGACTCGCACTGCTGCGGCCATATGCTCCGTCAGGCTGCTACGAAGATCCTGCAGCATCACGGACCAGGATCCGTACAGACAAAACAAGAACCCGACCAGCGCCGCGAATACCACGCTCGCGACGCTCAACACGAGCCATTCGATGACACGGAGACGGCCAAGAAGCCCGAATAACAAACTGGCCATGAGAGCAAAAATCAAATAGATGAAAGCCAGTTCGGCTCCGGCGAAAAGGAACAAAAGCAGAAAAGCGGCGCCGAGCACGCCGGCTCCCCATCCCGCTCCGTACCTGATGCCGAAGGACAAAACCGGTTGCGGAACGAAAGGTATCAGAATGACACCCGCCGGCGGGATAACGGTGCCACTGATCATGAGAACAACCGTGGAGGCAAGGGCCAGAAAAAACTTGCTGATGATTTCTAGCCGACTCATACTCATAAGAACCGGTGCAAAAGCGCTCAACTTTTAGCAGTCGTAAATGGCAGGAGGGCGATACTGCGGGCCCGCTTGATAGCGGTCGTCAGCAGCCTCTGATGACGCGCGCAATTACCGGTGATCCGGCTCGGAGTCATTTTTCCCCGCTCCGTGACGAACTGCCCTATGGTTCTGGTGTCTTTGTAATCAATTCTGAGTGTTTTATCGGCGCAAAACCGGCACACCTTGCGCCGAAACATGGGCCTCCGTCGAGGCCCGCCCTTCTCGTCGTCGCCTCTTTCCCGATACGCTCTCCCGCTTGGATCCCTTTTTGCCATACGTTCAATTACCTCGCTCCTCAAACCATTCGACGCTACAACTGTAAATCTTCTTCCTTGCCCGACGGCAGCGAGCGGCCGCCGTCCACAAACTGCACTGTATTGGCCACAACTTCGTACTTGCTCCTCTTTTTCCCTTCGGGTGTTTCCCAACGTCGCTGCGTCAACCGGCCATCCACCAACACCTGGGAGCCTTTACGGAGATAACTCTTGCTCCGCTCCCCAAGTTGACCGAACGCCACGATATCGATATAATAAACCTCTTCTTTAATCTTATCATCGAGGCGGTGACGGTGGTGAACGGCTAAAGAGAATTCGCATACCGGAGTGCCGGTGGGGGTATAGCGAAGCTCCGGCTCGTGCGTGAGGTTTCCGAGCAGGATCACCTTATTGTATTCCCCCATCGGGTCCTACCCCGTCTTAAATGGAAACTTTACGAGTGTGGGTCAGACTTGGTGATGGCTCCCTCGGCCCCTGTTGGCGGTTCCTTTGCTGGATTTTTCACCCCCGCAGCATCGGGCGCCAGGGCTTCCTCGTCCGCGCGCACGGTGAGATACCGCAGAATGCCATCGGTGAGTCTCATATTGCGTTCAAGCTCCTCGACGGCCCGCGCCGAAGACCGATACTGGAGCAACGTGTAAAACCCCTTGCTCTGTTTATCGATGCGGTAGGCCAGGTCTCTCAAACCCCACTCATCGACGTGGAAAACGGTCCCCTCCAGCCCCTCCACGACTTTCCTGAACTTCTCGATAAACTCTTTAACTCTCGGCGCCTTTTCGGGATGAACCACGAACAGGGTTTCATACTGTTTCACATTCGGGCTACCTTCCATATCGAATTGGTTTTTCTATCATAGCGATCAAGGGTTTACAACGGAGTCGGACTTACGTTCAACCCGGTTGAATTGCTCCATTGCCCGGCGGCCCCCCTCTCGTAACAAGCATACAGCAGCCTCGGTTGCCAGAGCGATAATAGCGTCGAGCCGCTGAGCCTCATCCGTAGTGAAGCGTTCTAGCACGAAGTCGGCCGCTTCAATTCCTCCCGGGGGTCTTCCAATTCCTACTCGGACCCGATAAAAGGGCGCTCCGGCCAGAGACTCCACGATTGAATAAATGCCCCGGTGTCCCGCAGAGCTCCCCTTCGGGCGGATACGTATCTTTCCGAACGGAAGATCGAGGTCGTCATACACCACGACGAGATCGTCGGACGACACCCCAAACTCCCGTATGAGCGCATTCACGGATTCGCCGCTGCGGTTCATGTAGGTCTGGGGCTTCACTAAAAATACCCTTTCGCCGCCCACGGCCCATTCGCCGATTAACGCGTCACATAGCTTCCTCTTAACTTTGACGCCGTTTTCCGCTGCGACCCGATCGAGAATGAGGAATCCTAAATTGTGCCTCGTCTGCTCGTACTTCCTCCCTGGGTTGCCAAGGCCTATTAGAAGCTTCACCGATTATTTCCCGGTAGCATCGGCAAAGGTGCGGCGCCTATTCCTGTCCACCCTCCTTCTCTTCCTCCACTGCAGGCGCAGCCACCTCCGCCTCCGGCGCTGCCGCGGCTGCCGCCGGAGCCTCCTCAGCCGTCGGCGGAACCACCGTAACCAACGTAAAGTTCGACTCTATAACGGCCGTTACCCCTTCGGGCATACGCAAGTCCTGAACGTGAACGGAATCGCCGATATCCAGATCGCTAACCTCTACGTCGAAGAATTCGGGTATGTCCAGAGGCAGACATTCGACTTCAATCTCACGAACGACCGGTTGCAGAATACCCCCGCGGACCACGCCGGCCGCTTTACCGACGAAGTGAAGCGGCACACGGACTTGAATCCTCGCCGTGAGGTCCACTTCGTAAAAATCAGCGTGCATGACTTCTCCGGAAATCGGATGGTATTGCATCTCCTTGACCAGGGCCACTTTGTCCGCCAGCGCCGGCGACGCCGACTTCATTCTCACCAGGTGCGAACCTTCAAGGCCCGCGACCCGGGTCGAGAACATTTTCTTGTCCAGCTCGAGAGGTACCGGCTGAACCTTGGGCCCGTATAAGATCCCCGGGATCTTTCCGCTACGTCTTAGACGCCGAGCCGGGCGCTTGGCTCCGGACTCACGGACATTGACTTCAACCTCGACAGTTTCCAAGGAACTTACCTCCTTATGCTCTGCTGAAACACTGGTCAGACGAATAGAGAGCTGATCGACTCTTCCTCGTGAGTGCGCCGAATCGCCTCACCAATCAGGTGCGCGACCGACAACACTTTTATTTTCTTGCACCGTTGCGCCTCAGCGCTCAGCGGAATCGTGTTCGTGACAATGAGTTCCTCCAAGGGAGACTCTTCGATCCTTTGAATCGCCGGTCCGGAAAGCACCGGATGGGTGCAACAGCCGATGATCATTTTAGCCTTTTCATTCTTTAAAGCTACGGCTGCCATCGTCAGTGTACCGGCGGTATCGATCATATCATCGAGAAGAATCGCGACCTGATCTTTGACTTCTCCGATAATATTCATCTCCGCTACCACGTTCGGACCCACTCTCCGCTTATCGATGATCGCCAAGGAAGCGTCCAGTCGTGTCGCAATAGCCCGCGCCCGTTCGACTCCGCCGGCGTCCGGCGATACGATGGTAACCTCATGATTATCAAGGTGCCGCTTCAAATGTTGCAGCAACACGGGAGTCGCGTACAGATTATCCACCGGGACGTCAAAGAAGCCCTGAATCTGTCCCGAATGCAGATCCATCGTGAGAATTCTGGAGGCCCCCGCTACTGTGATCAAATCCGCCACTAGCTTGGCGCTGATCGGTACTCGGGGCACAACCTTGCGATCCTGCCGAGCATAACCATAGTATGGAATAACGGCCGTAATGCGCTTTGCCGACGCCCGTTTGAAAGCATCGAGCATCAGCAAGAGCTCCATCAGGTTGTCATTCCCCGGAGCAGACGTGGATTGGACGACAAAGATGTCCGCGCCGCGCACATTCTCCTTGATCTCAACCTTGCTCTCGCCGTCGCTGAAGGTTTCCACTACCGCCTGGCCTAATGGCGCCTTCAGATACTGACTGATCTCCTGCGCCAGAGGCCGGTTAGCGTTTCCGGCGAAGATCTTCAACTCGGTCGTGTGCTGGCTCATAGATGGATCGCCGCTCATTCACCATGCGGGAGCATACGGGAAAGTTAGTCCAGGCTCTGCTCGCCTCCCGCAGGGTTACTACAATCTCACCGGGTTCGCAAAAAAGCAACGCGCCGCTCGGACTCGAACGGCGCTAACTAATAACCCCTATAACATCCACAACCGAGGGCTTGGATTTCGGCTTTCAGTTTCGTGCTAAAGGGTTACCGGGATCTGACTCAAAGACTGGCTGGGCGGGAAGGATTCGAACCTTCGATACCGGATCCAAAGTCCGGGGCCTTACCGCTTGGCGACCGCCCATCCCCCGAACTACTATGCAGGAGGTTCATCCGCCCGGGTAGAGGATCGGCTCACCCGTTTCCGAGAGCCCTCTGGCTCCCGCCTTCAGCAATGGCCTTCTCGTACTCCGAGATTATCCTTTCCTCAATCATCCTTCGTGTTTCGTTATTTATGGGATGAGCAATATCTTTGTAGGTGCCGTCTTTTCGCTTTTTACTGGGCATCGATACAAAGTACCCGGTCGTTCCACGAATGATCTTGAGGTCCCGGATCACAAAGCAGTGATCCAGGGTGATAGTCACGTAAGCCCTGAGTTTATCTTCATCGACAGGAAAGACCCTAACCTCCGTGACCTGCATAGGGACCTCCGATTAAGATGAGCCAGCGAGTTATCTGGCAGGCGTTTACGGGCTTTGTATCAAATTCTCTAAGTCAAAACACGCGCTAAGAAAGCTTGAACCCCCTCCTCTTTCCGCAGCCGATTAAAAGCCTCGCGCGCCTTTACGATCGAACCAAAGATACCAAAGACGGCAGAACCACTGCCTGACATCAGCGCCCCGGCAGCGCCTTCTTTAAGCAATTTTTCTTTCAGCGCGCCGACGCAAGGATATCGGGCGATCGTCACCGACTCTAAGTCGTTAACCAGTAATTTCCCAAGGTTATCGGGATTTCTCAGTTTCGAAGTTATGCTAGTATTTGCAGTAGGTTTTGTCAACTTAAGGCGTAAATTGCTGTATACCCACTTAGTCGAAACCGGAATCCCGGGATAAAGAATCACCAGCCAATAGCGCGGGAAGTTCACAACCGGGCGTAAACGCTCGCCAATACCCTGGGAACGAGCCGGGATAGCACGAATAAAGAACGGCACGTCGGCGCCCAGAGAAAGCGCCAGGCGCAAAAGCTCTTCTTGCCGGTATCGGATGCGAAACAGCCGGTTGAGGCCAAGCAGAGTCGCGGCGGCATCGGTGCTTCCCCCACCCAAACCGGCGCCGACCGGGATGTGCTTTTCTATATGAATATGGACCTCTCTATCGATCCCGTGCTCATTTAGGAAAAGGCAGGCCGCTTTGTATGCGAGGTTCTTTTTTCCTCCGGGAACGGCAGGATGGTCGCAGGTAACTGTCAGCCGGGGGAACGGGGTCCTCCTCTCCGGTGGGTTCTTTGGGCTGGTAATCTCAATTGCATCATAGAGCGACACGGGAACGATGACCGTATCCACAAGGTGGTAGCCGTCTCTTCTCTTCCCTACGACCCGCAGTCCGAAGTTCACTTTTGCCGGCGCTCGAATCTTCACGCGCCATTAGGTAACATAGCCATCACTGAATTGCGAAAGACTTCCATGGCAGATGACATCGCGACATTTCTTTCGGCGGCATGGGTGGCGGCAAACGGAGCCGGCACCCTCATCCGCGACACTTGGCAGCAACCCAAACAGATTGACTATAAGGGAGTAATCGACCTGGTCACCTCGATCGATCGCGAGAGCGAACGCTGCATCGTGGAAACATTGCAGGGTCGTTTTCCCCAGCACTCAATCCTCGCGGAGGAGGAGACAACCCCGGTAGGCACCGGCAACGGATACTGCTGGATCATCGATCCGCTGGATGGTACGACCAATTTTGTGCACGGTTATGCCCATTTTTCTATCTCGATCGCTCTTGAGCATGACGGCGAGATAATTGTGGGATTGGTCTACGATCCTCTCCGACGGGAATGTTTCAGGGCGGCCAGAGGGCACGGCGCAACCCTCAACGACAACGCGATAAGAATCTCCGGCGTCCAAGAGTTGGATAAAGCATTGCTGGCCACAGGCTTTCCGTACGACCGCCGTGAGAAAGCCGACTACTATCTGACATTTTTCAAGGCGTTCATGACTCGCACGCAAGGAATCAGAAGAAACGGTTCCGCCGCGCTGGATCTCTGCTACGTCGCCTGCGGCCGTATCGACGGCTACTGGGAGCTAGAGCTCAAGCCATGGGACGTCGCCGCCGGCAGCTTAATCGTCGAGGAAGCGGGCGGAAAGCTAAGCGACTTCTCCGGCAACAGGTTCACGATTGGACGAAATGAAACTCTCGCTTCGAACGGCGCTATCCACGAGGAGATGGTGAGCGTTACGCACGCCGTCAAGGCTGCTTAATCGCGTTGACTGAGCGATACTCGAATGATAGGACAGTCACACGGCACGGCGTTGCTGGGAAGCGCGGACGCAGCTGGAAAAATCGATCTCTGATCTCCGCCTTCCGGCTCCATGCTCCCTGCTCCATGCTCGCGTACGCGCCCGTAGTGAAAAGGATATCACGAGGGTCTCCGGAACCCTAAGTCCGAGTTCGATTCTCGGCGGGCGCACCAT
>JBOHVS010000012.1:0-24568 GCA_050735975.1 Binatia bacterium | reverse complement strand
CAAAGAAGCGTCAAACTCACTCCCTTAACCGCCCTCATGTTCTTCATGTCGACCCTGACTGTTTATCACGTCCTATCCCGGCCGGCACAAGCGGTACGCCCCAGCTTTTCTCTGGACCAAGCGAATGAAGCGCTTCACGCCATCGGCATCAAGACCGAACTGGATTTAGAGCGAGACAAATACCGAGCATCACAAAAATAGCCGCAAGCCTCCGAAAAAAGCTCGTATGCTTGGTTACCTTCAATCGCCTCGCTCCAACGTACAAACTCGCAAAGCCCAAGGAGCAAAGAGCAGAGATAGAGGTCAGAAGTCAGCGGCCGGCGGCTCCTCCTCGCTTCAGCCGGAGGCTGATCCGCCTCCGCCATAGAACCTTGGACGGATTCGCCACAGGGCTTCGGACGAATGCGTCCTTCGGCGCATCCGTCCTTCGGCGGAAAAGCTTTGTGGCGGACCCTGCTTCCCCTGTGAGATCTTTTTGAGCAGCCTGTAAACAGACTTCTGCTCGCTTACGCGCATGTTTAAGAATTTGCAACGGGATGTAGTCATTCTGATGGCTTCGCGAGGCGTGAGAGCGTTTGCCTTTTCATATCTAGGCGTGGTTTTTGCCATCTACCTCAATCAGCTGGGCTATTCCACAGTCACAGTCGGCCTGGTTATTTCCACCGCTTCCGCCAGCGGTGCGGTGCTCACTGCAGTATGGGGCTTTCTGTCCGATCGCTTCGGACGCAAAAAGATCCTCATGCTCCTGGCTGCGCTCACGATCGTCTCCAATCTCATCTATATCTTCTTCAGTCATCTCGTTTTCATTCTTTCTGCAGTCGTCATCGCCAATGTCGGAGCCGGAGGTTCGGGTGGGGGCGGACAGGGGGGCGGGCCTTTTAGTCCAGTTGAGCAGGCGCTGCTGGCCGAGAAATGTACCGCTGAGAACCGAAACCGAATCTTCTCTACGAACTCTTTCGTCGGCTCACTGATGGGCTCGCTCGGCGCCCTGGTGAGCGGCTTACCGCAATATCTCCAGGAAAGCCGGGGATGGCAAGCCGTGGCGTCTTACAAGCCTCTCTTTGCCCTTACCATCGTCTTCAGCATCGTTCTCATTTTCGCCTATTCGAGGATCAACGAGCATCACATTCCAAGAAAGCGAGAAAAAGAGACCGCCAAAAGGACAGGTCGGAGCGGTTTCGTTACTAAGATGTCGCTTTTGGGGATGGTGGACAATTTGGGCGCAGGTTTGATCGGCCCACTGATTTCCTATTGGTTCTTCCTTCGCTTTGGCGTGGAACTCAAGTCGTTGGGTTTTATGTTTTTCCTTTCGTACTTTTTCGCTGCGCTGTCTTTTTTGGCTGCTCCCGTAATCGCCCGTCGCATCGGTGTTGTAAAGACCATGGCTCTTTCCCACGGCGCCGCTGCGTTGATCTACTTGTTCTTACCGCTAGCGCCGACATTTACGATTGCAGCGCTTATGACTATAGGCCGGTCGTTCCTCGCCTACATGGATACTCCTTTGCGGAGCTCTTTTGTCATGGGAGTGGTCAGGCCGGAAGATCGCGGTTCCGCGGCGGGAATCACGACTCTCTCACGTCATGTTCCGGTAGCGATCAGCCCTTCCCTCTCCGCTTATCTGATGCAGGCCTTCTCGCTGAACGTTCCCATCTTTATCGGCGGTTTCCTGCAGCTTTTTCACGACTGCACGTTCTATTATATGTTCCGTGACGTAAAGCCTCCGGAAGAGCAGAAGCCGTCAGCGTAATCTTGCACGAGTAGCGATCGATGTTTCGCAATCTGCACCATGACGCCAAGTTGTTGATGGCTTCCCGCGGGATCCGCGCCTTCGCTTTTTCCTATCTGAATGTAGTTTTCGCAATCTACTTAGACCAGATCGGCTATTCCACGCTGACCATCGGGGTCATTTTCTCGGTGGCGTATCTCAGCGGCGCCCTGTTGACGGCAGTCTGGGGTTATTTGTCGGACCGCTACGGGAGACGGAACATTCTCATGCTGCTTGCGGTTTTGACCATTATTTCAAATTGCATTTACATTTTTTTCAGCAGTCTCTTTTTTATTCTGCTCGCCGTGATTATAGCCAACGTGGGCTCCGGAGGCTCGGCCGGCGGCGGCCAGGGAGGCGGTCCGTTCAACCCTGTGGAAGAGGCGTTGTTAGCGGAGAAATGCAGCCCCGAGACGAGAAACCACGTCTTCGCGATAAACTCGTTTGTCGGTTCTGTGATGGGCTCCCTCGGAGCGCTGGCAGCGGGATTGCCGCAGTATTTACAGGAGCGCTGGAGCTGGGACGCGGTTTCCTCTTACAAGCCATTGTTCGTATTGACCGTTCTGTTCAGCGTCGTTCTTTTCCTGGTCTACCGGCGCATAAGCGAAGAACACCAACCGCGTAAAGTTGAAAAAAGGATCTCTAAGCAAACCAGTGTCTTTGTCACGAAGATGTCCGCGCTCGCGTTCGTTGATAATTTCGGCGCCGGCTTGGCGGGGTCGCTCGTTTCTTATTGGTTTTTTCTGCGCTTCGGGGTGGAGCTTAAATCGCTCGGGATGCTCTTTTTTATCTCCTATTTCTTGGCCGCGCTGTCGTTTATCTCGGCGCCGATCATCGCCCGGCGTCTCGGGATTGTGAAAACGATGGCCTTTTCTCACGGACTTGGCTCCACGATTTATCTAGCCATACCGTTCGCGCCGACTTTCTTCATTGCGGCGATACTATTGGCGGTCCGCTCGTACTTCGCCTACATGGATAACCCCCTCCGAGCCTCGTTCACGATGGCCATGGTGCAGTCGGAAGAGAGAGGCGCGGCGGCAGGCGTCACCAGTCTGGCCCGGATTGTCCCCTTTGGCATTAGCCCGACGATCGCGACGTATCTCATGCAAAGCGTGTCCCTGACTCTTCCCTTGTTCATCGGCGGCGGGTTACAATTGATCAATGACGTCGCGTTTTTTCTGATGTTTCGCCACGTCAAGCCGCCCGAAGAGAGCGAAGAACCGTCAATGCGAAGGAGCTCGGTTTGAGCGATTTCTGGAGAATCGCGGAAGAGAGGATCCTCGAGGCTCAGCGCGCCGGCGCTTTCGAGAATTTGCCCGGCAAAGGAAAGCCCTTGGAGTTGGAAGATTTAAGCTGGGTGCCGGAAGATCTCCGTATCGGCTATCACATCCTAAAGAACGCCCACGTGTTGCCGCCGGAGGCGGAGATTCTGAAGCAAATCCATACCCTCGAAGATCTCCTCAGGTATGTTGAAGACGAAAACGAGCGCCTCGCGTTGGCCAGGAGCCTCCAGTGGAAATTGATCCGCTTCGACCTCCTGAAGCGCCGCTCAATGTCATTGGGCTCGGTCAGAGACTACGGCAGAAAGTTGGTGGCGAAGCTTCGCTTCAAGTAGGATTCGTTGTTGAGCTGCCTAAATTCGAATAGGACTGAATTCCTTAACCCACCCTACACGCCGTTAACGCGCCCGGCTTTGCCTTGGTCCTCTTTCCGTGATAGACAAGCGGCTAGTTCCGCCGGGAGAGATGACAGGTCTTATGCGCGGGAAAGACTTAGCATGATCTTACCAAGGAGGATTTTATGCCGGACGAAACTCCCATCAAGGTTAAAAAGATCGGGCACATCGTATTCAATGTAAGCGACATCGAGCGTAGCTCAAAATTCTGGACTGAGATCATGGGCTTCAAGTTCTCTGACCGCAACGAACGGGGCATGGTCTTTTTCCGAAGTGGCACCGATCATCACACAATCGCATTGGCGCCGGCGGACGACCGGGAGCAGATGCCGAAGAGAGGGCGGGTCGGCTTTGACCATTGCGCTTTGGAAGTGGCAACCGTTTCGGAACTCTTCAAGGTCCGAGATTTTCTACGCGCAAACGAAGTCAAAATCGTTTACGAGGGTCGCCGCGGCCCCGGAGGTAATCCGGGTGTCGAGTTTCTCGATCCGGACGGAAACCAGATCGAGATTTATGCCGCAATGGATCAGATCGGCACGGACGGCAGAAGCCGGCCGGGTTCCGAGTGGAAACGCGCTACGACACTTGAAGAAGCCGTCGCTAACCCGCTGCCCGGAACCGATTACACCTAAGATTCGCCAGCGTTCCCCCGGGCGTGGACGAGTAACCTCGCTCCGCGCCCGGAGGTCGCGGCTCAGCTAGTTGTTCCCTCCCGTAGAATCTTTTCGAGTTCCTTCTGCGTCTTCTGATAGTGTTTGTTCTTGTTGAGCCATTGTGGCGAACTGATCACTACTTTGGCGCCTCTGGCCTTCGCCGCGTCCAGCTTCTTTTTCTGATTGGACTCGGGATAAAGGTGGAAGTCGAGCCCGTCGAGATCCCACATGAGCTTCTGGCCCTCCGCAGTGTGCAGAAAGGATATGAATAGAGCAGCAGCGTTGGGAGCTCGGGAATTTTTGGGCACTCCAGCGTACCGCGTGTGCGAGATCGTCGCGTCGTCCATAATCGCGTAGCCAAGCGGGATCCCCTGCCTCTGGGCCGTGTTTACCTCCTGGTCGCCGCAGGACAGGACAAGCATCAGAAATTCCCCACTTGTGATGCGGTCCATCTCGCCGCAGCGCATCAGGCCGCCAATGTGCTTGGACAGTTTTTTGGTAAATTCGATGACTGCTTCGCGGCCCAGGAGCTCGGGCATGGCGAACTCCCGCATTCCGGCCGCGTAAGGGGTGGAGGCGATCTTCCCTTTCCATTTGGGAGCGAGGGTATCCGCCAGCTTTTGTGGGATGTCTTTGCCTTTGACCCGGTCGCTGTTATAAGTGACGCCCACTAGGGTAGAGGCCATGGCGATCCCGATATCTCCAGGCACCATTGGATCAAATCCAGCCGCGGGTGGTAGCGGCCGCTCTAAGATCCCATGCCAGTTGATGGCTTTTAATGGCTTAGCCTCCATGGCTTGAAGCATCGACTGCGGATTACCGAAATACACATCACTGCTGGCCGGCTGGCCGGCCGCCGCTTCGCGCGCGATCTTACCCATCATGCCCTGCATGTTTGGACCGGGAGTAAACACGGGTTGAAGGTTGAGGCCGTATTTTTTGTTCATCGCGGCCACGATTTTCTGCAACCCCGGACCCCCAGCCAACGTATCAGCGCCCCACTGCGCTCTGAGCGTCGTCTCTTTTTTTGCCCCTTCAACCAGTTCGGCGAGCGTGGGCCCCTTCTTACCCTCGGCCGCCGACGCTCCGGAGACCCAGACGAAGAAAGCAAACGCGGTGGCAGCAATGATCCTCATGCCGAATCCTGTTATTCTCTGATACCAAAGCATCGTTTAACCCTCCTTCTCATTTGAGCACCCTTTAAAAACTCTTATGCGCTAAAGTTTGTACTTGCAACTGATTATTTCAGTTACTAACAGACCCATTTGCCCGCGCTTGGAAGGGCTCCACCCCCTGGTTTTTGGGGAACGTAAATTGTCAAGATACTTATGAACTCCCTAAATAAGTTCCGCGGACTCCTACGGCGTTACGGGCGCTTGGTTGCTCAGAGTTTGTGAATTAATCGAATTCTGCGAAAATGAGCAGCCGCAACTATTTGATTTTGTTGAGGCGAAATTTGCGGAACTTGACGTTTTTCAATTTTTTCACAACCTCTCAGGACTCCGGCATGAGTTGGCGGCGGCCAAACCACCAGAAAATCAGCATGAGCGGGGTTAGCACGAGCGTCATGAGAAGCGTGACCGCAGCCGCTTGATTGATCGCGCCGGAAAACCAGTAGCTCCAGATGACGGCCGGCAGGGTGATGCTTTCATGACTAATTAGAAAAACAGCGACGGTTAACTCCCGGTACACGAGGATTGCCGTCCAGATCCAGACGGACATCAGCGTGGGACGCAGCAACGGAACGAGAATCCGCCACGATGTCCGCACTGTTGAAAGCCCGGCGGTGTAGGCCGCCTCTTCGAGCTCCCTGTGGATCTGCAGCAGAGAGCTGTTGATCGCCCTGGTGGCGAATGCCAGGCGAGAGATGACGTAGACAATAGCGATCAACCACACCGAGCCGTAAAGAGGGATAATCCCCTGGAGCACAAATAGCGCGAGCAGCAGCGCCCCGATGGCTAGAATCACTTCCGGTAGAGCGTGGGGTAGAAACGCCCCAAATTCCAAGGCGTAGCGCAAACGACTTCGGGATCGCACGATCAGCCACGAGATACTAAACGCCAAGAGCAAGGTCAGCAACGGTACGAAAACCACCAGCAGAGCGGTGTTATAAAGCCCCCGCCATAATAGGTCCCAGTTGAGATCGTGGAAACTGGATAGCGAAAGTTTACTCATCATGTCGAGGGAAGGCGGGGCGAGATATGGCGTGAACGCCGCGTAAGCAATCAATAGAAGGGGAATTAATTTGGTCGCAAGAAAGTAGAGTGCGATGAAGGCCCAGGCCAAGATTGCCCAACCGCCGAGGTGGATGAGGGCCGGTCGGTAGCCCTTGCCCGTGATAACCTCATACCGGTGACCCTGTCTGAGCACCTGGCTGTACCACCAAGTGAGTAACAGCGCGAGAAGAATCATCACGGTCCCCAAAGCGGCGGTGATGCCGTGCTGGGGAAGACCGCTGTCCGGCGGGTTGGCTTTTAAGTAAACGTACGTGCTCAGCATGTAGATTCGATTACCGAGTCCGATGATGGCGGGAACGTCAAAGGTCGCGATGCCGATCGTTAACATGTAGATGAACGCCGCCAAAATGGCCGGAAAAGCCAGCGGAAGCGTGATACGGCGCACGGTGCCTGCGAAACTCATCCCGTGAATTTTTGCGGCTTCTTCGAGGGATGGGTTCATGGCGCGAAACATCTGCGCGGTCAGAATGAACGACAACGCCGCTAAATTGAGTCCCTGGACGAAGCCCATGCCGACCGGCGTTGCGATATTGACGGGCCCGTGATCAAGAGCAAAGGCGTCCATGAGCCATCGGTTTAAAAAGCCTATCCGCACATGGGCGATGAAGGTCCAGCCCATCGCCGTATAGATACCGGGAATGAGAAGCCCAAGAGTCATGACCGTATAGACCAGCCCCTTTCCCGGCATGCTGGTCCGCTCGGTCAGCCAGGCAATGGGAAGCCCTATAGCGAGGGCGGTAAAAGTCGTCGATAAAGTAAAGATGACCGTGTTCCAGAATACTTTGAGCATAAACGGATCGCCAAGAATTTCCGCGTAATTATCTAATGTATAAGTGGCGTTCGAGGTCCCAACGATTCCGGCCTGAAAACTGATCCACACCAGGGCGGCGACCAAAACGAGAATCACGAACATAGGCAGGGCCGCAAGCGACAACAATATAGGCGAAGTCCGCAAACGGATCCGGAGCAGACGCGGCAGTTTGAGCACAGCTTCCATAATGAGCCTCTTCAAACTACTTTTTTTCTCTTCGCAAGATCAATTCGAGTTCTTTGTGCATTCTCTGGTCGCCTACTCAACTACGCTGCTGCGAGGACAGAAGGTGACCTTTACGTTCAAAGTCAGGGAAAACCATGATCTCCGAAGGATCGACATATAACTGAAGGTGCCGGTCTCTGTGTCGCGGGACAAGACGGCTCTTGCCGACGAGAAGCTGATCTTTGACGATAGCATCGTAGATGAACTGGTCGCCAAGACACGTGCTGGAACGAAGAACCGCGTCAAACGAGTTTTGAGCAGAGGCATTCGGACAATCGACAATCTGCATCGACTCGGGTCTGAAGCCTAAAAGAACCTCGGCCCCTGGATTGCCGCGTACACAAACCTCGAAACGCCCGATTTTCGTCTCGATAGAGTTGGATGCTACGAGGGTACCGAAAAGCCAGTTGACAGAGCCGAAGAAGTCAGCAACCTCCGAGCAGTTGGGATGCCGGTAAAGCTCCATGGGCTCCCCGTATTGGAGCAGCTTGCCGAAGCTCATAATGGCGATCTTATCGGCCATGGCCATGGCTTCGATCTGGTCATGCGTGACGTATAGCACGGTGGCGCCCAGTTGCTTGGCGAGATCACGGATCTTGCCGCGCACTTCCTCTCTGAGACGCGCGTCAAGATTGCTGAGGGGCTCATCCATCAGCAACACGCGGGGATTAACGGCGATAGCGCGGGCTAGCGCAACCCGCTGTTGTTGACCGCCGCTCAGCAGCGTGGCCGATCGATCCTTTTGTTCGTCGAGCTGCACCATTTGCAGTGCTTGTCGCACGCGGCCATTGACTTCACTGCGCGGGATTTTCTGTGCTCCCTCCCTAAGGGGTAGCGCGACATTCTCGAAGACGGTCAGGTGGGGCCAGACAGCGTAGGACTGAAAAACCATCCCGAAGTTACGTTCCTGGGGTGGTATCCACGTGGGAGGATTATCGGAAAAGACTGATCGATCCGCAATACGGACCTCGCCGCCATCCGGTGTCTCAAGTCCGGCAACGCAGCGGAGGAGGGTGGTCTTGCCGGAGCCGCTCGCTCCTACGATAACGAAGAAGTCGCCCTCTGCAACCTCTAAATCCAGGCTTTTAAGAGCCGCTACTTTTCCGTCGGTGACAGTGAATTCCTTGCAAAGTCTGCGGATGGAAATCATCACCATTTGTCCGCCTCGCCGCGGGGGATCACACCCTACACCGAATCCAACGAACAAGGGTCTTCTCTTCGAGCTCTAACCAAGATCGCTTTGGATACGACCCTATAAGAGCAGGGCAAAACTATCGACTTCCGTGAGGTGTGTCAACTAATACCACAAGGCACACACAGTACGGAGACATTCAGGCCGCGGGCACTAAGTTTTTACCTCCGAGCCTACCATTTTGCCAAACGTCTCGTGCCTGCTGACACTGGTTTTATGACACAATTTGCCGACTATTTACCGACTATTTTTGGGAATTTGCCGATTCAGCAGGTTGCAGAGTCGTAAAGCAATCGTTAACCGGTTTCCCGTAATCGTAAACCCTGGCGGTCGCCGTGTTTTTCGGAGTCCATCCCTTGTCAGATCCAAATAAAATCGCGTAGAATCGCGGAAATTTAAACTACAGCACCGCATACCGCATATTCACGCTTCAGAGAAACGAGGCCGCTGGTTCAGAACCAGGTTGAAAGCCTTCGGCAAGCAACGGAATTGAAGATTGAAAGAGCTAAGGAAACGATTGCGAAATTGAAATTTGCCGGTAACGCTGAGGATTCAAATATTGTGCGGCTCTATCGAGGGCGCATTCGGAACTTGGAAATAGGTCTTGAGGAAAGGCTACGCGCCCTCGACGCAAAACGGGCTGCTACCGTATCCTTCCGCTTAATCGCTCGAGGTTTTTTAGAGGTAACTGCCTAACCGGAATTATGCCAAAACTATCTCTCGCAAAGCTTGAACGTCATCTTTATTCGGCCGCTGATTCGACTTTCCTTGCCAAACAACTGAAACACCACAGACTCGCGCGTCACTTTGGCCAGCGGGCGAATGGCCTTACACGATACGGACTACCTAACGCAGTCATCGCAAACGCGCCCGTCTGGCTGCCAGAGTTGTCGAAGCAGAGGACGATTGGGGCAATTCTCCGCTTGATGGACGACGCGATTGCGAAGACGGAGGCGGTGATTGCGAAGCTCAAGCAAGTCCGCGCGGGCCTGCTCCACGACCTCCTCACCCGCGGCCTCGACGAACACGGCCAACTCCGCGATCCCATCGCCCACCCGGAACAATCTCAAGACTCACCGCTGGGGAGGATTCCGAAAGAGTGGCTGTGTTGGACTCTTCAAGAAGCGGCCGAGTGGTTCAGCGGCGGGACGCCTGACCGATCCCAAGCTTCGCTGTGGCAAGGCAACGTCCCTTTTCTCACGCCAAAAGGTATGAAGGTGTTCGAGCTTTCGGATACCAGTGAACACATTTCAGACGCTGGTCAAACTGGGTCTCGGCTGATGCCTGAAGGGACAGTTTTCATCGTGGTTCGAGGAATGATTTTGGCTCATACCTTCCCAGTGTGTCTTTCCACCCGAGCATTCTGTTTCAACCAAGACATCAAGGCCGTGCGGGGCCGTGCCGGTCTCACGAATCGCTACCTCGGTCACTGGTTCGCCGCGAATTCTGCCCTCTTTCTCCGAAAGGCAACGGAAGCTACCCACGGGCCTAAGAAGCTCGATTTAAACGAACTTCACAGAGTCTACATCGGAGTCCCTTCTCCTATAGAGCAGCAAGTGATTGTTGATCGAGTAGAAACAATGGATTTGAACATAGGCTTGACTACTGCTGAAAAGACTAAACTCGATCCAAGTAAGTCCGGCCTCATGAACGACCTGCTCACTGGCCGCGTGCGGGTGCCGGAAGGGATTGCGGTGGCGGGATGACAAATGTGGCAGTTTTCAGCCTTCGTTTCGCATCAGTAACCGGGCGACCACGGCGCTGACGCGCATTGAGCGGGCGCGGGGATTTCTCGATGCGGCGAAGCTTTCGGAGGATTGGTAAGGCAGAACGCACGGCGCGAGCTGTGGAGTCTGCTTTGAAAGTCAAAGGGTTATGACGTATCGCGACAGTATCACGACACGGATCGCGACAAACTCGCGACATGACTTGCGACATCGTTAGGATATGGCGTTAGGGGACGATGACGACGTTTGACTAGACGGCCATGAAAATCGAGCGGGTATACGACCGCGCGGAGAAACTTTCTGTGAACAGATCGAGGCGATTGGCAGCAATGGCAAAAGTGCAGCATCGGACTGCCTTACTCACCGGCCTTGTGTAAGAGAACGTTATGGGCAGCAGGAAGCACACATGAGCCGAGAAAGGAGACGATCGGGCGGATCGGACGGGTCGGAAAAATCAAAAACCCTCGATCATGCCTCGCTGCGTCCGCATGGCGGCTATCGCAAGCTCCGGTCGTTCCAGGTAGCCGAAGTCATCTACGACGGCACGGTAGCCTTCTGTGGTCGGTTCCTGGACGCTCGGAGAACACGTCTGGTGGACCAGATGGTGCAGGCGGCGCGGAGCGGGCGACAAAACATCGCCGAAGGTAGCCGTGCCTCGGGTACCTCTAGCCAGACAGAGCTGCGGCTGATCGGCGTTGCCCGTGCCAGCCTTGACGAGCTACTGCTCGATTACGAAGACTACCTTCGCCAACACCGCTTGTCCCTGTGGAGCAAGGATCACCCGAAAGCGCGCGAGGTGCGCGCGATAGCGGCGCGATCGGATCAGACTGATCGGTCGGATCAGTCGGATCATCGAAAGAGGTACTCGCCCTGGTTGGAGCACACTGACCCGGCGGTGATCGCCAACACACTAATCTGCCTGATCCACCAGGCCAACTACCTGCTCGACCGCCAGATCGCAGCGCTGGAGAAGCAATTCATTCACGAGGGTGGCTACAGCGAACGTCTCGCCGCCGCTCGACTGGAGGCTCGGAGGAGTAGAGCGAGAGAGTCGGATCGGACTGATCAGACAGATCAGACAAAGGAAAGGCCCCGTTCCCCCAACTGTCCGTTGTGTCGCGGGCCGATGGTTTTGCGCACGGCGCGAAAAGGGCCGCAGGCCGGGTCGCAGTTTTGGGGATGCGCGGGATATCCAGGCTGCAAGGGAACGCTTGCCTTATGAAAATCGAGTGGGAATAGGACCTGTGCGAAAAGTCTTTCTGCGAACAGCTCAAGTTAATGGGCTGGCAATGGCTACAGGGAGACACGGACGTTCCTTACCTGACGGAACCGACTACGTAATCGCCCATGAGTTGGCGCACTTACTTGAACCCAACCACGGGCCTGAGTTGTGGCGGATTCTAGACCGGTCGCTACCTGATTGGCGTGATCGATGTGAGGAATTGAAAGTGAAGGCAAGACACATTTACTGGTGTCACCAGCGAATGGTTCATTCATGACTAAACTTTCCTATTTTTTTGCTGAAGACGACATATTGCCGAACGAAGCAGGAACGGAACCAAAATGGATACCGAAGAACTATTGAACATCATACAAAAACGACGAAGCGTGAGAGTTTACAAGCGAGGCAAGGTCAGCGACCGCCAACTTGAACTTATCCTTGAAGCGGCCCGCTGGGCCCCTTCCGGCGCCAACACGCAGCCCTGGGAATTTGTCGTGACGCGCGATCGTAAGAAGATGAAGCGCGCGCGGGAGATCTTTTACAATGAGTGGCAGCAGCGCAAACGGGAGGATCCCGTAAACTACAAAGGACTTAGCAAATACTATGTCGGCGACGCCGCCGTTCTGGTTCTGGTTTGCGCCGATCCCAGGACGATGCAAGTCTATCTCACTACGCGCCGGCCCGGAGACCGGGAAAAGCTTTTTCAGGCGAGCGTGGCAAGCGCGGTCGAGCACATGATGCTCGTCGCGGCCAGCATGGGCTTCGGAACGGTCTGGGTGTCGGTCAGAGAAGAGATCGAGCCGGCGCTAAGATCGCTCTTCCAGGTGCCGCAGCCGATCCGTCTTCTCTGGGTCGTACCGATCGGCCGCGCCCGTTTTTGGCCAGGCGCTAAGCCGCGCCGAACGATCCCGTCGTTCACGCACTCGGAAGTTTACGATAGGAAGAAATTACGCCGCGATGCGGAAATTCATGCCTGGCCCAAGAGTTAGCAGAGCAGATATCAGAGGTCAGAGACCAGAGGGCAAATTCGCAATTCGAAATTCGTATTTCGAAATTCCTGCTCTTTGCCCTTAGCCCTTTGCTCTTAGCTCCTTGCCCCTGCTTTCTCCTCGCGCCGTGTCCTTAGCCCTTAGCGACAGGCCCGTTCCTTCACGAGCCGGAGATTTCGAACTGCTCGTGGCGCAACCCTTCACTCACTTTTATAATGATTTTATGATTGATCTCGCGCTCTAAATTGTCGAGGCTGTTGTTCTTCTCATCGTATAAAAAGTTGGCGACATCCGGATGAAGTCGCACGATAATATTCTTGCCGTTATCGAGGTTCGCCTGTTGCTTCTTGATCGCCCTTAAAACATCGTAAGCGACCGTAACCGCCGACTTGACACGTCCCCGGCCTTCGCAGTAGGGGCAAGGACTCAAGAGCTGATTCTCCAAACTTTCCCGCGTCCGCTGTCGCGTCATCTCAACCAAACCCAGCTCGGAAATTTTGAGGATATTGGTCCTGGCCTTATCTCTTTTCAGCGCCTCTTTCAGCGCTTCATAGACCTTTTTTCGATTGCCCTCTTTCTCCATATCAATGAAATCGATGATGATAATGCCTCCGACGTTCCTGAGCCGGAGCTGGCGCACGATTTCATGGGCCGCTTCCAAGTTAGTCCTGACGATCGTCTCTTCCTGGTTCCGCTTGCCGACAAATCGTCCAGTATTGACGTCGACGGCGGTAAGCGCCTCGGTGCGTTCGATAATGATATAGCCGCCGGAGCGAAGCCAAACGCGCCGGTCCAGTGCCTTCTCGATCTTTTCCTCGATGCCGTGACGGTCAAACAAGGGTTCTTTTTCGGAATACAAAACAATCTTCGACTTGACGCGCGGCATGAAAAGCCGCGCGAAGTCAACGACGCGACGGTGATCTTTAGCCGAATCGATGACAACTTGTTCGGTATCGGTGGTGAAAAAGTCCCGAATGGTTCGGGCGATCGAATCCAAGTCCTGGTGGATCAGTGAAGGCGCGGTTGCCGTCTCGGCCTTATTTTGAATTCGCTTCCAGAGCTTGTTGAGAAAACGCAGATCTCTTTGAATCTCCCTCTTGCTCTGCCCTTCGGAAGCGGTTCTGAGAATAAACCCCCCTTCATCCGTCAGCAGGGACTGCGCTATCTCCTTCAGGCGCTTGCGTTCCTCTTCGCTTTCGATACGCCGTGAGATCCCGACGTGTTTGGTATTGGGCATAAAGACCATATAACGTCCGGGCAGAGATACGTGGGATGTAACCCGCGCGCCCTTTGTTCCCAACGGGTCTTTTGCCACTTGAACGAGGATCTCCTCGCCTCGCGAGATCTGTTTCTCCAGCGGCAGCCGTCTATGCGTCGTCGGTTTGGGAGCGGCCTCAACCTCGAGTTCCTCCCCCGCAGCCGTAATCAACTGAATGTCCTCAGGCACGCTAGAAAAATCGGATGCATGGAGAAAAGCGGCCTTCTCCATGCCGATCTCGACAAAGGCCGCCTGCATACCCGGCAGCACCCGGGCGACTTTGCCTTTGTATATGTTGCCGGCGATTCCCCGCTCGTCTTTTCTTTCAACCAGGAAGTCCGCCAGCAAACCATCCTCCACGATAGCGATACGGCTTTCCTGCCGGGTGGAATTGATAAAAATTTCTTGTTTCATAGGAGCCCTTTAACTTAGCATACTTTTGGCGGGGAGGGATGAGCAGTTTCGAACGCGCGGATCGCCGTTCGATATCGGAGATCCAAGGAAGACCATCAATGGCAGCCAAGGGTTTTTATAGTGCAAATATTGCTTGACTTCAAGAAGCTTTCCTTCCCTGACCCTTGATCACGGGCGCCTGCCTCGTTGGCACGTCGGGCCCGCATCCTCACCTATTGCCCGTTTACCCTCCGGCGCGAGCTCTCCCGCCGCCTTGCATCCACGCCTCCTCCCAGGATCCAAGCGAGTTTGACTTTCTGTCACCCAGCCGTTATTTTCAAAACGGAGCTCGCATTTCCTTATGCAGCTCAATGAGTTCGATGAGCTATTCCACAGCGGCGCCAGCCTATTCGATCCTTAACACTAAGGTACTGATCCTCAATCGCTCCTATCTCCCGATTCACGTCACCTCTGTCCGCCGTGCCTTTGTGCTGCTTTATCAGGGTATTGCGCGGGCAGTAAACGAGCAGTATCAGACTTTCGACTTTGAAAGTTGGAGCGACCTGTCGGTATCCGTCCGGGACGAATCCGTCGGTCTGGTTAATCGGGTCATTCGTGTACCCCGTGTAATCCTGCTGGTGAGCTATGATCGTGTACCGAAACGACACGTGAGATTCAGCCGTTACAACATCTATGCGAGGGACAAATGCATATGCCAATACTGTGAGAGACGTTTGCCGCGCCATGAGTTAAATCTCGACCATGTTATCCCGCGATCCCAAGGAGGTACTTCTACCTGGGAAAACATTGTTTGCTCCTGCCACGAATGTAACCGCCGCAAGGGCGGACGCACCCCACAACAAGCGCGGATGACACTTGCCCGTAGGCCCTTGAAACCGCAATGGACGCCGTTCATGCAGGAGACATTTAGCCTGTCCCGTTATAAGGAGTGGCTACCCTTCCTTAATACTGTTGACATCTCTTACTGGAACACCGAGTTGTTGGAAAGATAAGCGGCTTCATATCCCATATATAGTGGCAGTCCGCTGTGTCTGCCCTGTATATTGTAATTTTGCTTGACAGCTTCCTTCGCTTGTGCAATATTGCCGGCCATATTGCACTGATGTTTCTGCGCCCAAAGCTTCCCTAAAGTAACTGCATATGCGCCTAAAACAGCTTGAAATGGTTGGCTTTAAGTCATTTGCTCAGAAAACCTTGATCGAGTTCAATCCGGGTGTCACGGCCATCGTCGGTCCGAATGGCTGCGGCAAGTCCAACATTGTAGATGCGCTTCGATGGGCCATGGGCGAACAGAGCGCCAAACAACTGCGCGGGCAGCAGATGGAGGACGTCGTCTTTAACGGCAGTGAAAGCGTTCCCCCAACCGGAATGGCTGAGGTCTCGTTGACTTTTGATAACGAAGATGGTCGAGGGCCGGTTGATTACAGCAGCTTCAGCGAGATCACGGTCACCCGGAGACTATTTCGCTCGGGAGAGTCTGAGTATTCGATTAACAAGGTCCTATGCCGTCTTAAGGATGTTATTGAGTTTTTTCTCGGCACCGGAGTGGGCAGCAAAGCCTACTCGATCGTCGAACAAGGACGGGTCGATGAACTGGTCAATTCTAAACCCGAGGATCGAAGAGCGCTGATCGAAGAAGCGGCGGGTACAAGCAAGTACAAAAGCCGCAAACTCGTCGCCGAAAGAAAAGTAGAACGGACTCAGCAGAACCTGCTGCGCGTCACTGACATCGTGCGGGAGATCGACCGACAGATCCGTACTATGGAGCTCCAAGCCAGAAAAGCCGAGCGCTACCGCGCCCTCAAAGCCGAGCTGCGAGAAAAGGATCTCGTCTGGGCAGGAACGCAGCGCCAAGCGTTCAATCTTGAAATCTCGCAGTATGAAGCGCAGCTTGCGGATACGGAGACTCGCCTCACGCAGTGCCTGACCTCGTTACGCTCCAAGGAAGCGGAAAGCGAGACGGTGCGACTCTCGCTTATGGAAGCCGAGAAGGAAATCAGCGCTCAGCAAGAGAAGGTCTATCAAGTAAAGATCCAGATCCAAACCGAGGAGCAAAGAATCGAATTTTACCGCAAGGATCTCTCCCAACTAACTCAGGCGGAGACGGAAACCCGCGCCGCGCTCTTGCAGCTCGACGATAAGCTGAAAACGCTGAGACATGAGATCGAAGAGCTGCAAAAGGCCAACGAAAGCTTCGTTCAACTCTCGCTGTTCGAGACGACGTTTCTGCAGGAGAAAGAGACCGAACTCGCCGCTCTACAGGCACAGATCCAATCGTTACAGGCCGAATTGGATCGAGAAAAGGAAGCGCTCATCGAAACTGCCAGCCAAATTAGTCACCTGAGAAACAGCTTATTAACGAAGGAGAAGAGGAGTGAAGAGATCGATGGAGAGTTGGCGCGGAGTCGCGACGAGCATTACGCCGCGGCCAGCTCGTTGCAGCTCTGCGCGCAAAAGCGCAGTGAAGCTCAACAGGCTCTGGAAGTTTGCGTGGAGCAGGCTCGCGACAGAGGCCTAGATTCGGCGCAAGTTTTTGCCTCGATCCAAACGCTGAGCCGAGCCAAAGAGCAACAAGAGTCCAAGATCGCGACGCTAAAGGAACAGGTTCAAGAAACCCGCTCACGACTGGTATCTCTTGAAGAGTTGCAAAGGAACTATGAGGGGTATCAAGAGGGCGTCCGCGCCATCATGCTGAAGAAACAACGGGAAGCGCCAAACGGCATTTACGGGCTGGTGGCGGAAGTTATCGAGGCGCCGGAGACCTATGAAAGAGCGCTGACCGCGGTACTCGGAGATCGCCTGCAGTACGTGATCGTCAAAGGCCATCAAGAAGGCGTGGAAGCGATCGAATACCTGAAACGCGAGGCTTCGGGTCGCGGCAGCTTTATCCCGGTGCGGCTGTCGCGCAAAAATTCCAGCCCTCTCCCGATCGGAGAAGCGGAGGTAGTGGCTTCGTTACTTGAAATGATCTCGGTCAAAGACGGCTTTCGCGACGTCGCGGAGTATCTTCTCTCAGACGTGGCGATCGTGAAAGACTTGCAGTCCGGTCTCGCGCTATGGAACCGTAATGGGTTTTACAGCACCCTGGTCACGCCTGAAGGCGAAGTGATCGATCCCATGGGCGTAGTCAGCGGAGGAAGCGATCACTTACCGGAGGGGAACTTTCTCACCCAGAGACGGCGCATCAGGGAATTGAGGCCTTTGCTGAGCCAAGTCGATGCGAAGCTGCAGGTCGAAGAGCAAGAAGTTAACCGGCTCAACCTGCAATTGGAACAGGCTGAAACCGAAAAGTCTCATCTGGGTGTGGAAATTCACCGCCTCGAATTGGAACGTGTCCGTCTTGAACATGAGCAGCGGGCGGCCGATCAGGAGTTCGAGCGTTTAGATAGCACGGTTCAGGCTCTCCAACAGGAACAAACCGACCTCACCACTGCCCTGCAATTTCTCACTGAAGAGATTTCCCAATGTCAAATCTCGAGCGAGACTTATCTGCGGGAAAAGGCTGAACGGGAACGGAATCTCGCCGAGAAACAATCAACCTTCGAAGAACTCAAGAGATCCGAAGCCTCCGTTGAGGCCGCAGTTACTCAGTGCCGGATTCGCAATGCTGCGTTGGGAGAAAAGAAAGAAAACACGCAGTACAACTTACAGAACCGTCTCAAGCTACAGGAAGAAATGGCGATCCAAATGCGCTCTCGCCAGGAACAGATCGGCGACATAGAACGCCGGAGAGTTGAACTGGAGAATTCACTCTTCCATGCCGGGAACAATCTGGAAACAGGCAAGACAAATCTAAAAGACCTGGAAGCTCGGCTCCAAGAGAAGCGCCACAATTATAGAAACGTCTCGACGACCCTGGCGGAGATCGAAGAGTCGATCAAAGACCTGCGCCGCCTGACCGAGACGCGCCAAGAGGAAAGAAATGGATTGCAACTCCGGTTGGCGGAAAAGAGACTGAACCTGCAACACTTGGCTGACGGTGTTCGCGAGAAATACGACGTCGTCTTGGAGCATTTGTCCTTCGAAGCCCCGGAGACCGGTCAGTCCGTGCACGATCTCATGGCGGAGATCGAAGAGCTTCGTAGCCGCATAGAACGGATGGGTGAAGTTAATTTGGCGGCGATCGGAGAATACGAAGAGCTCACAACCCGCGCCCGGTTTATGAATCAGCAAAAAGAGGATTTGGAAAAATCCATTGCCGATCTCGAACGCGCGATTGTGAAGTTAAACCGCATCTGCCGGTTACGCTTCAGAGAGAGTTTCACCGAAATCAACGAAAAGTTCGAGTCTATTTTTCCCCGGCTTTTCAGGGGCGGCAAAGCCAAGCTCGTGCTGACGGACGAGAACGACTATCTGGAAACGGGTGTCGATATCGTGGTTCAGCCCCCGGGAAAGAAGCTCCAATCGATCACCTTGCTCTCCGGCGGCGAAAAGGCGCTGACCGCCGTAAGCCTTCTTTTCGCGATTTTTCTGACGAAGCCGAGCCCTTTCTGTTTTTTGGATGAGGTCGATGCGCCGCTTGATGACGCTAATCTCGACCGGTTCAATGATCTCGTAGAAGAGATGAGCCAGTTCTCGCAGTTTGTCCTTGTTACTCACAACAAAAAAACAATGCAGGCCGCCGAAGTTCTCTACGGGATCACCATGGCCGAACCCGGTGTTTCCAAAGTGGTCTCCGTGAGAATGAGTTAGACCGCCAATGCAGGCTCAGGTTTAGGCGAGCTTCCAACCCTCGAACGTCGAACTTTGATCCGCAGGCTAGGGTTCAGATTGAGGAGAGGCTGGACCTTAACCTGAACCTGTTTCACTGCCTTAACCTAATTCACCCCTTGCGCGTCAGGGACAAACATCATTAAGTAGTCTGATGGCGGATTCTTTCTTCCAGCGGCTGAAGCAGGGCCTGACCAAGAGTCGCGAGACTTGGGTAGATAAACTGGGCACCATCTTTCACGCCCGCAAATGGGACGAAGAATCCCTCGATGCGACGGAAGAGAGCCTGATTACAGCCGACGTGGGCGTCAAAGCGACCGAAAAACTGATGGACATATTGCGCAGCCACTCACCCAGCGGCTCCAGCGATATCGCGCAGGAAATGTCGTCGCGTTTACAGCAGGCGATGATCCAGATGCTTCAGAACGGGCCTAGCGCGCCCAACGCCGCTCTCTCGGCCCGCCCTTGGATCATTTTACTTCTCGGGGTTAATGGCGTCGGCAAAACCACTACCATCGGCAAAATGGCGGCCCAATGCAAGTCGGCGGGCAAGAAGGTCCTCATAGTCGCGGCAGATACCTTTCGCGCGGCTGCGATTGAGCAACTCGAAGCATGGGGACAACGCGCCGGCGTCGATGTCGTCAAGCATAAGGCGGGAGCGGATCCGTCAGCGGTCGTTTACGACGGTGTGCAAGCGGCGAAGAAACGGGGCATCGATGTGCTCTTGATCGATACCGCCGGACGGCTTCATACGAAGGCGCACCTCATTGAGGAACTGAAGAAGATTCGCCGGGTGATCGGCAAGGAGCAACCGGATGCGCCCCATGAAACGTTGCTCGTGCTGGATGCAACGACCGGGCAAAACGGTTTGCAGCAAGCGCGCGTATTCAAGGAGGCGACCGATATCAGCGGCATCGTGCTCACCAAATTAGATGGGACCGCTAAAGGAGGCGTTATCATCAGCATTAAGGAGGAGCTGGGCGTGCCGGTTCGCTACATCGGGGTCGGCGAAGAGATCGAGGATTTGCAGCCCTTTGACCCAGCCGAGTTCGTCCGGGCGCTGTTTGAGAAGTAGCAAGCTGTCAGCCTGTCCTTGACTTGAAGCGACGCGACTATTATTCTTATAGCGTCTTAGAACGGGAAGGGAGACGCGAATGGCAGAGCAACAGACGCACAATGAAAACCGCGGTGCAGCGGACTTAAGGCTGACCGAGGCCGCCATCCGCCAAGTCAACGCACTATTGGCACGCGATAAGCTTGAGGGCCATGGGCTTCGCGTTGCTGTCGCGGACGGCGGCTGTTCCGGCTTCTCTTACAAGCTGGATTTCGAGAAAGAACCAAAAGCTGGAGACGCTGTCCTGGAACTGGGCAATCTCAAGGTTTACGTGGACCCCGCGAGCGCGGAGCATCTTGACGGCACTGTCATCGACTATGTCGCGGGGCTTTACGGCGGCGGCTTCAAGTTCACTAATCCAAACGCTACCGGCACGTGCGGCTGCGGCACTTCATTTTCCGCATAATCCCAAGATTCAGCCGGTCATTTCTGCTATCAAGCGTGCTCGCCCGGTTTTCCCGGGGAACCTCTAAGCATCGCCTTTGACTCTCCTTACGTCTCTTGCTAACGAAACAAGTTACTCGTGGGAGGTTTCATCTGAAAGCCGTTCGAATCCATGAGTATGGTGGAATAGATAAGCTCCGGTACGAAGACGCGCAAGATCCAAAGATCAGTTCACCGACAGACGTCATCGTCAAACTCAGAGCCGCATCTCTCAATCATATCGACCTATGGAATCGCCGAGGACGTGCGGGACTAGAACTCGCCTTTCCGCACATCCTCGGCGCCGACGGAGCCGGAATTGTCGTCGAGGCGGGCGAAAAGGTCGAACTCGTTAGACCCGGAGACGCGGTCTGTCTTTATCCTCCAAGCGGCTGCGGCCAATGCGAGTTCTGCGTCACGGACCGCGACTTCATGTGCATCCATCTTCAGGTGCTGGGAGAAAAACGTCCGGGCACGTACGCTGAATATGTTAGAGTTTCCGCGCGAAACTGCTTTCCGATTCCGACCGATTTTTCTTTCGAGGAAGCGGCCGCCTTCCCCTTGGTCTACATTACGCTCTGGCGCATGTTGATGACCAACGGCCGCCTGAAACCCGGCGAGTACGTTTTGATCTTGGGCATCGGCGGCGGCGTCGCCTCGGCCGGTCTTCAAGTCGCAGCGCGTATTGGAGCGCATGTGATCGTTACTTCCGGGAGCGATGAAAAATTGGAAAGGGCGAAAAGCTATGGTGCGAGGCACGGCATCAACTATCGAACGACGGATTTCGCACAAGAGGTCAGGCAATTGACTGCCAAGCGAGGAGTCGATGTTGTGATAGATTCGGTCGGTGGCGAGACCTGGGTCAAAAGTCTCGCATCCCTTGCCAAAGGCGGTCGATTGGTCACCTGTGGCGCGACCGCAGGAGCCAATCCCCAAACCGACATCGGACGTATCTTTTGGAACAACCTCAAAATATTCGGTTCGACTCTCGGCAGTCGCGATGACTTCCGGCAAGCGCTCAATTTCGCGCAAGCCACCCGCACGAAACCCATCATTGATCGTGTCTTTCCTTTGAAAGACGCCGCGGCAGCTCAACGGCGGCTGGAGGAATCCAAGCAATTTGGGAAGATCGTTTTACGTATGGACGAATGAGCCTGAAGCAACCTTGCCTCAGATCCAAGTTCGGGCAACAAGGTGAGTGACAATGCGGGTGATTGGCGGAAACGCGCGAGGTCGCCGTTTTAAGGCACCGAAAGGTCGAGCCCTTCGTCCCACCTCGGCTCGGGTCAAAGAAGCCCTCTTCAACATACTTCCTCATGACCTTACCGGAATGAAAGTACTCGATCTGTTCGCCGGGACCGGAAACCTGACGATCGAAGCTCTGAGCCGGGGCGCCGCGGGAGCGATTCTGGTCGATTCATCTTCGGGATCGGCGAAAGCGATTCGGGAAAATCTGTCTAAGCTCGATCTTGCCGACCGCGCGGAGGTCTGGGTAACAGCGGTTTTCCGCGCGCTGCGTCGTCTGGCGCGCGGAGGTGAAACCTTCGACATCATTTTTCTCGATCCGCCGTACGGACGCCGGTTGCTTGAACCGTCGTTGAAGATTATCGCTGAAGGTGCTTTGCTGCGGCCGTCAGGTGTGGTAATTGCCGAGCATAGCGCGAGAGAACGAGTAGAAGAGAAATACGGCGTGCTGGCGCTAAAGGATCAGAGGCGCTACGGCGGCACCCTGCTCTCCTTTTACCGACCACTAGAAGAGGCCACGCAAACAACATAAGGATCCTTCGACCCATGGCACAGAAAAACGTCGCAATTTACCCCGGATCGTTTGACCCGATTACGAACGGACATGTGGATCTCGTAAAGCGAACGTTACGCGTCTTCGACCAGGTCATCGTCGCCATCGCGACCAACGCGGGGAAAGACACTTCGCTGTTTGCGTTGCAAGAGCGACTCCAGATGGTCGAAGAGGTATTCAAGGGAGAGAACGGGCGCGTCCAGGCGGACTCTTTCGAGGGGTTGCTCGTCGATTATGCGGAGCGGAAGCGAGCCACCGTGATCATCCGGGGTTTGCGGGCGGTTTCGGATTTTGAATATGAATTTCAGATGGCCATGATGAACCACCGGCTCAAACCGAAGTTGGAAACCTTTTTTATGATGACCGGCGAGTCCGAATTCTATATCAGCTCACGTCTTGTCAAGGAAGTCGTCGGTCTCGGCGGAGACGTTTCGGGGCTAGTCCCCTCCAACGTGCTGAAAAAACTGCAACAAAAGTTTAGCCGTTAAGGGACCCCAATGACAAAACTCAGCCGGCGAAGCAAGTTGATTAAACCTTCGGTCACTTTGGCGATCGCTGCCAAGGCGGGAAAACTCCGTTCTGAAGGAATCGACGTGGTCAATTTTTCCGCCGGTGAACCGGACTTCGACACGCCCGAGTCGATCAAGCAAGCGGCGGTGGAAGCGCTCCGCAAAGGCATGACCAAGTACACCGATGTGACGGGCATCGAACCGCTGCGCGCTGCCATTACACAAAAATATCAACGCGAATACGGTCTTTCCTACGAGAAAGAGGACGTGCTGGTCAGTTGCGGAGCAAAGCACTCGCTCTACAACGTTATACAGGCAATCATCGAAGACGGCGATGAAGTCCTCATCCCTGCGCCCTACTGGGTCAGCTACGCGGATATGGTTGTTCTGGCCGGCGGCACATCCAAGATTATTCCGACCGACGAAAGCTCCGGCTTCCGCATTAAGCCTGAGGCCTTGCAAGCGGCGCTCACGCCACGGACTCGCGCTTTCATCCTGAACAGCCCCTGCAACCCAACCGGCGCCACCTATAACGGCGACGAATTGGCCGGCATTGCGCGTGTCTTGGAGAAGCACTCTTGTTTGATCATCTCGGATGATATCTATGAGAAGATCATTTACGACGATTTTCAGGTCCACAGTCTGGTCGCTTTGAACCCGGCGCTCCGAAGCCGAACCATTATTATCAATGGCGTGTCGAAGACCTACGCGATGACCGGCTGGCGCATAGGATATGCCATCGGTCCGGTGGACGTGATCGCCGCTGCCGGTAAAATTCAAAGTCAGAGCACGTCCAATCCGACTTCCATCGCTCAAGCCGCGGCTCTCGAGGCTATTCGCGGCCCACAAGAAGCCGCAGTGATGATGGTTCGCGAATTCGCGAAACGGCGACAGGTCATTGTCGAGCGCCTGAACGCTATCGAAGGCATTCAATGTCTCAAGCCCCAGGGGGCATTTTACGTGTTTCCGAACGTCAGCGCTTTGTTCGGGAAACCTGCGAATGGGAAGGATCTCGCTTCGCCATGCGATGTCGCCGATTATCTGCTTGAGGAGGCGAAAGTCGCAGCGGTCCCCGGTGAGGATTTTGGGTCACAGCGACACATTCGCTTCTCTTACGCGACCTCACTCGAAGACATCGAGAAAGGGTGTAGGAGAATTCATGAAGCTGTCAACAAGCTACAGTGAGCCTCACGCCGAATCGAGGACGCGTTTAGGCTTGGGAAGTTGCCCAGTCTTTTTGAAAACGAAATAGTCCTGCAGGATCTGCGGGTGGTCGAACACCAACGGGTGGGGGAGCAGCCCGCCGCTGAAAATACGGGCTGTTTTCGCGTCGTCGGCCGCGTTTGGGATACCCTCCGCCGTCGCAATGAATACTGTCGAAACAGTGTGATGCCGGGGGTCCCGGCCGGGATCCGAGTAGGTATAGAACTGCTCGCACAACTCAACCGTCAAGGAGGTTTCCTCTTTCGCTTCTCTAATTGCCGCTGACTCCAGGCTCTCGCCGTAGTCAACAAATCCGCCCGGAAGCGCCCAACCATGAGGCGGGTTTTTCCTCTCGATCAACACGATACCGTCGGCGATCTCGATAATGATATCGACGGTGACTAGTGGCGTGCGAAAAGTTTCGCTCATAACAGCTCCCTATCTTGACTCGACCGAAAGCGCAAGGTAAAAGAGTTATTTCACGTCATTTGTCGCGGGGTGGAGCAGTCTGGTAGCTCGCAAGGCTCATAACCTTGAGGTCCCGGGTTCAAATCCCGGCCCCGCAACCAAACCAAAGGGGGCCTCGTAGACCCCCTTTTCCTTTTGCCTAATCTAATAGGCTGCTGAAAAAGACTCGTATGCC
>JBOHVS010000011.1:0-5839 GCA_050735975.1 Binatia bacterium | reverse complement strand
GACTTTCAGTTCCCTCCTCATAGGGATGAAATTTGTTTCGATAAGAGGTTAAATAAGCAATGGTTTCTACAGTCTCTTTCAGTTCCCTCCTCATAGGGATGAAATTTGTTTCGGACTGCTACTAGTGCTGGTAGTTGACCCACTTGCCCTTTCAGTTCCCTCCTCATAGGGATGAAATTTGTTTCCGCTATGGAAACCATTGAAAAATAACAGCTTCTAAACAGTAGGAGCGGCTAATATTTCGAAACCCTGATTTCTGTAGCAAATCCCCCTCGGTTTGCGAAAGCGACATGCTAAAAGACATCTCCACAGAAATTCCTGTACTCGCAGTCCGTGCAACGGTTTCTGACCGGCGTCGGTGCCGGCATCTGTTCCTTCTCGATCATTCGGCGTATTTCCTCGAGCACTGTCCTCGTTTGCTCCTTTAACTCAGCCGTCAGGTCCACAACCACAGCATCGTTCTTCGGGATGAGGTAAACAAACCCCTTGTTCACTTCTCGGGCGTAGTGATCTTCCAACAACAAGGCGTATCCGCAAAGCTGATAAACATGGTTTCTATGCGGTCTGCCGGTGGTGAATTTGAAATCGACCGGGAACAGTCCTTTGGGAGTGTCTATGACCAGATCCAGCTTTCCCGCCAACCCTAGCCGGTCGGACCTGAGCCACACATGAAACCGCCGCTCTCCTTCTGCCAATCTGTACGAACTCAGTTTTCTCCTCTTTTCGAGCCTGTCGATTTCCGTTTCCTCGGTCTTGCCCTGCTCCATCTTCCAGGTGGTTTTTTTGTCCACCGGCATCGAATACTGATAAAAAACGATCCGCGGGCAATAAAAGTACTGCTTGATATCGTTCACTCTGACAAACATCATAGCGCATCCGGCTCGTCCGCTTTCTCATTCTCTTTGATTAGAACGTCCTTCACATCCGCACTACAGATTGGCTGGAGGAAGATCTTCCCAGGGTCATCCCCCAAAACGTCACAGAGCCGCAGGAAAAGCTCTTCTCTCTTGTTCCTGTTTAGCGTACCCAAAAAAGCACTGTATTGGATGCGCGTCAAACCGTAATCGAGGCATGTCTCCGAAATCTTGAGCCGTATCCTATCGTTCTCGATGTCGTAGATCACCAGCGTTCTCAGTTCCTCCATGACGGCTCACTGAAAAAGGCTCACCTGCTTCGTTGCACTCGCCCAACTCGTTCCGACGTACTGGCTGAGTACGCCTCCACTCGTTGAACTTCGCGCGCCTCGCATCTGAACCTTTTTGACTGAGCCGCACCGCGCAGGATGGGCAACTTCATATCCGATTTACCATTTAAACGAGAACGCCTTATACCCTCCGTTGCCCCTTAGAAAACCCGCCAATCTCCTCGCCTGCATCTGGATGATGGATCTAATCTGGTATTGCTTTCCCTGGTAGGACTCCGAGGCGTAAAGCCGTTCCACAACGCGTTCGCCGATGCTCTTTCTCGTATCGGCGTCGAGCAAGCCGTCTTTCATGCCGATGCTGATCCCCAGATTGACGTAGGCAATGACACTGCGATCGACGACGGGCTGGCGAAACTCCTCGACGAGATCCAATACCAGCGACGGTTTTCCGGGCCGGTCGACGTGCAGAAAACCGGCGAAGGGCTCCAGACCGGCATTGAGCACCGCTCCCCATACCTGCGAGTAAAGAATTCCATAACCGTAGTTAAGGAGAGAGTTCATGGCATCCGCCGCGCCGCGATGTTCCCTGCCGAGGAACTCCACTCTGTGGCTGATGATTTCTTTCACGCCTTCCCAGTACAGCCTGCCCGCCGTCCCTTCCGTTCCCATGAGGGTTCCTCTGGCCTCGCTCACCGACGCAGCATCGATATACGGCACCTTTTTCCACAAACCTGTCAACTGCGAGACAACCGCCTCGATCTTTTTGAACCTCTCTTCATCATCTTTCTTGATGTGCTTGCCGAAATAGCGCAGCAGTCTCTCCTGGTTTTTGATCTTTCCGAGCACAACCGCCTTGCAGAATTCCAGTCCTCGCTTGTCCGTCAGAGCAAGGATCTGCTCGCGCCGTGTCTGAACCGTCGCGGTGAGCATGGGAGAGGTCACCATCGCGTAGGGCTTGCCGGAATGGTCCAAAAAGCTCAGGCGAATCCCACGCATGCAAAGCTCCTGCAATAGATCCGACGAAATCGTAATCCCTTTGGAACCGACCACCACTTCCTGAATGCGAAACAACGGAAACTGATAGATAACGTCTTTGCCCTTGCGGGCGATCAGCCGCTCGCTTTTCTTACTCAAAAAAAGACCGAAACCTGAAAAAATAAGCTGCGAGCCGTCTTCACTTTTAACGAGGGAAATTCCTTCGTCAACTCGTATCTCGCGACCGTCTTCCGCCGGCTCGGGGACTTCAATGGGAATGAGCTCTGCTGCGCCGGTAAACAGGTTGAACTGAGCGGGAGATTGGCGTTCGCCTTCGGATGATTGAATAACTTCGTTTAAAGCTTCATCAGCCATAACTACCTCATGTTCAAGTTAAACGCCGAACAGTGGTTCCAGACGTTCAAATAGTTCAACCCGTTCAATCGCCCGCCCGGTTTCCTATTTTGCGTTCTTTGCGCTCTTTGCGGTTAAATTTCTTCTTTCCTTCGTGCTCTTCGTGAGCTTCGTGGTGAACGGTCAATCGGCGCGGATGATCTGGTACCAGCCGCTGCCGAACACCGCATTCTTGCCCACGTGCACGTATTCGCCGAGCTTCAGATACGGCAAGAAAGGGGCCAACTCGCCGGCAAACGTTACTTCCCCGATAAAGCCGCTAAGATCATGATTAACCTGCCTTCTCCGCGAGTACCGGCCGCTCTCAACCCATCGGGTAGAGTCCTGGACTGTACAAATTTTGTCTGCCTCAGTTCCAAACCCTTTGAAGTCGATGTCTAGACCACTGCCGCAATAAAAGTACGACAACGCATTGATCCGATCGCGAAGCCGTTTGGCTATCGGTCCGAACGTAGGACTCCGCACCTGCACCCCATCGGCTTTCAGCATCGTCGGTGTCAGAAATCTCAGCATGATACGCGTGACGTTCCTCCCGCCGTCCTGGGGTGACTTCATCGAACCATTGTTCGAGGTATGAGAAGCGCACAAATCCGCCCACGAGATTGCACTCGTAGGTGGCTGGACCATATTTTCTTTCGTATAGACCGGGACCTCAATACCATCACTGCCGACGTGTCCGACGGCGCACAACTCCACTGGCGATCTGTGCCGCCCCAGGCCGGCTTGCGAGAGTTCTTTGAAAGTGACGATGAAGTACGGAAGATAGTCTTTAGTTTTTCCAACCAGCACGACATCAAAAGACAACCGCTCACCGGGAAGATAAGTTTCTTTCGTCTCCAACGGCGGCTTGATCACGAAGGGCCGTGGAATATCCCGGTTCTTGCTGATCTTCTCCGAGTCCTCCGGAACAAATGGATGAAACACTGCCGTGTAAGGACACACATTCCGCAGCTCGCACGTCTCCGGCTCGCGGCAGTTAGCATGACATACGATCCGCCGAAACGTGCCGCCAAATCCGCCCCGGATTACATTGCCCTTATTATACGCAGGCATGCGCATCCGCCCTTTGGGCTCCAAGTGAAAGCGGAAGTGTTGGAGAGAAAAATTGCGATCTTCCATCAGAACCTACAGAGCCATGACGTAATCGAGTTCTGCAGTCACTCGCAACCGGGCCGTCCATTTTCGAAGATACTTGCGGTCCAGCTTCTCTCTGAATCTCTCGACCACAGAAAGAGCATCCTCAAAATCTCTTGGACGTAGCTTCTGCAAGATGAAATCCTCTTAAGACACCACCCAATAGTACTCCCTGCCGACCCGCTTCTTTCGCCGCCGTCGGAAGATTTCTTGGTCATGTCGATCACGCGGGCAAAGGAAGTCAATCGTCACTCCACGGTACTGGAATCTTACCTGAGAGCCTCGGAGCAGCGGGTTCCATTGCTGCCACGCCTCGTCAACGTCCATTCCGGCCCCCGTCATAAAAGCAGTGAGTCGCTCCAACTCCTCATCTTTCACTAAGACAAGAAAGTCGAGATCCGCCGTGGCCCGCGGCTTACCCCATAAGGACAGCGCCCACGCCCCAATGATCGCGTATCGGACTCGCGCCCGTCGCAAGCGCTCCACCACATGAGCCAAGACTACGGCCAGGTTATCGTCGGAAATAGCGGACTCGCTCCTTCCTCCACTCGGCCAACCACCGGCCTTCGGCGGCAGATAACTTTGCGAGCAAGTGCCGTCTTTCAGTCTCTAGCTTATCTTCACTTGCCGTGGGATGAGCGTCCCGGATGGAATCCCGGAGCCACCGAAGAGCCGTCGTCGATAGAGCGACGCACTGGCGAAAGCCATCCTCCGCCGTACGGGGGAACCGTGTTCCCTTCAGCTCTGCTTTCACCTGGTCCAGCCGCCGCAGCCACAACGGAAGCTCACGAACGGACGCGGATCGCCCTTTTCCGCTATTCATTTCTTTTCGCCGTCTCATCGCTTTTCACCGAATCCGAAAAATCAGCCTGTCCCGTTTCCCTTCGCTCTGTGAGAGATAGGTTTCGATAGCGTTGTACCACTTTCTCTCCGAAGCGCTTAAAGCCGCCTTGTTCTCTCGCACCAAGATCAAGAATAAAGACACAAACCCATCCCAATACAATGGCTCGCCGTATTTCCCTTTGACCGGCTTCCCTGGTTTTTCCTTCTGATAATCCTCCATCTTCCGGTTGTTCTTTCGAAGGTTACACTTGTTGCACGCAGTGGCGAAGTTACTTTCTGCGTGAACACCCCCTTGCGAGTACGCATTGACATGGTCGATAACTGCAGCAAGATGGTCCAACATCGGCGCCGCGTCACGTCGGTTGCGAAAGTCGTAATAGGCGATCGGATACGGGTAACCGCGCCCACTGACGAACTTCGCGAGGTACTTGAGGGCTAGTGGAAACACCGTTGGGCGGTGACACCAACGACATAACCAGCCGTCTCGAAACAGCACGCGAAGCTGAATATCGATTGGGATCTTCAGCCTAGTTTGTTTCTTAGCATTCATCCGAGTATTTACATCCAGTCGCCTTCCGCCCCTTACGGCGTTTCCGCTACGATCACTTCAAACTGGTATCTCAAAGCACAACCACCAAGTCTTCGGGGAGTTTACTACATAGAAGATGGCCGTGTGACCGTCCTTCCGCCTGTGCGCTTCCTTATAGACTTCGTGTCGGTCCTTGCTATGGAACACCACCTTCCCCACGAAGCCTTTCCAATTGTTCGATGTGTTTCGGATTGACCAACAACACCCATTCCCCTGAATAAAGAGCTTCGAGTTCCTTCATCGTGAAAATCTTCTTCATGACTAAGTTGCTCCTCTTCTATGAATGCGCTGGTACAAATGCACTGCGGATCTGCGGTGAACTCGAAAACCAGATTTACCGCTTCATGGCACAAACGGCGTCACGCGATTCCTCCCAGGAACTTCGCCTTTCGGAACCTCTCCATCAGGGTGCTCTTGCCTGAATTCTCGCGTTGGAGCGCGCCCATACGAAATTTGAAATCGCGGCCCTTGCCCTGCAACTTGGCGAGATCATGCAAGTCCTGAAGCAGGGATACCGCTTCGTCGTACCGTCTGGGTTGCTTGGTGGCAATGAGTCTATCGACTGTCGCCCAGAGCTCGTTCTCCTTGCCCGCGAGCGATTCGAGCCGCTTCTTTCGCTCTTCAGCTTCCGCTCGCTCGCGCCTGGCTTTCTCTCGCGCGCGTCGCTCAGCTTCCTCTTTTTTCCGCTCGGCAGCTATGATCTCGGCGCGAGCAATGATCTCACCGGCCATCCTCCCCAC
>JBOHVS010000010.1:0-12242 GCA_050735975.1 Binatia bacterium | reverse complement strand
TGGACTACGTAGTCTCCGAAATCCCGTCGGCGACTCGGTCTATTGGTCGGAATGATTCTCGAGCTAGCTTGGGCTTGATTCGAGTCGATGTAGAGCCGAGTGATGAGAGCGGTTTTAGGCTATCATGTGGTATATAGCCTTGAGCCGAGTAGCGAAGGGAGCAAGTATGACCATGATCAAGCTCGAACAGTCGAATCGTATTATCGAGGCCATTCTTTCTCGCGGACGCGAACTTGCCTGCCGCCCGTTAAGCATTGTGGTCGTCGAGCCGGGCGCGAGCGTAAAAGCGTTTCAGAAAGAGGACGGCTCCTCGATGATGCGGTTCGAGATGGCGTACGGCAAGGCGTATGCTGCTCTTGCCTTGGGTCGCTCGTCGTCGCTCGTCCGCGTACGCGCCGAAGAGCGGCCGCTATTCATGCAGTACGTGATCCGTGCTTCACGTGATCAGATCTTTCCCGAAGGCGGCGGCATGTTGATCCGCGACGACGACGGCGAGGTTATCGGCGCTGTCGGGGTTACTGGAGATACGCAAGAGCGCGATGAGGAGCTTGCCGCGCATGGCATCCGCGCGGCGGGGCTCAAGACGGATGTGGACTGCGCGAACCTAGGGAAACAGGTGCGACTGGAGAACTAAGAAGCAGGCTGAGGTCAAGGTTGAGGTTCAGGCTCAGGAAAAACCAAAGAAACTGAAAACTAAGAAGCAGGTTGAGGCTAAGGTTAAGGGTTAGGCTAAAGGCTTACGCTAAGCCTCACCCTCCACCGAAGCCTCTTGCTCGGCGGTCCTCCCCTAACCTCAGTCTCAACCTGAACCTTAACCTATTTCTCCACTGCTCATGCGATCCACTCGGAGACCGGCGCTTTTGTCTCTTGCAGGGGTTGGCAGACGATGTCCACTAGACTCGGCCCGGGGTGCGCCAGCGCTTCTTTTAGCACCTTACCTAGGGCGCCTGGCTCGGTGACTCGCCGGCTCTTCACGCCGAAGGCGGCGGCGACCGCAGCGTGGTCGGTGGTGTCGAAGTCGACGGCGAAGTAGCGCCCGCCGTATGCCGACTTCTGCCCCGCCTTGATCCAACCGTACGTGCCGTTCGAGATCACGATGAAAGTGATCGGCAGCCGGTAACGCACGACGGTCTCGAGCTCGCCACAGGTAAAACCGAAGCTGCCGTCGCCCATCACTGAAACGCACTTCACTTGCGGCCGCGCAAAATGAGCGCCGATCGCCGCCGACATCGAGTAGCCGAGAGCGCCGTGGGCGCGATTGGAGAAGAACCGGCGTCCGGTGCCGCGCACCGGGTAGTAAGCCGAGAAATAGGGACACGGCGTGCCCGCATCGACGACTATGATCGCATCCGGATCGAGCGCCTCGGTCAATTGCGCCACCACACGCTCGGGTCGAATCGGCTTGTCGCCGGACCGCGCGAGCGCCTCGAATCTGGCGAACTTCCGCGCCTTGGCCTGTTGGACCGCCGAGGCTTCAATCGGCCGCTTCAGGGTCGCAAGCGCCTCGTTCAACGCCGCCAGCGCGAGCTTCGCATCGCCCACCAGGGCCACGTCCACGCGGTAGTTGGCGCCAAGCACCGCCGGATCCACGTCGAGATGAATCACCTTCGTTTTGCCCGGCGCGGGATGGCGCCAGCGCTCGGTCGTCACCGAGCCCGCGCGGCAGCCGACGAAAAAGATCAGATCCGCCTGGTCAACGATGGCACGCGTTTCGGGGGTGCCGCCGTTCGAGCCGACGACGCCGCCCGCGAGCGAATTTTCCTCGGTGATTGATCCTTTGCCGCTGATGGAGGTGGCGACCGGCGCCGAGAGCCGTTCGGCCAGTTTGAGTAGTTCTTGCTCAGCGCCGGAAATGATTACTCCGCCGCCGCAAACGAAGACCGGATGAGCTGCGGCGCGCAGTGATTTTGCCGCGAGGTCGACCAAGGACGGCTCGGGCGCTAGGCGATGCGCCGGATATCGGCCGAGGGTCGCATCGCCCCAGACGTCGTTCCGATCAACCGGTCCGTTTTGCACATCGAAGGGCAACGCGATGTGCGCGGCACCTGGCCGGCCGGTTGTCATTTGATTGAACGCGGCGCGGAAGAAACGCGGGATGTCCTGAGAGCGATCGAGCACTGCGTTCCATTTCGTGACCGGCCGCATGAGCGCGCCCTGGTCGAGCTCGGTAAGCGTGAAGCGCCCGCGCGCGGACACGGAGATGTCAGTGTTGATGCAAAGCACCGGAACGGACGATTCGTTCGCTTCGGCGAGCCCCGGAAGGATATAAGTGACCCCGCCGCCGCTAGGTCCTTCGCAGACGCCGACCTTGCCGGAGACGCGAGCGTAGCCGTCCGCCATGTAGGCTGCCGAGCGTTCGTCGCGCGTGAGAACGTGGCGCATGCCGTGCGGCAATCTCGCCAGCGCATCGTAAAGCGGCAAGCTGGTATCGCCGCACAGGCCAAAGAGGATCTCGACTCCGTGCGCCCTCAGCATCTCAACCACGGCTTCGGCGCCGGTCAGGGTGGCGGCTTGCTCTTCGACTGCCTTATTCATGGGGCCATCATACTGGTTCGGGAGTAATCAGCCCGTAAAGCTGTGATGGGTTGTATTCAAGGATATTGCTCTTAGCGGAGCTGCTTAGATCCTCTCGCGATTGTAGGTGGCGCGCCGCGAAGCGCTCCCGGTCGCCGTGGGGCATGTCCGTCCCCATGACGATTTGTCTTTCCCCCACGAGATCCATGACCTGAGGCAAAATGAAATCTTCCAGCTCTGCGCTGAAGAAAAGATTTCCCTGTTTGATGTACTCCATCACCGGTAGCGCCTGGAGCGGCCTCGTTTGAGGGAGGAACTTGGCCAAAGTCTTTCCCTGGTTTTGAAACCGGTGGTTCAAGCGGTCGATCATGTAAGGGATCCACATCGAGCCGGCTTCGAGAAAGACGGCTTTAAGCTTTGGAAACCGGTCCAGCACGCCGCCACTGATCAGTGCAGCGAACGCCATCAGCACGGGGAAATGGAAGGCGACAACGCCTGAGGGATAAATGTGGGTGTAGAGATTGTTGATGGAAGGACAGGCCCATCCGACATGGATGGCCAGGGGGAGCCTTTCCCCGCATACCGCTTCATAGAACGGGAACAGCAGCGGATCATCCAGTTGACGATCTCCGGCCGTCCCCAACACCATCACAGCCGAGGCGCCGAGCCGTTTCGCCTCGCGGACTTCATGAGCGGATGCTTTGACATCATCTAAATTGACCACCGCGGCCCATTTGAGCCGATCGTGATCAGAGAGCCTATCGCCCAGCCAGCGATTGTAAGAGGAACTGAGAGCGGTCACTAGCGCCGGATTCGAGCTCAGCGGGTAGGCGAGGAAGAGCGTCGGGTAAATAACCTGGATCCCGATCTCCTCTTCGTCCATGATCTGCAGCCGCGATTTGAGGTCCGTCAGCTCCATGCACCCGACCGTTTCGGGCTTGCCGGCCGTGTGAATCGCGGGTTGTCCGCCGTAGCTCGTCGGCGTGCCTAAATTGTTGCAGCCGCGCCCAACCCGGCGGGGAAACAACTGCTCGTCAATAACCCAGTAGACCAGGCCGTCGACACCGACGACCCGGGGACGCTTTGCGCGAAAACCCGGATCGAGATACTTATCGTCGAATGTTGCTGGGTTTTCCTCTACGTGACCGTCGGCATCGACATAGCGCATTAGATCTTACCTCCAGGCGAGCTAGCTTCCGTAAGGCATCATATCCTCATATAACGCTCGGCTCGGTTCGTCAATTTTGCCCGCCCTCACGCCAGGGACGGCCCGATCGGCCTTGCCCGCGAATAAAATAAGGTATACGAAGCTTAGAGTCTAAGAGGGCAGGACAGCGACGATGAAAGTAACAACTCCACTAGGCGATTTTGCCCGTGTTGTCTGCCGCATTGGGTTAGCGTCGAGCCTGCTTTGGCTTTTTTCGGGGCTTGCTTTCGCCGGCTACGATCCTAAGGGCCTTAAACTGCCGCCTGGATTTAAGTCGACAATCTATATCACGGGGTCGGGTTTTCATGAGGACCAACGGGGCATTCCGGCTATTGTCTCAATGGCCTTCGATACCGATGGGGCGCTCTATTTTGCCCGCACGGCAAACCGCCTGAGAGAAATCTACGGTAGAAGCAGCGCGTCAATTTACCGTATTCCCCCTGGAGCTGCCAAAGTCACCCCTGAGACGGAGAAAGAATATTTTTTCGGTCCCTCTCTAAACGATCCGGATGAGCTCGCGGTTAACCGGCGAGGCGAGGTCTTTGTCAGCACTAGCAACCCGGCCGGTTACGGAACCGTTTATCGCTTGACTCCCTCCGGAGAAAATTCGTTGTTTGCGGGCGGACCGGCGCCATCCGGCAAGTCGTTGCTGCGCGACCCGGAAGGCATTGCCTTCGATGAAGCAAACAATGTTTATGTCATCGATAACGACCTCGGTGTGGTCGCGAAATTAGGCCCAACAGGAGAAGTTCTAAGTCCCCGGTGGATCACCGGCCTGGGACGCGGCCGAACTCTGACTTTCGGCCGGCGGGGTTACCTCTGGATCGGCAGCGATGGGCCGCATGACACAGAGCACATTGATCGATGGGGGCAAATCCTCCGCTTGCAGATGTCGAGCCGTAAACTCGAGGTCATCTATTCAGGGGCGCTGGGTTCCGGCATGAGCTTCTCTCCAGGCGGGAACCTGTTCGTGGCCCAGAGGCGTTCGCACAAGCTCTTTGCGTTGACACCGGACGGAAAGCGCGTCGAGTTCGCATCGTTCAGCGGAAGGTCGGCTCTGCGAACCCTGGCGTTTCCGCCGCTTACGGACGGAACGCGAAAACTCGGCATCGCCGGCGATCTCTTCGTCATGGTATTTCCGATGCTCGATTATCCGGTCAGAGAAGTGATCCGCATCTCAGGGCCGTTTGACGAATACGTAAACAAAAATCGCTAAAGGGCGCCAGGCCGTCGAGCGACTCCAAAGGATCGCGCCGTGCTCATTGAACTCAACTATCCGGATCCGGTTCCGGTCGAGATCGAAGCAGAGGAAACATTGCTGCTGATTATCGATATGGAAAACGAGAACGCGCACCCGGATGGAGCGCTTTACATCGGCGATCCGGTGAGAAAAATCATCCCGAGCATTGCGGGACTGCGAGCGAAAGTGCGCCGGGCCGGAGGGCGGGTTGCGCACACTCAGTCCGTTCGCTCACCTGATGCCCTCGAGTTCAAGGTTTTCAAAAACACGGTGCGGAAGCTGGAAGGCAGCTGGGGAGCGGAGCTGATCAACGAGTTGCGGCCGGGTGCCGACGAACCACTGATTGTGAAGCGTACCCATGATTGTTTCTACGGAACGGAAATGGACGCGCTTCTGGAGCGGCTTGGGATGCGGCCAGGCGCAGGTCGCGTCATCGTGGCCGGGATTTCCACGCGAAACTGCGTTCAGTCTGCCGTCATGGGGTTCAGCGTCCGCGACTATCACGTCTATGTCCCGGTGGATTGCACCGTACAAAAGGATGAAAAAGAGGTCCTGCAGGCGTTCTCTCTCTTTACGAGCTTCGGCTACAGACACAACGTTACGGTGACACGCTCTGACCTCATTCAACTCCGCCCGTTGAATGTCGCGCCTTAGCGGGTTGTTGGCAAGGAGCAGGGAGCGCGGAGCCGCCGACCGCTGGATCTCTGATATCTGCTCCTCGCTCCCTGCTTTCTTTGATCTAAATAGAGAGTAGCCGGTCGAAGAAGGAGCGATAACGGCGAAACGCTACACGCAATTCTTCGGTAGAGATCTTCTCCGAGTGCTCCCATTGGGTTTCCAGGTTGTTTCTCTGGTCGCTGAAACTTTGAGCCAAACGTTGCATGATTTCCGCGACCAGTTCGTCAGCTTGCTCAACCGCTCTGCGCGGCTCGTCGACAAAACCCGTCTGTATGGTATTCCAACGCGAACGCAAATCTCCTTCCTCCTGGTGCGAAAGGAGAGGGCTGAGCTCTTCACCATCTTGGGGGCGAGCCTGACCCCCCGCGAGTTCCTCGTCACGTTCGATAGTTTTGGTTTCTGGTGTTTCGTCTCGGTGAACGTGCCGTTCCGCCGCGGCCGCCATGTCCTTTGTACTCAGCCTGCGATCGCTTACTTTTACCCTTCTTTCCTCTTCCATTTTGTTTCTATACCTCCTTTCTCATCTTAGTTTGGATGGGCCTTGGCTTGCCGGGTCGCGACCACTTGGTGTTTAGTTTCGGCGTCGTGACTTTTGGGTTTGTCCTCTTCCAGAAGCTCATCGAAAAGCGCCCGATAGTAAACCAGAGCCTGTCGTAGCTCTTCGGTATCTGCCGACCCGCGCCTGCTGCTATGGGCTATGCGGCAGGCGGCGCGGTAGTTTTCAACTACGTCGGGATGTTCTACGGATAGATCCGCCGCCGATTGTTCGAAATTAGTCAACGGATAACCACACTTCTGCATGACCTCCTGAACTAAGCTATCCGCATCCGCCACCGCGGCTTTCGGCTGATCAACAAAGCGGCCTTGAATGGACATCCAGGCCTCCTGGTATCTGACCCGTTCGGCTCGCGGCAAGGAGACGATATCGTACTTGCTCACGCGCCTCTCACGGTCTTTCAGCTCAGCCTCTGCGCGTTCCTTACTTTGCAGTCTGCTCACGGTCTGGTCGTACTCGGGGCCGAAATGTTCCTGCAACCTCTTCGACGTTGTCCGGCGATAGTAGTACCAGATTCCAAACGCAACCAATATTATCGCGGCAATCACAACCAGAGAAATGACGACCTCAGTATCCATATGCTACCTCCCAGAATTTTCTGTTCGGCGCCGATTCTGGTAGTAAAAGCGGTCGCAAGGAGTATGCCACTAGATTTGCCGTGAACTGTGGCCGCTCACCGCGGCAGATCGCGTCACAATTATGAAAAAAGATCGTGGGGCGCGCCCCGCTTCTGGGACACCACCCAACCGGGCCGAAAAAGAAAAGGCCCGAGATCGTTGGATCCTCGGGCCTCTCCGTGCTCTGGACAGACGCTCTGCTAGTATTCCGCTGCTATTCCTGAGCCCCGGCAACTCGAACGGAGCGCGAGTAGAGTTTGAATCCTCCGAAGCCGTACTCACCTACCGGGCGTTTCGTGTTTGCATCGAAAAGATCGATGAGCATGAATTTTTCCGGGTGGCCGGCGAGGTAATTGGAGTATGTGTCAATGAAGCGTTCTTGGCTTTTGTAGTCGGCGCGATAAAAGCCTTCACCGATATATAACCTGTGCGGCCGGCGCTTTGAATCGAGCCTGATCCAGTATTTGGAACCCGAGGGTCCAAGGGTGTCCAGCCACTTTTTATATTGAGCCATTTGCGCTTCCCGCTTTTTAAACTCATTCGCGAATGCGGGCGATCCCTGGAGCAAAATAAGCGAAAGAGCGACAAGAATTGCCGCGATGATTTTCATAGATCCCTCCCGTAAAACAGTCTGCGATGACCAACGCAATACCCCGGCCACTTGGGGAGGGAATTCTCCGGCGCGCAAAAGGCGTCGTTTGCGCTCGTTTGTCAACAAAAGGAAGTTGTCAGACCGCAAGATAAACGCGGTTTTCTGACGATAAGGCGGGACTCTCTGACATTAATGACACTACCGCCAGCGTCGCCAGAGCGTCATTATGGCTCCGGCGAGAATACACGGCGCCCATACCCACAGAAGCTCGGAATGCAATACATGCAAGCCGATCGAGGAAAAGAAAAGAGAAATCTCGACCGGAGCAACCACCACGGGCCGGAAAGGAGAGAAATAACGCGCCGCGGACAAAGGCCAGAAAAACGCAATTCCACGGCCGCCGTTCGTGAATGCATCGAGAACTCCGTGTGAGCCGACGGATATGAGCAGGAAGAGAAAAGCCTTGACCAAAGTCGTGTGCAATAGCCGGAACATGGAAGCAACGACCAGCGCTACAAAAGCCGCGAATAAAAAGGAATGTGTGAACCCACGGTGACCGAACGGGTGTCCATACGGAATGCCAAATGAGAAGGCTAGGACGTCCAGATCAGGCAAGATCGAGCCGATGACCCCGGCAAAAAGAAGACGCTTGGAAACAACACCTTTTCCCATCACGACCTGCAGGGTAAGCGGAACGGCTGGATGGGTAAAAATGGTCGGCATCTCTAGCGGGCACTGGCGTAATATTCAATGCGTCGTTCCACGAAAGCAATAGTCTCTGAAACCGCGAAGGCGAACATAAACACGATGATCACGAGAGCCCAGAATTCCTCCATCAGAAAGTGCTGCAAATAGAGCTCGAACAATTCTCCCACCCCGAGAATCGCAATCAAAAGCTGACCGATAACGACTCCTTTCACCCCGCGGATCGCGCCGAGGCGCACACCGGCCAAGATCTCCGGCAGAGCGCTGAAGAGCAGTATTTTGGTGTAGATCTGGTATCGCCGCGCGCCGAAGCAGCGCGCCATCTCGACGAGCGAGCTGTCCGCCTGCTTGACGCCGACCTGGGTGTCCAGCACGATGACGAAGACGGCGAAAAGAAAGACCGTTACCACAACCGTTGTTTCGCCGATGCCGATGACCGCCATGAGGATCGGCACCAGCGCCGAGATCGGAGCGCTGATGAAGATATTGACCCACATGCCAAGGATTTTGCCCAAGCTCGCCACTCGCGCCATGCCGACGCCGAGAGGGATTCCGATCAAAAGCGCGAGCGCCATCCCCATTCCAAAACAGCGTAATGAAATCAAGGCGGCCGTGTTGAATTTGTCGGTCGGCAGGATGGTGATTCCGGCCGCGACGACGCTGGAGACTGGCGGAATGATCATCGATAGCTTCGCCAGCCCAACCAGTTCCCAGACAATGAACCAGATCACGAGCGAGAAAAAGAGCGGGATTTTCTTGTCGAATATCGTCATATCAGCTTAGTGCCGTTTGCAAGAAAGAGTTCAGCCGCCCCAATTGCAAGCCAAACGAAGCCCGAAGGAGGGGGCCGGCCGGAAGCGTACGCCTTGAGTACGTTGAGGACCGGCGGCGACTGGAAACGGCGTATGGCGAAGCAAGTTGAACGCGCTTAAACGTATTGTTTCAGGATCTGCCATATCTCGTCCACCGCGTCGAGGTAGTTTTTATCGCGTCTGATGTCTTCCGGACCCTTACCGCGCTCGATGCTTGGACGGATGATCCTCAAGACTGTCCCAGGTCGCTGCGACAATAGAATAATTTGATCCGAAAGATAAACAGCCTCTTCGATGCTGTGGGTGACGAAGATCACGGTCTTCTTTTCCACCTTCAGCAAATCGAGCAACTCCTCTTGGAACTTTCTCCGCGTCTGCTCATCGACGGATGAGAAGGGTTCGTCCATCAGGATGATATCGGCATCGACGGCAAGAGCGCGGGCGAGTCCTACCCGCTGGCGCATTCCGCCCGACAGCTGGTGCGGATAGCGAGATTCAAATTCCCTCAAGCCGACCTTGGCGATGTAGCCGAGCGCAATCTCAGCGCGTTTATCGCGCGGCACTCCCCGCAGCTCCAGGCCGAAGGCGACATTTCGCAGCACCGTCGCCCAAGGCATAAGCGCGAAATCCTGGAAAACGAAAGCGCGTTCCGGCCCCGGACCCTCCACTCTTTTGCCCTTCACCAAGACCTCGCCGCTGGTTGCCGGAATCAGCCCGGCAACGATTTTTAGGAGAGTTGTTTTGCCGCATCCGCTCGGCCCTAAAAACGTGCTGAGCCGGCCCCTGGGCAGCATCAGGCTCACCTCCTTGAGCGCCTCGACGCCGGTGTCGTAGGTTTTGCCGACTTCTTTTATCTCGACAATCGGATCAGTCGATAGCGTCATGATGCTCGGATTTCGGGAGGAAAGAGTCTGCGTTCGAGGCGTTCCAGCGCGTAAATGGTCAGGGCGGCGACTGCGACCATCGAGGCAATTGTCGCAAACATCTCGGGATATCCTGCCACTGAACTGTGGTAGGTGATCAGATCACCGATGCCGGTCGGTGTAATCAACAACTCGGCGATCACGATGCCGATAAAACCCATGGCCAGCCCCAGCCTCAGTCCGGCAAAAATCAGCGCTGCCGCGTGCGGGAGGATAATTTTCATGACTTCTTGCCGTCGCGTCCCTAAAAAGGCGCGACACATCTGGACCAGTGAAGGATTGGTATTGCGGATGCCCTTGTACGAGTTCATTACAATCACCGGCGCAGCCAGGATCACCACGGCCAGCACCTTGGCGGTGAGACCGATCCCGTACATAAAGGTAATCAGCGGAATAATCGCGGCCATAGGCGCCGCCTGCAGGATGATGAAGACCGGCAGGGTGAACCATTCGATCGTACGTGACAGACCCATGCCGATGCCGAAGCCAATGCCGGCAACTCCGCAGAGCGCGATGCCGATGACGAGCGGCTGAAGGGTAAGCAGATATGCCTTGAGAAGGCTCCCGTCGGCGATCATGCGCGCCAGCGCCATAACCGTCTTGCTAAAAGGCGGGAATGCCGCGCTCATCGGCCACTGACCTGCAAGCTCCCACAGCCCCAAGACCAGGGCGAAAGAGATCACTTGCCAGACCAGAGGAGTCGCGATCCGGCTTTTTCGTTGCACGGAATCAGCGCCCTATTTTAGGTTCCCAAGCGCTCCCTTCAGCGGCGCCAGGTGCCAGAAATCCTCGACCTTCAAGTTCTCCCCCCGAAGCGCGCCCGATAGACGAAAGAACTCCAGGTCGTTTTTCGCTGCGCTCTCCCCGCCGCCATCGTTAGGGAAAACGCCATTTTTGACGGCTTCCTGGAAAAACGGCAGAATCTCTCCTTCCATTTTCGCCGGCAGTTCCTTCAGCAGCCCGAGTTTCTTGCGCTCTTTCAGGATCCAGCTCGGGTTGGCGTTGATTGCACGCGAAACCTTGACCAGTTCTTCGAGAAGGATCCTGACCGCCGCCTGGTTTTTATCGAGGAAGTTCTTCGTGGCAAAAAGCGCTTCGTCGGTCGCTTTCACGTTTCCGAGCGGCAGGATTATAAATTTATCCGGAGCGTCTTTCATGACGATATTTTTGTTCGTCGCGTCCAGGATCGTAGCCTTGATATTGCCCTTTAACAGAGCTAACGCGCGTACCTGGGACCCGGGAACGTAACTCACGTTCTTGTACTTGATGCCGTGTTCCTTTGCGGCGAGGAGCATGATCGCTTCCGTTCCGGAGCCGCGGCCTTGGACCGCGATCTCTTGCCCGTCGAGGTCCTTCCAGCTCTTGTAGCTCTCCTTGTTGACGACCGGAAAAAACAGCAGCGAGCTTAACTGGTAGAAGAAGCGGATGGGAACCGTGAGCTTCTGAACTGCCGCGTAGGGGGTTCCCTGCCCGACATCGGCCTGGCCGTTGATCACGGCCTGAGTGGCCACTTCCTCGCTCTTGAATGACGTGACCTCCACGTCCACACCGCGGCGCTTGGCATGCTCGACCGCGATCAGAAGCGGGAGCTCGTCGGTCGAAACGACATCGCCCAATGCGTACCTGATCTTCGTCCTGCGCTGCGCGCTTGTGTCGCTTGCCAGGCCCGAGATGAGAGCGGCGATAATCAGAAGATTGACAATCAATTTGGCCTTTGGATCCATTTTATGCCACCTCCTGTCTTAAGGTCCAGACTGGGGCGTGAGTACCGCAAACGTGGCTTGGCTGTCAAGCTGATTTTATCGAGGGTTCCTCTGTCCCTCGGAAGAGCTGCTTGACCCGCGTCCTGGATTCGCAGTATTTATGACCGGCGGGACCTAATGAAGCTCTACGGGTGTGCGAGCCCGATGCTTGGCACCGCACGCCCGCACGCCAAGGTAACTGTTTATGAACAATCAGCAGAAAGGAGATCGTCATGGCCAAGTTGCGACATATAGCTCTGCACACGCCCGATCCGGAGAAGACCGCGGAATTCTACAAGCGTGTTTTTGACCTGGTGGAAGTGGGGCGAACCGACTCCCCGCTCGCCAAGGGCATATATCTGAGTGACGGGACAATCAACGTGGCGGTTCTCCGCTTCAAAACGGCCGAAGCAGCGGACCGGCACGATGGTTTAGGCCCTGTCTTCGGCTTGCACCATTTTGGCTTTTGGGTAGAAAACCCCGAGGAGACCCGCCGCCGGCTCGCCGAGGCCGGCGCGGAGTACCGCGAGAGCCGCGCCGAAGCGGCGACAACCAGCTTCTTTGAAGAGAAGTACAAAGGACCGGATGGGGTGATGCTGGACATCACTGAACACGGGTGGGCGGGAGCGGAACCGCTACCGAAAACTTCCATAAAG
>JBOHVS010000009.1:0-12703 GCA_050735975.1 Binatia bacterium | reverse complement strand
CGGTCACTTGAACCATTCCTCCTCCGGCCGAGCCTTCGACGGTCTTATGCGCCAACTCTTCTTGAACCTTGGCAAGTCGCGCTTGCATTTCCTGGGCCTGCTTCAGCAGATTACCCATTCCGCCTATCCCTTGTGCCATGGGTTCCTCCTTGCCAGGCCGTTCAAAAGGGTCATTTGCTTCGTTGCGCTCGATCGCCTCGCTCCAACCAGTCGATGGGTATCACTTTGCTCCACCCATCCTACGGCTCTGAGTTTCACGGGTGGTGGGGAGCCTGTCCTGAGCGGAGCCGAAGGATCGATTTCTCGCGCGCCTCGCAACTGAAACCTTTTGAACGGCCTGGATACCGCATTTTCAACACTCTGTTAAGATCTCGCTCAATCTTAACTTGGCGCGGATCACCAGTCCCATCGTCAGTTTTCCCGCCGCACGGTTTTGATGGTCCCGCCGAAAATCCGCTGCGCAGCCTTTGCCATATCACTTTCCGGTTCAACCGGCCCTGCCCTATCCAGCGCCACGCTCCCTGTCGCAGCGGCGGGCTCCATCTGCGCAATGGTTACGGCCACATCGCTCGAGAAAAACTGTTTGGCGAACGTCTTCAGAATCGCCAGGGTTTCAGGATCCTGCAGATAACTTAGGTGGTGACGCTCCACGATACCGATCCTTAGCTCGCCGGACCCGATTTCTAAAGGACTTCCCGATTCGAGATGACTAGCGAGGAATTTCTTTTCCTTGCGAACGAAAGCGACAAAATCCTGCCAAACCTTATTCGCGCCAAGCTCCGAGGTTTTGGCTGAATTTTCAACGATGGGTTTCGCTGGACGCGGCGCCCTTTCCACGCCAGGAGCGGCTAAACGGCCGGGATCCGCTGACAAGCGTTTTTCGAGCTTTTCGAGCCGCTCCACGAGCTGCGCTACGGGCAGGGATTTCGGCAAGGTCGCCAGACGCACCAACACTGTTTCCAAAGCAAATCGAGGATTAGCAGACCGCCCTACCTCGTCATCGCCGATCGCCATGAAATCGAAATAGTCTAACAGGGTATCGATCGAGAGATCGGCGACCTGGGCGGTCAAGTCCACGATCTCTTGATCCGGCAAATCCAGAAGTTGCTCCCGGGTTGCCGCACTGCCATTATCTCCCTTAAGCCCTTTTTGACCGGATAGCCCCGCGATCAAAAGATTGCGGAAGTGTTCGACTAGATCCTTGGACAGCCGGCATAGATCACGTCCCTCGGCAACAGCTTCCGAAATGATCTCGACGCATCGCTTCGGATTCCCCTGGATGACCGCCTCAGATAACGAATAGAACTTGCGCCTTTCCGCCAGCCCGAGGACATCCTGCAAAAATTGCTCGTCAACAACGGCTTTACTGTCGTTACTGCTACCTGGCTCGGCACATGCTAACACTTGCTCGAGCAGAGATTGCGCGTCACGCATGCTGCCATCCGCTTCACGGGCCAACAAAATCAAGGCGGCGTCCGTGATCTTCAGCCCCTCGTTTACCGCTATTTCACTGAGACGCTGAACAACTTCTCGCAGCGCGATACGACGGAAATCAAAGCGTTGGCAGCGTGACAAAATCGTTTCGGGCAATCGATGAGGCTCCGTCGTGGCCAAGACAAACTTGACAGACGGCGGCGGCTCTTCGAGCGTTTTCAGCAGCGCGTTAAAAGCGTCCTTCGTGACCTGGTGGACCTCATCGATGATATAGATCTTGAACCGAGATTTGGCCGGCTGATAGCGAACACTCTCAATAATCTGCCGGATTTCGTCGATGCCGCGATTGGAGGCGCCGTCGATCTCGAGCACATCGATTGAGTTACCGGCCGTGATCTCATGGCAGTGCGTGCACTGATTGCAAGGGTCCGGCGCCGGCCCTTTCTCGCAATTGAGAGCTTTGGCAAGAATGCGGGCGGCGGTGGTCTTTCCTACGCCGCGCACGCCTGTAAAGAGATACGCATGGGCGATCCGGTTTGCACGTATGGCGTTCCGCAAGGTACGCGTGATGTGCCCTTGCCCCGCAATATCATCGAAGCTCTGCGGACGCCATTTTCTAGCTAGAACCAGATACGACATAGTATCCCTTCGGGAATCTCAAGTTTCAAATCTCAGATCTCAGACTGGAGTAGCAAAAACGATTGTTCTAGCCGTTCCAGCAGTTCAAATCGTTCAAGCCGTCACTGGACAACGGCGAATCCGGCCTAAACCCGGTTTGAACGTTTTGAACAGGTTGAACTATTTGAACTATCCTCTCCTATGCGGGGGTGCCCATTGCTGACAGCCAGGTTGCCCTGTGGCACAGGGGTACATCCGTTACCGCTGCTTCCTTCCGGACCTGACGGGATTCACGGGTCCGCCTTGCACAGGACCTGACTATCAGCAATCGACATCCGCGTTATTTGGTTTTCAAGCGCGCGCAAGTAATGCAAACAAAACAGTACGACGATCGCGCCCAAGATTCAAGATTATATGCCGCTTGGGCGGGCGTGTAGGTGCCAACTCTCGTTCCGGAGGGCGACCAATCACCGGAGTAGTCGATGCCGATATGGATCGCATAGCGCTCGTAGTTATTGCCGGCCAAGGAATTGGATCGCCGGTTTGACACGAATTTCAGGCAGCGCAGAGGCTGTCGGTCATTGGCGGAGAGGGGGGGATTCGAACCCCCGGTACCCTTATTAGGGGTACACACGATTTCCAGTCGTGCACCTTCAACCGCTCGGTCACCTCTCCTTGGCGAAGATCGAAGCCCTGCCCCGCTCATGGAAAACGGGCAAATGGCAGCCTGTTTGACGGAGTGTAAAAGCTACCACAGCGCTGTCCGCATTTCCAGAAACAAAATGGAGCGCAAGCCGGTCACAACCGACGACAAACCACGTCCACCGAAAGCAAATCTGTTAGTTCCCTTTACATGTTGCGGTCAGGCTCAATCCTGCTTCCGAGAAGCCACCTAACCAGCCGTTGGCAACGTGGTTTCGGCAGCCGTTCGAAGAATCTGCCTACGCGCTGTGCGATCTTCATGTAAGAAAAATTTACAGTTCGTTGCTTCAAAAGTTCTACAAGTTGTTGAATTTGAATTGAGTCTTCCGTGGCATCGGCTTTGCTCGCGTTCAACACTGGAGAACCGAGTTTTCGCATGTCGCCCTTTTTGGCAATTTTTGTTTGCTCTTTTCTCAAACATCTCGTGAAGCATCCGTGCAATTTCGATGAGTGAAGAATCCGACAAGAGCCAAAAACGAACGACAATTCAACACGCTGACAAACATAAAGATAGCCTTGCTCCAACCTTCGCTCCTCCCGAGGCGGTGTGGCGCTCGCGCAACGCCCATGCCGGCCTGAAACTAATACCTTGGAGCGAAATTTGGGCTTCCATCGCGGTGGCTAAGTTGCGAGGGAACAACGAAATGCTCAAAGTCTTCTACGAAGCCATGGACAAAGAAGCGTTTTTCGACGACCTTGGCGTGTGGTCGTTAGGCAGTCGAAAGGACAAATAAGTGCCCGGAGCAGGCAATGACCTAGAGGCTAGATGAAGGGCCGCAACATCATGGAACCGGAGTCTTTCTGTCAATCCAGTCTTTACCCATCAAAATCGCATAATCTTCGGCCTCCTCTCTGGAGCTAAAACGATTCGACGGGCCGTCGAGCTCGAATTTTTGTTCCTTTCCCCCATCACGCCACACTACGCGCACGGTAGGAACCCAATAGCGGGTATTCTCGCTCAAACGGGCTACTCCGATAATGTGGTATTTCTGGTAGATTATTCCCTTCACGATCCCTCCACGGACGACCGGGAAAGAGACCGACTATTCTCCTACTATTTTGAGCGAACGCAAGTTTAAAACGCTAAAGCCTAACCTTTTTCACATAGACGACGATCCTGCGTTTAGCTTAGCTAGTGGCCAGATAACCGGCAGCCTGCCTATGAAATCCTTATGAAATCCTATTGACGTTGAAGTCGAAGCAGTATTAATTGGGTTCTAAGGTCATTTTCATTAGTGTCTCCGTCGGGGATGGTGGAAACCCCTCGCTTTGAGGCGAAGCACGGTGTCATTTCGAGGCGAAGCCGAGAAATCTATCAACGTGACAAGACCCTTCGCTCACGCTCAGGGTGACTCACTGATCGTGGAGGGCGGTAGGTTATAGTCGGCTTTTTAGCCGACCGGATCGAACCTCCCGGCTTGAAGCTGGGAGTGAGTCAGTTATCCTGCCGGCGGGACAAAAAGAGAGGCAAACGGCCAATGGCGGACGTATCCGGTGATCAGATCATCCAAAAAACGGCTTCAAAGCCAATCGCTGAAATCGACATCCTCTGGATCACAGCCGGTCTTGGCTGTGACGGGGATACAATTGCAATAACAGCGGCAACTCAGCCCAGTCTGGAAGATATTATCCTCGGGGGAATTCCGGGCATTCCGAAAGTCAACTTTCATAACCCGGTGCTCGCTTACGAAACGGGAGACGAGTTCATGAAGCGCTTCGATCTTGCCGCCGAGGGCAAGATTGATCCGTTCATTCTGGTCTTCGAAGGATCCGTTCCAAATGAAAAAATAAAGCAAGAAGGTTATTGGACGGGATTCGGTACAAACAAGGAAACCGGCCAACCGATTACTTCCTGTGAATGGATCGATCGCTTGGCTCCGAAAGCCTGGGCCGTCGTCGCTGCCGGGACCTGTGCTGCCTACGGCGGTATTCACGCGATGGAAGGAAACCCCACGGGCTGTATGGGTCTGGCCGACTATCTAGGTTGGCAGTGGAAATCAAAGGCGGGTATTCCTATCGTCTGCGTTCCGGGATGTCCAGTGCAACCGGACAATTTTATGGGGACCTTGCTTTACTTGCTTCAACAAGCGGCCGGGAGCGTCCCCATGATTTCTCTGGACGAAGCCCTCCGGCCGGCAGAGCTCTTCGGTCCGACGGTGCACGAAGGTTGCGATCGCGGGGGATACTACGAACAAGCCGATTTTGCTGAAGCATATGGATCGAATTCCTGTATTGTGAAGCAGGGATGTTGGGGTCCAGTGGTTCAATGTAATGTCGGGAAGCGGGGGTGGATGGGAGGAATCGGCGGCTGCCCGAATGTCGGGGGAATCTGCATCGGCTGCACAATGCCGGGATTTCCTGACAAGTTCATGCCTTTCATGAATCAGCCGCCGGGATCTCTTCTTTCTTCCGCGGCGGTGACGACCTATGGCCGGGCGATTCGCGCTCTCCGCAGCTTCACTCAGACGTCTTTGAATAAAGAGCCTGAGTGGCGCGGACAATCGGCCGGAATGGATTCCAAAAGCAAACAATAGTTTGTCGGATGAAAACGAGCCTCAGTCATCCTCAAGTGGAAAAAACAGACGTGGGCCATCACACGACGATGGATCTTACGGAAGCCGAAGGCGTCATCAAAAGCCTCGCCGGCGTTTTTGAAGCTAATCCACAAGCGTTGGAGCTGGCGGCGCTCTTTCTCGAGTACGGCAGCGGAACGACGCTGTCACGTGAGCAGTCGCCCAACCTGGATGCCAGGTATCGGACCCTCGTCGAGCAAATCCCTGCGGTCATATTTATGGCCTTCCTGGAGAAGGGTATCGGTGAGGCTTACGTAAGCCCCCACATCGAGTCCGTGCTCGGCTTTTCTCAAGAGGAATGGCTAAACGATCCCGTCCGTTGGTATCGCCAGATTCATCCTGAAGATAAAGAACGGTGGAGTCTTGAGGCGGCGCAGATGCTGGTTTCAGGAAAACCGCTGCGCTCGGTGTATCGGGTTCTGGCTCGCGACGGGCGCGTGGTATGGTTTCAATGCGAAGCAAAGATGGTGCGCGATGAGGACGGCCGGCCCTGGTTCATGCACGGCATCGCGTTCGATATTACGGAGCTCAAGGAAACACAGGCACAGCTGCAAAAAGCTAATGAAATAGCAGAAAGTCGCGCGCGCGAGCTTGAAAGCGGGAATTTGGAGCTTAGATTTCAGATCGCCGAGCGTGAAGAAGCTGAAGAGAAATTGCGGGAAAGCGAAGAGAAGTTCCGCTCGCTCGTGGGAGGCGTCAGGGATTACGCCATTTTTCTGCTGGATCCCGCGGGACGTGTGGTCAACTGGAATCCAGGGGCGCAATACATTCACGGATATTCTGCTGACGAGATTACCGGCGCACATATTTCCAAGTTTTATTTGAAAGAGGATATACGGAAAGGAGAGCCTGAAAGAGCGCTTAAAATTGCTCAGATAGAGGGGCGATACGAGACCGAGGGCTGGCGCGTACGTAAAAACGGATCAAAATTTTGGGGCAATGTAATCATTACCGCGTTGAGATACAAAACGGGTCAGCTCTACGGGTTTGCCAAGGTAACGCGCGATATGACGGAACGGAAGGCAATGCAAGACAAACTTCAGGAAGCCGAGCGCCTGGCTACGATGGGCACCACTGCGGCCGTGTTCGCTCACGAGATCGGCAACCCTTTAAATGGAATCTCCACATCCTTGCAATTCTTACGACATTACATGGCCAAACATAAGAAAACCGGGGACGCTCTTGTAGATTCAACTTTGGAAAGCGCCCTGAAAGAAATTGATCATCTGGCTTTTTTGCTCGATGACTTCCGTTCATTGGCAAAACCCCAGCAGCTTGATTCACGCCCGACGGATCTGGGCCAGCTCGTTGCCGAGTTTTTAGCTACAGCGGCCGCTCAATACGCTGAGAAAGGAATCGAGGTCAAGCGGGATTTTCCGGCGGATTTACCATGGGTGACGGCGGATTCCCGCCGGCTTAAGCAAGTTCTGTTCAATTTCTGCAAAAATGCGGTCGAAGCTATGCCGGGCGGTGGAAAATTGACAATTCGCGGCCGGCATTTTAATGGGCTGATTTCATTGGAAATCAGCGATACCGGAGTTGGTATTCCCGATGATTTCCCGGTTTTTGAACTCTTTAAAACGAGCAAAGAGCACGGCACGGGATTGGGGCTTGCCATAGTCCGGCAGATTATCTCGGCTCATCAAGGGACGATTTCTTACCGAAGTGAACTCGGCAAAGGAACAACGTTTACGATTTCCCTGCCTTTGGATCCGGAACAATCCCATTACCAACCAGCACATCATGCCGACGATTCTGATAGCAGAAGACAATAATCTTACCCGAACCACCCTTGCTCAGTTCTTGCGCACGGAAGGTTACGAGGTTGAGTCGGCGGAAAACGGCGCGCAAGCAGTCTTACTGCTGAATGAAAAGAAATTCGATCTTGTAATTTCCGACGTTGTCATGCCTCACCTTAACGGCTTTGGTCTCCTGCACCGGGTGAATTCCCTTTCTCCCGGCACCCCGGTATTGCTGATGACCGCTTATGCACCGATGCAACCACGCCGCGCAGAGACAGATGGAGCGGCAGAGCTGATGTTAAAGCCGATTCAATTGAGTGAATTACTGTCCAAAGTGCGACGTCTGTTGGAGCGAAAACAATCCGAGTAGAATTATCACATGTACCGATTGCTTAATCCTGGGGAAAAGTTGGCGGAGAGGGAGGGATTCGAACCCCCGTCACCCGATGGGTGAACTTGATTTCGAGTCAAGCGCCTTCAGCCGGGCTCGGCCACCTCTCCGCGATTTTTTTCCTGGCGTTTTTTGTCTCTCAGACGACTAAAAAATTTCTCCAATAGAGCGGCGCAATCCTGCGCGAGCACTCCTCCCGCTGCCGGCAGTCGATGATTCAGCCGGCCGTCATCGCAAAGGCGGTAAAGCGATTCCACTGCGCCCGCTTTAGGGTCGAGGCAGCCAAAAACCAGCCCGCCGATCCGGGCTTGCAGGATTGCGCCAGCGCACATGATGCAGGGTTCCAACGTAACATAAAGACAGCACTCGGAGAGCCGCCAAGTCCCAAGTTCTCGCGAGGCCTGCTCAATGGCCAGGAGCTCAGCATGGGCTAGCGAACTTCGCTGCTGCTCGCGGCGGTTGTAACCCGCCCCGACGATGCGGTCACCGTAAACGATAATCGCCCCCACCGGCACTTCCTCATGATCGAAAGCCTTTCTGGCTTCAGCCAACGCCAAAGCCATGTATCGTTCATTTCCGAAATTATCGGGGCGAATTAGACTCATAACGATCGACTGAGCATAACATATGAAGTCCGGCATCTGAAGCAAACAGCGGGCAGGCTGGACTGAACCGCCGGCGATAAACTTGGCTCGACCCGGTTAGACTAGTTAGGGGTGCATATACTCGATCGGTGGAGGTTCGATATCCGTTGTTATGTCGGTGACGCCCGGCACGCCTGTCGCGATTCGCACGATCTCCTTTTCCAACTCCGGATCAGCGAGAATTCCCGATATATGAACCCGCCCGCTCTCCGTGCGAACATTTAAGATGATATTCCGCGTCTTGGGAGATGTGATCAGGGCGGCCTGAACTCTCGCTGTAGTTGCCAGGTCCTGGTAGGCCTTCTCGGACTCCGGGGTCGGCCGAAATTCCTCACGGGTCACCGCTTCGGTGATCACATGCGAAGCGGTCTCCCCGCTCATGCGCGCGCTGTTTATGATCAGGTGATAGCCCAACGGATCCTGCCAATCCTCATTGAATAACGCACGGAACCGGCGACTGCGCACGCGATCGAGTTCCTTGAGAAACTGCCGGGCGCTTTCTCCCTCCATACCCTGTCGCGCCTTGACCTGCTGTATTCGATGATCGGTGGGCGCGATGATCAAAACCTTCAAAACGTGGCGAATCCCTGGAAGAAGCGCCTGACCTGCTCGCCCAAAATAAACCAAGTTGCCTTCCTGAGCGACTTCGCACATGGCCGCCTGAAGCGTAATCCGATAGAGGCGAAGGCTCTCGACCCAACGCTCCCACCACCGGCCCTCGGTTTCCAGCACCTCGGCATACTTTGCTTCCGGGATGCCGTAACGCCGGCTCGCCTCGATCAACACTTCACGGTTTACGCAACGATAATTCAGAGACGCGGCAACTCTTTCCGCGATTGCGCTTCCGCCGCTATATGCTGCATGGGAAATGGTTACGATGGACATAAGGAAGACCTCCTTCGATTGGGTCTATGGACATCGTTGGCGCAATTCTACTTACGTCTTTTGGTCTATGCCTTTCTGCTTACCCGGTGCGCGCGCATTCTCCCACTCCACCCCAGGCTCGTCAAGACTCAAAATTGGCTCAAAATTGGCTACTGCTCCCGGGACTCAGGTCCGTTCATCGCTCCCAGCTCTATGTTTTCGGATCATGAGGGCGCGCCGGAAGGCGCCGGTGCTCGATGATGAGCCGGAAAGCACGTTCTCCCGCCTGCGCGGCTCGGGTTCTCCGAGTCGATCTGTTGAACAATGCATCCCGCTGGCTTACGATACGGAGACGATGGCTTGTTACGTGATTGGGGATATCCACGGTTGTTGCGATGAACTGGCATGTTTGATCGAGCATCTCCCTATGGCAGAATCGGATCGCATAGTCTTTTTGGGGGACTATGTCGATCGAGGACCGGATTCCAACGGGGTCATTTCCTATCTCCTCGACTTGGCGGGACAAACCAGCAACGAACTGGTTTTCCTGAAGGGTAATCACGAGGACATGTTTCTCGCGTATCTCGGCCTTCCGGGCCAATACGGCGATATGTTCCTTTACAATGGCGGTGGCGCGACGTTGGCGAGCTACGGTATCACAAACCATCCGGCGAGCGGTGATACAGTACTGCCTCAGTTGCCGCCGGCGCATGTCGAGTTTCTTCGAAAGCTGCGACCGTACTACTTGGCGGACCGGGTTCTCTGTGTCCATGCCGGCGTACATCCCTTGAAGACCTTGGAGGAACAAACGGAAACGGAGACTTTGTGGATCCGCAATGAGTTCATCTACAACCGGCACAGGCTCCCCTACACCGTCATCTTTGGACACACTCCGCAAAGGGAAATTCTCTTTGATCTGCCCTATAAGATAGGCATCGATACCGGTCTGGTTTATGGCAACAAACTCAGTTGCATCGATGTTCAAGAAAAAACGGTATTCCAGATCGAGCGCAAATCTCGCAAAGTGAAAAGAAGTCTCATAAAACAGAAATGGGACCCGCCCTCGCTGTCGCCGACAGCTTGATCTTTTCGCAGACCCATCATAATTATTAGAGTTCCCAGTGGCGGTGTAGCTCAGTTGGTCAGAGCACGCGGCTCATATCCGCGGCGTCGTAGGTTCGACTCCTACCACCGCCACCCACGTTTTCTCTTGTATCTCGCGCCCTTGGCAGCCGCTGGAGCAATTCGCGCACTATGTCATTGCCGTTATCGGTACGATGATTGTCATTACAAAACAACGGGGAGCAATAGGTTATGAACCATGTAGTGGGTGTTGATATCGGAGGGACATTTACAGATTGTGTGGTGGTGGATGAGTCTGGGACCGTTACTATCGGCAAGTCCCTTTCAACGCCTGGAGATTTTTCCGAGGGTGCGCTAAATGCAGTCAGAGACGCAGCAAGGAATCTCGGTTTGATTAATGCTGACGATCTCTTAAAAACAACGCGACTATTTTTCCATGCCTGTACTATTGGAGATAATACGCTTATCACTCGTGCAGGAGCCAAAACCGGCCTCATCATGACTAAAGGTTTTGGGGACACCCTCCACATGATGCGTGGGAAGATCGCTGAAGGCCTCACGGAAACGGAAATCGCTCATCGATCAGCCATGGATAAGCCGCAGCCCTTCGTACCGCGAAAGCTTATTGAAGAAGTACCGGAACGCGTCGACTACAAGGGTAATGTTCTCATAAGGCTCAACGTCCGAGCGGCAGAAGAGGCTATCGAGAGGCTGGTCACTAAACACGTAGAGTCTATCGCTGTCTGCTTTCTCTGGTCTATTATGAATGGCGTTCATGAGAAACAGCTGGCTGAGATCTTAAAGGAGAAATATCCTCAACTGTTTTTTACACTTTCCAGCGATGTCGCTCCTTATCTGGGCGAGTATGAACGGTGTGCGACCACAGTTTTTAACGCATATATAGGTCCGAAAATCTCCAACTATCTCCACAACCTTCAGAGCATTTTAAAAGCAAAGGGGCTGCGTAGAGAGCCGTTGATCATGCAAGCGTACGGCGGCGTATTGGGGATCGAAGCGACTTGCAAAAATGCTGTCGGCATTATCGAGTCCGGTCCTGCTGCCGGTATAGTTGGGACCCGATTTCTGGGCGAGCATATAGGGGAAAAGAATATTCTTGCTACCGATATGGGTGGAACGACTTTTAAAGTAAGCGTAGTCCGTGACGGGATAATTGAGAGGGACTATCGACCGGTTATTCTGCGGCACAGCATCTTGTCCACAAAGATCTGGGTTGAATCTATTGGAGCGGGAGGAGGCAGTATAGCTTGGATCGATCCGGAAACTGGCTTGCTCAAGGTCGGGCCACAGGGTGCGGGAGCATCTCCTGGCCCGGTCTGCTATGGTGTGGGCGGTGAAGAACCGACGGTTTCTGATGCCGACCTTGTCCTGGGGTACCTTAATGACGCGTACTTTCTCGGCGGTCGCATGAAATTGGACAAAGGCAAGACCCTTGAGGCCCTTCGTGACAAGATTGCGACTCACCTAAAGGTGAGCGAAGTCGAAGCTGCTAGTGGCATCTATCGCATTGCCAACTCTCACATGACTGATCTCATCCGGAAAGCAACCGTCGAAAAGGGCCATGATCCCCGCGACTTCGTTCTCTTTGCCTTTGGAGGGGCGGCACCAGTGCACGCAAGCCGATATGCTGCAGAGCTTGGCATCAGACAGGTGGTCGTACCGCTGACAGCGTCTGTCCATGGCGCAACGGGACTAATTAGTTCGGACGTCGTCTATGAATATGGCAAGTCTGATCTTGTTATAGTGCCAGTTAACACCGCGGTGGTAAATGATAATTTCGTGGAACTTTTGAAAAGAGCCGTATCTGATTTACGAGCGTCTGGTTTCGATGAGAAAGAGATACAGATTGCCAGAAGCGTTGACATGCGGTATCGCTATCAGGTCCACGAGCTGAACGTGCCATTTGCAACCGGAACTGCCCCCATCGATGAGACGGCTATGGACGAACTTTACGCATTGTTCGATGAACTGTACGAGAAAGCATTTGGCCAAGGATCCGGTTACCGCGAGGCAGGAAAAGAAATCTTGACCTTTCGTCTGACAGCTATAGGTCTACTGAATAAACCGGACATCCGTGCAGAGCCAGTCAAACAATCTGAGGGGACTGCGGCGTTGAAGGGCCATCGAGACGTCTATTTTGAAGAGCATAGTGAATTTATAGCCACGCCGGTCTATGACTTTAGAAAGATCAATCCTGGAACTAAACTCCCTGGACCTGGAATTATTGAAACACCGGTTACCACAATAGTCGTTAATCCTCGCGACCGAGCCGTGATGGATGAATATCGTAACGTGAGAATCTATGTAGGAGCACAAAACTGAAATGGACATGAGTCCTGTCGTTACAAGCGTCGATCCGATTACGTTTGAAATCCTGTCGCATCGACTTTACCAGATTGCCAAGGAAATGGGCACCGCACTAGAACGTGTAGGAGGAACCGTCAATACCACCCAGATGCACGATTATATGGCTTCCCTTTATCTTGCGAATGGAGACGTCCTTTCGGCGGGTGATTCCATGGGGTGGCACGTCGCCTGTGCTGGATTTGCAGTGAAACGCATTATCGAGCAGTTTGCAAAAGATGGCGCAATCAATCCAGATGATATTTTTTTGCTGAATGATCCTTATCTGGC
>JBOHVS010000008.1:0-17614 GCA_050735975.1 Binatia bacterium | reverse complement strand
AGAGCAAGAAGTCCACGCACACTTTCGCGCAGGCGCGGAGGATCGTCCACCACTTTTTCCGGTAAGAGCTTGCACCGCCCGGGCGGGTCGCCGACCACCGCATCCCCGACAAGCAGTATTTTTCGTTCCGGCCAGTGAAGGACGACTTCTCCCGGCGATTTTCCCGGCGCGGCAACCACGACAAACGGGCCGGCCTTGTCGCCTGGATTCAAATTGTCATCCAGTTCCGCTCCCTCCTTGCGCGCGTGGGGCGCGTCCGCTGCATGAATTGCCGTCCGACCGCCGGTGCGCGCGCGAATCTTGTTCGCCGCGCGCGAGTGGTTGCGATTGGTGAGTAGAATACGAGCGACACCATAGCTCGCCAGTTCCTCGATATCTTCGTCAGTTGGGTCCACGGGGTCGATGCAGAGATTCCCATCAGCGCGCTTAATAAAGTGGCCGTTGAAATTGTAACCGTGCGGTTCTGAATACCACGGCCAGGTGAAGATATCGGTCAGGAGCTCGCGCATTTTTACCCCCATTGTGTTGGTTTCAGTTCGTTGTTTCCGGGCCTTTTAAATGTTCAACAGAATCGCTTCAACAAACTTTATCGCGCCAAGACGCCAAGAGCGCAAAGGAAGAATATTTTCCTATTTTCCGAACTTGGGGTGCTTTGTGTCTTCGCGCGAGTCATCGTTTTTCCGATTCAGTGAACTCTTCCGGGTCGATGGCAATGGGCCTGTACCTGAACCTTTTGCCAATGAATGCGTCCATCTAATACGATGTGCCCGTGAAATTATCAAGCACGCTTTGGGTCCGGCGCCAGAGGAGAATACAAGTCGATTGGGACCACGAGATAATGCCCGCCGGTCGCCCTGGCGTTAACATTGACATAACACTGCCTTGTTGAATAGTCTCTGGTGCTAGAGAAAACATTCCCAGCGAGGACCAACCATGACCACCAAGTTAGATCCCGAAAAGCAGCCGGCGCTCGTACGCGTTGACTGCTATCAGGAGTGGAGGAAACGCGAGGGCGTACCGCTTGTCGGAGGGGTATACATCAAAGACATGAAAGCAGTCGAAGTGGGCCCTTGGCCGCGCAAGGGCGACGGCGTCAACGGCGCTCTCTGCTACCTGGACGGAGACGACGAGGCCGACGAGCATATCGTTGAGCTGTCGCCGGGCAGCTCAACGGCGCCGCTCAGGCACCTGTACACCGAGGCTGCGTACGTGGTTTCGGGTCATGGCTCGACCTCGATATGGCGGGATAGAGGAGCCAAGCAGACCTTCGAGTGGGGACCCGGCAGTTACTTCGTGCTGCCCACAAACGCGTGGCATCAGTTTTTCAACGCCAGCCTTTCACGCCCTGCGCGCTGGTTTTCCGTTACCGATCTGCCGCAGTTGCTGCGGCAATGGGCCAGCGAGGACTTCGTTTTCAACAATTTTTACGACTTCAACGACCGCTACAGCGGCGAGCCCGACTATTTCAGCGCTGAGGCGAAACTCTATCGCGGCCGGGTTTGGGAAACCAACTTCATTCCGGACATCAAGAAGCTGCCACTCTACGAGTGGAAGAGCCGGGGCGGCGGCGGCACGAACGCCTTCATGGTGATGGGCGCCGGGATGATGGAGTCTCACGTCTCCCGCTTCGAATCGGGCCACTACAAGAAGGCCCACCGGCACGGCCCTGGGGCGCACCTCTACATCACCGAGGGTGAAGGCTACGTTTTGACCCAGCGCGGCAACGAGCCCCGCATCCGCTGCGACTGGCAAGAAGGCAGCCTCTACCTTTCAGGCGCCGGCGAGGGACTCTGGCTGCACCAGCACTTTAACGTGGGCGCCAGCGCGGCCACCTATTTGGTGATGAACCAGGGCCTTTCTCGTAAGTACGCGGCAAACCGCTGGCAGGCCCATGAGTCCACCGTGCTTCGGATGGGCGAAGTGAGCGGCAAAGAAGGCGGCGGTCAGGTTGAATACGAGGACGAAGACCCGGAGATCCATCGCATGTTCGAAGAAGAGCTGCGCAAGCGAGAGATCACCTGCAGAATGAAAAACATGGTCCCATGGTGTACCGGCGAGCCGGGAGCGGAAACGGTCAAAGCCCACTTTCCGGACGAGCACGGGGCATACACATAGGTGGAGCAGGGTGACCGGTACATACCATGCACGATATTCTACGCGACCACGACCACGACGAGCATAAGTCTGACGACGAGGAAGGGCATCCTCTCGCGAAATTAGACATCATCACCCTCACCAGCGTCGGCATCGATGTCGGCACGGCTACTTCGCAGATCATCTTCTCGCGCCTGGTGCTGCGCAGGCTCGGCCGGGAACTGTCGAGCCGCTTCGTAGTGACGGAGCGGAAGACGCTTTACCTCTCGCCCATTCACTTTACGCCGTATACCGCCGACCGGGCGCGGATAGACGACCAGGCGCTTGGGCTTTTCGTCGATGGCGCATACCAGGAAGCTGGACTGGGCCCAACGGACGTGGACACAGGAGCCATCATCCTGACAGGCGAGGCGATCTGCAGGGACAATGCCCGCGCCATCGCCGAACTATTCGCCGCGCAGCGCGGGAACTTTGTCTGCGCCAGCGCGGGGCACAACTTCGAAGCGTTGCTTGCCGCCCATGGGTCCGGCGCGGTCACGCTATCCGCCCAGCGGGAATGCAGGGTGCTCAACGTGGACATTGGCGGCGGCACCACCAAGCTGGCCGTGGCCGAGCGCGGGCGGGTCCTGAGCACTGCCGCGCTTCATATCGGTGGCCGGCTGCTGGCCACCGATGGCGCCGGCGCCATTATCGTGCTCGAGCCCGGTGGCCGGGCACTGGCCCGCCAACTGGGGTTCGAATGGCAACTTGGAGACAAGGTATCGTCTGAGCAGTTGGAGCGACTGGCGGAGCACATGGCTCGAGCTGTCCTCAGTCTCGCCCAGGACGAGAAGCCGGCGTCCGAAATCGATCAACTGTGGCTAACCGCGCCGCTCAGCGGCCCGAAGAACTACGACGCGGTCATCTTCTCAGGCGGCGTTGGTGAGTACGTCTATGGGAAGGAGGCGAGATCTTTCGGCGACCTCGGGGCGCCGCTAGGAAGGGCGCTCCACCGCCGCACGAATAACGGCGCGCTTGCGTGGCCGCTCGGGCCGGCCCGTGAATGCATCCGCGCTACGGTCATGGGCGCCGCCCAACACACAGTTCAGGTGAGCGGCAACACCATCTACCGATCGACGGATGAGCTACTTCCGCGCAAAAACCTCCAGGTGCTGCGTCCCGCTGTAAACTTGAGCGATAACATCGAGGCGCGGACGATCGCGCAGGGCATCGGCAGCCACTTCCACGCTTTTGATCTGATTGAGGGAGAAGCGGAAGTGGCGTTGGTGTTTCGTTGGGACGGACCTCCTACGGCGATCCGTATTGCCGCTTTCTGTCGCGGTCTTATGGAGGGGTTGCCGGGCACCTTGCAAAGCGGTCGACCCATTTACCTGGTCTTCGACCACGACCTGGCGGGACTGGTGGGCACCATCCTCAAGAACGAGTTCGGACTTAAGAATAACGTTCTGGCCATTGACGGAGTCACCCTGCGAGACTTCGACTTCATCGACCTGGGGAGGGTGCTGGAGCCTTCCGGCACCGTGCCTGTGACCATCAAGTCCTTAGTATTTCAGTTCTAGCTTCCGGATAATTTCCGTTGACCCTGAAACGAACCTTCCGAGCGACTGTAGGTTCCAGCCTTCACAGTTTCCTTCACCCTTAGAACCCAATTCTTAACGCGCATGGGACATCGCATGAATTTTCTGGTCAAGGGTTGTCAGCTCTAGGCATTTAAGCCGCAAACGATTATCGGTACGTGCCTTGCTAGAACAAATGGCCATGGAATTTGTTTGCCGACACTGTGATCAGGCAACCAGAGGCAGGCCGTATCGAGTGATCAGCCAAGAAGATGGCGTTATTTTGCTTGATATGATCGTTTGTAATTCATGTCATGAACGAGCCAGACAGCTCGGGTTACATGCGGAAGAGATCAAGCTCGAGTATAAGCCTCGCGGGCGACGCCGTTGGTTGATCGAGCCCGATACAGCCCCGACGCTACGGGGATAATAGTTTCCGTTGCTTTCGCCTTTGTGCCGGAGACAGCAAAAGCATGCTTAGAGCGCTTGGATGGCTTAGTTCCTAAATCTATACCCCGAAGCTTCTTTGCCCATTCGATAAATCCCGATCCTCAATAATTAGACCTATCCCGTTTCCTTTTTTCGCGTGCCGCGGCCGGCCGCCGCCGTTGGCCTTTGACGCGCGGTCGCGCCATACCGTATAACGTCATAGAACTTCAGCCGCCTTAAGGAGCATTTATGGCGAAAGCAGAGATAAAAGAAACCGCCGCGGCGAACTCTCCGACTCGAATCCTCGCGGAGTATATCGCCGGATTATCCTACAAAGATATCCCACAGGAGGTCGTGTCTCACGTCAAATTTTGCCTTATTGATTCTTTCGGGTGCGCCCTCTTCGGCTCTACCCTCCCTTGGGGGAAGATCATCACGTCCTTCGCCAAGGAAATGGGGAAAGGCAAAGGGGCCCTCATCTGGGGAGATGGCGCGGAGGTCCCCAGTACCAGTGCTCCGCTGGCCAACGGCACCCTGATTCATAGCTTCGAAATGGATGATCTACACCGTGTCGGAGTCATTCACCCTGGCGCGGAAGCAATACCGGCCGCCGACGCGCTGGTTCGCAAAGCCGGCAATGTCGACGGTAAGCGGTTTCTCACTGCCGTAGTTGCCGGGTACGAAGTCGGCTGCCGCGTGGCGATGACGGGCGGAGCCTCCCAACTCCGCCGAGGATTTCACCCGAGTGCGACATCGGGCACGTTTGCGGCGGGAGCGGCCGCAGCCAAGATGCTTCGATTGAATCCCGTCAAAGCGGTCCATGCCCTGGGCATTGCCGGCACTCAGGCGGCGGGACTCATGGCCGCCCAGCACGCTTCGATGGTAAAGCGAATGCATCCCGGCCGCTCCGCTCAGGCCGGAGTCTATGGAGGTCTGCTTGCCGCCAAAGGCTTTACGGGCGTCGAAGATATTCTGGAAGCGCCTTACGGCGGTTTTTGCTCGACGTTTGTTGATAAACCTAATCTCTTCCATCTGACTCAGGACTTGGGCGAATGGTTTGAGACTCTCAACGTCGGCTTCAAGCCCTACCCGTGCTGTGGAAGCAATCATACGTCCATCGATGCGCTGAAAAAAATTCTTGGCGAGCACCCGGAGGTCAGCGGCGAGAATATCGAAAGGATACGGATTCGAACCACCCGGGCCACCAAGCTCCACGTTGGTTGGCCGTACGAGCCCAAAAGCATGACCACGGCCCAGATGAATCTTCCATTCTGCGTTGCCGTTCTGCTGCACGACCGCGAGTTCTTCGTCGATCAGGTCACGGAAGAGTCCATTCGCAGGCGCGATGTCCTGGCAACGACCAAAAAGATCGAAGTTATCGAAGACCCTCAGTTCGAGGTCCTGGGTGACGAAGGACGGCACGGAGTGGAACTAGAAGTCCAACTCCTGGATGGAAAAAGTTACAGCGAGAAAGTTCTCCATGCCAAGGGAAGCGACAAACACCCGATGACGCGGGAACAGGTGCTGCAAAAATTTCGGCTGTTAGCTTCGAGGGTTCTCTCCCGGTCCCGAGTGGAGAAGCTGGAACACACCCTTCTCAGACTGGAGAAACTCGATGACGCAAGAAAAATTGGCAAGCTACTCTCGCTTTGAACGACTTTGGCATTGCTTGAGTAAGGATTATCGAGATTGTAGGGTCTGAGGCTGATGACTTTGCCGGGACGAACCTGGGAGTGGATCACTTTTTACCAGGAGGTTGAGGCATGACAGCGGATCAAAAGGCGTTTGCGCCAACTCCCGATGGACTCAAAACGACAATTGCCGCGGCCTCATTCGTCGAAAACGTCACATGGAATGATATCCCTGCCGAGGCGCTTCGGATCGGCACGCGGTGCTTGCTGGACGGTCTCGCCCTTTACGTCGCGGGATCAGAGGAACATTCGGTGGGGCACCTCATCGAGGAAGCCGAGCATACGGGAGGCCGGCCGGATGCGCTTTTGTTAGGTCGCGGCAGTACCAAGGTTCCCGCTCCCATGGCAGCCCGCGTGCTTGGCACTGCGGGTCATGCCCATGATTGGGACGATAGTCAGGTAAGCCTCGATCCAGCCCATATCTACGGGCTTTTGACTCATCCAACTATTCCGCCGCTGACGAGCGCGCTGGTGATGGCCCAGAAACTCGGCGGCCTCGACGGTAAGACTTTTATGCTCGCTTTTCTTACCGGCTTTGAAGTGGAGTGTAAAATCTCGGAGTGGATGTCGCCGCAGCATTACGTGAGGGGAATGCACTCAAGTGGCACGGTGGGAACGTTTGGCGCCTATGCGGCTGCGGCAAAGCTGCTGGGCTTAACAGCGGATAAGCTTCGTAGCGGTTTCGGAATCGCGGCCAGCTTTGCCGCGGGCATTCGCTGCAATTTCGGCACCATGACCAAGCCCTTACATATCGGCCGGGCGGCGGAAAACGGCGTTACCGCGGCGCTTCTTGCCGGCCGCGGGTTCACAGGCGACCCGGATGCCTTGGACGGGCCTTGGGGTTTCTACGCCGTTCAGGGAGGAGGCGTCAGCGCCGAAAAGGTTTCACAGGGCTTTGGCAAAACCTGGAGCATCGTCGAGCCGGGGGTTTCGATCAAGCCCTATCCATGCGGCGTGCTGACCCATCCGACCATCGACTTGATGGTGAAACTCGTTACCGAACATGACGTAAAGCCGGACGATATAGAAGCGGTCAAAATTTACGCGGGCACCAACATTCTAAACCCTATTCGCTATCCGATCGCGGCGAATCATCTGCAAGCGAAATTTTCGCTTCCGGCGGCGCTTGCCATGGTCGCGCTGGTTCGCAAAGCCGGCAAACGCGAATTTTCCGACGAGTTCGTCGGCTCCGCTCGGATGCAAGCGATGCAGCGCCGGATATCGACTGAGCTCGATCCCGGGATCGAGAAGATGGGTTTCGACAAGATGCGTTCACGCATCGCCATCCGGCTGAAAGACGGGCGTGCCGTCGAGGGCCGGGCGGATGAGCGCTACCGCGGCGGGCCGGAAAACCCGTTAAGCGATGCGGAATTGAAAGCCAAGGCGCGCTCCTGCTGCGAAGGGGTTTTGGACGAAAAAAGGCAATCAATTTTAATCGATACCGCCTGGTCGGTTGCTCAGTTGCCCGATGCCGGCAAACTCATGCGGATTATAAATAATGTGCGGGAATGAACTCGCGACAACGTAGTTCGATTCTAAGCCGCCGATGAGGTTTTGATCGTGATGAGCCGGGAAAGCTCAAGCAGCTTCACCGGTACCGGGTTTCGCGCCGGCAGGAATAACTTCGAGGATAATTCCACCGGGAGCGCGGAATTTTAGAGCTTTTCCCGGCTGACTAACAACCTCGCATCCATGTCTGGCCACCTCGGCTGCATACTTTTCCAGATCGTCCACCTCGATCCCGAAGTGATCGATGCGTGGTCGCTCGTTCTCTTTGCCGGCCTCCTCTTTACCGCGGCGGCATGGATTGATGGCGATGTGGGTGCTTCCGTCGCCAAGATAACGCACCGTGCTCCTCACCCCGGGAATTTCAATCTGAGTGAATCCAAAAACTTTCTTGAAGAACTCGCTGGCCTTATCGATATCTTCAACGTTCATGGCCAGGTGAACTATGCGCGCCATTTTTTCCTCCGCAATTAGACGCCGTTTCCACCTTTCGAACAAAGACGGCGCGGGATTTATAAACCTAAATCGTATAGCCTGTTGACATTTTCGCGACCAAGGTTTCGCTTGACCGCCGGATCGAGCCCTCTGCACATTCGCTCGACGATTTGCTGGGAGTAAGGCGTCGTGCACGCCGCATGAGGATAATCGCTGGACCACATGAAATTATCCTCGCCGTAAATCGGCGTGGTGAGCGCGGCGGCGCGATCATCCATAAAGGTAAACCATAGGTTTCGTTTGAAATACTCACTCGGAGGCAACTCTAGCTTCAGCTCTTCGTCGATGGTTGTCCCGTGCGCTGTCTTCTTCGGACCGTAATGATAGTCCACTTGCTGGACGATCACAGCCAGCCACCCGGCGTCAAATTCCGTGCACGCCACTTTCAATTTGGGATGCCGATCGAAAAGGCCCGAAAAAATCATTTGTCCGATGACGGTCTTTATCATAGTTTGTCTTTGGTGCTGGAAGAATGCCGGCCACTCATCCGCGCTGTTCAGCTTTGCGAACCAGCGCCTCGACCCGCCCCCTTGAACCGAACCTGAATGGACAATCGCGAGCAGGTTCGTGTCTTCTAGCGCGTTCCAAATAGGTTCGTATTCCGAATTGTAGTAGGCGCCCTCCTTGAATCCGGACGGCAGCTGAACTCCTTTGAAGCCCAATTTGGCGTATTCGTGAATATCCTGAACCGCCGTTTCCACGTTGAGAACGGAAACCAGCGGGACTCCAATCAAACGCTTTGGATTGTATGTGCAAAACTCGTGCAACCATAAATTGTAGGAGCGAAAGCAAGCTCGCTGGAAGTCGCCATCGGTGAAAGAGTAGAAGGTTCGAGTCCAACTGGAAAAGAGCACCTCTGCCTCGACACCGTCGCGATCCTGTTCTTTAAGCCGCGCGGCGGGTTCCCATGAAGCGGGGTGGTCCTCATAACGAAAGCTCTCTCGAAAACGAGTTATGGTGTCGTCCCCCAGCTGATCGACTTGCATCCCGGTGACTCCTTCAGGCTTGCCGACCAGGAATCCAACGGAGGGATTCGAGCACGGAGCGGGCTTAAGATCGCCTGCGAAAAGCCAGAGACCCTTCATGCCGGGAGGGTCCTCCACGACTTTCGGCGCCCGATCACCGTACTGCTTCTGTACCCTTTCCCAGGCCGCCGGAGGGTCGTTCAGGTGACCATCTGCTGAAATGAGCTTGAAATCCGCCATAAAAAGATCCTCCTCTAGTTTGCTCCACCTCAGTATCGTTTGAATGCACGACCGGCGCGCGTGGTTCCGCGGCTTGTTTAACTCTGCCTGACGGGATTCTTACGGTATCTTCCCTCCGGCACGATCTCCATAATCGGACCGCCGGGAATGCGCAGTTTTACCGGGGGCTTTGTGGCGTCACTGAGGATCTCGCAGCCAAATTCCCGAGCCCGCGTCACATACTTTTCCAGATCGTCTACTTCGACGGCGAAGTGATGAATCCGAGGCCCTTCACCCGCGGCGTTTGCAAAGCCCGCGTCCTCGCTATCGTATTTAAGAAAAGTCAGATCAATTTCTCCATCGGTCACGCGACGCCTGGTACGATCCTCGGATCTGGATTTGCCCGTAGGGGCAAACCCGAAAACCTTCTCGTAGAACTCCGCAGCTTTATCTAGCTCATCTGTTTTCGCCGCGATATGGACAACCCGTGGCATCTTTTTCTCCTCCCTTGTTACGAAACCTGGGGCATGCATTAGTTATCGATTACAAGAGCTGCTGACGCAGACTGCTTTGATATTCTCTCGTGCGACCTGTTACTTCTGATAAGTTTACAGCTCGCGTAAGAATGTTTGTTCAGGGATAGTTCATGAGTCATCGTCTGTCAAGTGTAAGCATCGCGAATGTGGTAGTTTAGCGATTCCGTCACCGTTTTGGCTAGGATCTTCTCCGGGAAGACAGCAAACGCACAATCGAATTTGTAGTCAGTTGAAACAAGCGGTATATGCAAACGGTGAGAAAAATTTCCAGCTTAGCGGGTATGCTGGCGTTCAACCCGAGAGCGCACTTTAGTTGAGAGGGAATCATGTCATCGAACCTAATCCACGTCGCCGCTGGAGTCCCCAGATGGTCCACTGGCATCTGGCAAGCGATAAAGACAAACTCCTTCTCATTCGGTATCGCCCTTCTTCTCCTGTGGGTTGTCGGGGCCCCAATTGTGACGTTGCTGGTCTCCAGCTTGCGCGAGGGGTCCTTCATTTCACCAGGGCCCTTCACGCTCAGCCATTACAAGACCGTTTATTTTTCATCCCAGACCTATCCGGCTCTCGTCAACACCCTGATCTATGCGGTCACGGTCAGCGCCATCAGCCTTATGCTCGCGACGATGTTTGCCTGGCTTGTCGAGCGTACCGATATGCCGGGGCAAAACTGGGCATGGGTCATGATGCTTCTTCCTTTGGCGATGCCGGGCATTCTGCGCTCCATGGCCTGGATTCTTCTGCTCAGTCCCAAAACCGGAATCATCAATATCTGGCTCCGCTTCTTGCTCGGCATCTTCGACGTGGAGGTTACGGAGGGTCCTCTCGACATTTTCACGTTGCCGGGGATGATCTTTGTGGAGGCGATGAGCGGGACGACGACTCTGTTTCTTCTGATGGTCGGCGCTTTCCGACTTATGGATCCATCCATGGAGGAAGCCGCCCGGGTTTCCGGCGCCAGCTCGCTCACGACGTTGCGGAAGGTCACCCTGGGCCTGATGAAGCCGGCCGTACTGGCTGCCGCCATGTATGCTTTTCTCGGTAATCTGGATGACTTCGAGGTGCCTTTGCTCATCGGTTTGCAGGCCGGGATCTATTTGCTGCCTACGCTCATTTATTTCACGGCCTATATGAGCCCGAGCTATGGCATGGCGAGCGCGTACTCGTCTATTTTCATCATTTTCACCGTCGCCATGGTATGGATCTACTTCAAACTCATCATTAAACAGTCGGATAGATACGCTTCGATTACGGGAAAGGGCTATAGGCCGAGACGCATTTCGCTGGGCCGCTGGCGCTGGCTTGGCTTGGGATGTTTTTATCTCTTTTTCTTCGTCAATATTCTCCTTCCCTTTTTCACCTTGGTTTGGGCATCGCTATTGCCGACATATATGGCCCCTTCCTGGTCGGCTTTTCAGTACCTGACCGTGGAAAATTACATTACTCTGACTCGGCAGCCGCTCATTGTCACATCCGCTATTAATACATTACTGCTCGGATTGATCTCCGCCACCGCGACAATGGGCTTGGCCTATCTGGTTTCCTGGTTGATCGTCCGGCTAAAAGTCAAAGCAGGCGTTTTCCTTGACGCCGCCGCTTTCATCCCACACGCTATTCCCACTGTGGCGATAGGGCTGGCCCTGATCACCTTCTACCTTCATCCCGCCGTCAACTGGATTCCTATCTACGGAACGATGTGGATTATGATGCTGGCGCTTATGACACGCTACCTGGCCTTCGCCACGCGAACTTCGAATTCGGCGATGATCCAGCTCAACCGCGAGCTTGAGGAGGCCGCGCGAGCCAGCGGAGCAAGCCGATTCATCACTCTGGTGAAAATTACCTTTCCCTTGCTGCTGCCGCCTTTCATCGGCGGTTGGATTTGGGTATTCGCTCACACGTTGAGGAGCTTCACGATTCCGTTATTGTTGGCGTCGCCGGGCAACGAAACGGTCTCGGTCATCATGTACCAGTTTTGGGATAGAAAATCCGATTTTGCACTCGCCTCCACTCTGGGAGTAGCGATGCTTCTGGTCATGGGTCTTGTGACCTTTTTCGCGCGGCGCTCGATCGCGAGAGGGTTTACCCGCGACCAGTAAACGGGTTGGCGTCTCAGAGATTCGCTAGGCCGGAACGAGGGAAAATTTTTGTTACTCCTTCGGGAAACCACGCTAGCGGGTCACCTGACATCGATCTCGGGGAATATGCACGTAAACCTGCTGACCGGGAAGAACCGCATCGTAGACGTTGAGGAATACCCGTAAGGTCTGTTGTTCGACCTGGACCTGACCGTCGATGAAGGTCCCCAAAAAGGTCGCGCGCGTTATTTTTCCATTGAACACGTTATCGGCGCCGTTCGGCCGCTGTGGGGAACAGCAAATCCCCTCCGGCCTGATCACCACGTTTACGGGCGTCTCGGCCGACAACTCCTCGTTGAGAGTAAGATTAAGCTTGCCGATTGCGGTTTCTATCTCGCCCGACGAACCCGTTCGAGTTACCCGCCCGGTCAAGTTATTGGCGGTGCCAAGGAACTCCGCTACGAGTTTGCTCTTTGGTCGCACGTACATTTCATAAGGGGTGCCGGTTTCGACCAATTGTCCGCCGATAATGACGCCGATGCGATCGGACATGGCGAGCGCTTCCAGCTGATCGTGGGTGACAAAAAAAGTAGTTATTCCCATCGAGTGAACCAGCTCCTTAAGGTCGACGCGCATCCCTTCCCGCAGCTTCGCATCCAGATTGCTGAGGGGCTCGTCGAGGAGAAGAAGCTTGGGTTTTCGCACCAACGCCCGAGCCAGGGCTATCCGCTGCTGCTGCCCGCCGCTCAGCTGGGTTGCCGGGCGTTTCTCAAGTCCTGACATCTGAACCATCTCGAGAGCATCCATCACCTGCTTATTAATCTGCTTGCGTGGCAGCCGCTTTCCTTTCGCGCCATAGATCAAAGGGAAAGCCACATTCTGGAACACGTCCATATGGGGCCAGATGGCATAGGACTGAAAGACCATCCCGATCGGGCGATCATCAGGAGGGACGGAAATGTGTTTGTTGCCTGAGAACACGCATTGGTGGTCGATGAAAATTTCTCCGTTTTCGGCGCGCTCAAGGCCGGCAATGCAACGAAGCGTCGTGCTTTTGCCTGAACCGCTCGGCCCGAGCAGGGTGAAAAACTCGCCCTGGGGAATCTCAAGGCTGACGCCTTGAAGAGCGCGGACCTCCCCCTTATCGACGGTAAACGTCTTCGCTAGGTTTTCAACTCGCAGCATGAGTGACTTGCTTCTTCACGAAGCATATCCACGGCGCGGATTATCGTTTCTCCGCGACGGGGAAGCCGTAGGCCTCGACGATCTTTTTCGACCACTCGTCAAGATTGTCGTGTAAGTCCCAGCTCAGGACCGAGAGAGTCTTTCCGCGTAGCATCTTTCCCTGGATCGACCCGGGAATAAAAGCCGATCCATCCGCGGGCCCGTATCGATCGAGAATATCCTGGCCTTCGTTCGAGAGTTGAAATTCTAACCACAGCAGGCCCGCATGAGGATGAGAGGCCGTCTTCAAGATGCCATCCGCGGCGCCGAATCGAACCGGGACGGGTTCTAGAATTTGATATTGGAGGTTTTTCGTGGGGTCTTTCGCTTGAACGTCCATGGCGCTGCCGAGGTTGACACCTATGACCAGTGGATACTCTCCGGCGGCCAGCGAGGTCAGTATTCGGGTCGATCCCCGGTTCCACACGGGTTTCTGGGCCGCTAGCTTTCGCGCAAACTCAAGAGTTTTCTCAATGCCCCAAATTGGGACGAGGTTTGCGATTGAAAGCGGCCGGATGTCCGCGACGAACTTGCGTCCCTTCAATTCGGGTTTAAGAAAATTCTCCCATTGGGTGGGAACCTTTCCCGCGCCGATAAGCTTCTTGTTGTAGGCGGCCACGGCTACTTGAGTGCCTTTGGCTACAATAGTTCTGTGGTTAGAATCGACGACCTTTGGAGGGATAGCGAGCACGTTTTGTTCTGCCATTCCAAGGATATCGAATTTTTTCAAATAAGGGGGGTACTCGGCGTAGACTTGATTCGAGATATGAACCGTATCGTAGCGCGCTCTGCCCAACTTCATCTCCGGAACGAAGCGACGGTACTCGTCGACGCCGCCGATGTTGTCGGCGGAGATTTGTATGAAAGGATACTTCTTTTTAAAAGCATCAGTCATTGCCTTCTTGGCGTCTCCCTCCAGAAACGTCTGCACTGCGAGCCGCCCTTCCTTCTTGGCCTTCGCGACAATCTCGTCTTTGCCGGCCACGAAAATGTAACCTTTGGCCTCAGCTTGCTTTTTTGCTTTTGACAGACTTGGAGATGCCGACGCGGCGATGCCGGTAGCCTGGAATGTCCAGAACCAAATCGCAATAAACCAGACCGCAGTCAAAAAACACTTACCCATGTTAGTCCTCCCAAAATTAGTGAAATGTTTCCGATAAACTCGAGCCCTGCATCGCAGTTGGCGCAACATAACTTGAGTAGACTCGGAAGGTCAAGCGACCCGCTCGCGGGGTGATGGCCTTAGGAATAGGTAATAATTCCGCGCCCGAGAATCCGCCCGCTCTCGAGGTCCTCAACCGCCGTATTGATCTGGTCGATGGTATATCGACGGGTCACGAGTTCGTTTAACTTGAGCTTGCCCTCGCCGTACCATCGAACGAATAACGGAAAGTCGCGCTCGGGGCGACAGTCTCCCCCGCTCGTGCGAGTGAAAGAGCGATTTCCGATAAACAGGCTGGTATCCAGGCAGACTTGGGCGCCGGGCGGGGCAATGCCGACGAGTAAGGCGGTCCCTCCCCGGTCACGGCCCGAAAACCCGGCCCTCACAGCGCGCAGGATTTGCTCTTGGGTCTGCGGTAAGCCGATGGCATCGATGGCGTAGTCGGCTCCACCTTCGGTGAGATCGCGGATTGTTTGAACCGCATCAACCGCCCGCGCGTTGACCGCGTGGGTAGCGCCGAATCGCCGGGCAAAGGCGAGCTTGTCTTCGGTTAAATCCACGGCAACGATAGGATACGCATCGACGATCGCGGCCGCCGCGATCGCGCAGAGGCCGATCCCTCCAGCGCCAAAGACAGCCACCGACCGCCCGGGCCGCACCAGAAGCGTGTTAATGATGGCTCCCGCCCCGGTCATAACGGCGCAGCCAATGACGGCGGTAACGTCGGTCGGAGCGTCATTGGGCATCGGCACCACAACGCGATCGGATGCCAAAGCGTATTCCGCCCATGTGGCTGCGGAGTGCGAAACCTCTTTCCCACCCCACGTAGCGATGGACTGTGGACGGTCATTTAGCGCATGATTAACCAGCGGCAGCGGGGTGTTGGCGTTATTCCGATCGACCCACGTCGTTATCACGTGGTCGCCTTCTTTCACATGCTTCACATCGCGTCCTCTCGCGGCCACGACCCCTGTTGATTCGTGTCCCAACAGCGCCGGGAGGCGCTGACCGGGTCCCGCCGGCCGGCGCATGGTGTGGATTTGCGAGTGACAAACGCCGCTGGAAAAGAGCTTGACTAGAACCTGGTCGGCTGCTGGATCTGAAAACTCAACTTCATCGACGACCAACGGTTTGTTCGGTTCGACCAGGATCGCCGCCCGACCTATAGTGCCCATGTTTTTTTCCTCCCGCTGCCGCAAAGCACGCAGCGCAAGCGCGACTCACCGCTTACTTCACTCGCTAATATCTATCGCCGTTCCATCTCATCGATAAAGCCAGGCTGGCCCTTCCGTACACGAGCTAAGCTCATTTGTCCAGGCCGGGTCATGACGAAGATCTCGAACCGTATCGGAATCCGACAAATCCCTTTCCTTTGCGTCGGGAGGGATTTTGCCATAAAAATCTTCTCAGTTTGTAGAGGGACGATTTATTATGAAGCAACGACTTGAACTGGAATTGTGTGCCCGGGGAAACCGGGCATCCGAGCAGCACCGCCGGCCATGCAAGGCCAGAATCGGATTGTTGCGCGGCGCGGCTTCGTTAGTTGGTGTGGTTTGCGTCTTCTTGTCCGCGTGCGCGATGGAGCCCGGCCCGTCCGCATCGGCTGCCGGTGGAAGCCCGCGGGTATTTGATGTTCCAGCCGCCGACGAACGCCTTCATGCCACGCTGTGGCAGCAAACATCAGCCGAGTATCGCGCCTTGGCGCAGTCGATTTATTCAACCGCAAAGCTCCAGTTGGAGCGAGCACTGGCCGACAAGCAATGGACGGCGGAGCCGTATCAGAAGCAAAAAGGAGATTTTCGGAATCTTCCCCCAGCGGTGATCATGGATATCGACGAGACCGTTTTGGATACCTCCCTGTTTCAGGCTGACCTGATCAAAAGGCGCGAGGAGTTCACTGGGGAACGCTGGCACCGCTGGCTCAAAAAAAACCAATTTCCGGGTGTGCCGGGAGCCGTGGACTTTATCTCGTTCGCGCAAGCCCGCGGCGTTATCGTGTTTTTCGTCACCGGCCGTGAACGCAGCGTGGAGCAAGAGACACGCAACAATCTGCGCTCGGTGGGCATCAGCGTGCCTGCGGACAGAGATACGGTTCTCATGCGAGGTGAGGCGAAGGAATGGGGAGCGGACAAGGCGAGCAGGCGCAAATTCGTTGCTGATTCACACCGAGTTCTGCTGATAATCGGCGATGATCTTGGAGATTTCATTTCCGAGTACAAAGGCACCCCGCGGAGCCGCATCAACGCAGCTCTTAAACACGAGGAATGGGGCGCCAAGTGGCTCATTCTACCGAATGGAATCTACGGCTCTTGGGTAGGTTCTCTCTACGGCTTTGACTTTCAACTCGGGAAGGAAGAAATCTCGCGGCGCAAGTTCGAGCGCCTCGACTCCGTTCTCGATTGAAGCCGCAAGCAGTTGATTCTCGTAGATGGCTCAATGTCTTCGGAGATCTCCATCATCGAACATCGTCAGCTGCCCTGGAGAGTGAGGCAACCAACGAGAAAACAAACACTGCATTCAACCCGGCACCTGGAGACTGAACTTCATCTTCGAAATGATAGGGCCGCGTCTTGCGTTACAGCAATGTGGCTTGCAAGACAGGCTAGCGTTCTATAGCTTTTTAAATTCGATTCTACGATTCCAGGGCGCTGGGACTATTTCCGGGGACAGTATATTTTCAATCGCGAGGTTGAAACACAACTCGATCTCTATTAGCTGTAGTTGAACCGTCGGTAAGACTGGTTTTTGGGTCTTCGTTAAGATCGTCGAGCAGCTCCCGACGTTTTTTCGAGAATCGTCTGAACGAAGGAGGTCGAGATGGCAAATGGGCAATGGTCTAGCGATTTTAAGGCAGATTGGGAACGCTTCCGGGGACAATTTCGAGAGTTCAACCCGGCGTTTTTGACCACCGCGCTGTTAGTTCTCGTTGTTATTTTGGTTCTCTGGTCTAGCTGGTACACGGTGCAGCCGGAGGAAACCGCTGTCGTGCAGCGCTTTGGGCGCGTCCATCGCTCGACCGGTCCCGGGCTTCACTTCAAAATACCGCTTGGGATTGAGAGTGTTAGACTGGTTCCTACAGCCCGGGTCCTAAAAGAAGAATTTGGCTTTCGGACGGTGGCGGCGGATCGTCAGACGCAGTTTGCGAGCGCGGATTATTCCGCCGAGTCGCTGATGTTGACCGGCGACCTCAACGTCATCGACGTTCAATGGATCGTTCAATTCCGCGTCGAAGATCCCGTCCGCTTTCTTTTCAAGGTCCGCGAACAGCAGGATACGTTTCGCGCCGTTTCCGAGGCGGTCATGCGCCGTGTGGTCGGGAACCGCGTGGCAAGTGATGTCCTGACGGTGGGGCGCGTCGGCGTTGCCAGCAGAGTCAAAGAGGAAATGCAGCAGATCCTGTCTGATTACGAAACCGGCATCCGGCTTATCACCGTAGAGCTTCAGGACGTCACTCCTCCAGATCAGGTGAAGCCGGCTTATAACGAGGTCAATGAGGCGCGCCAAGACCTTGAACGGATGGTGAACCAGGCGCAGGAACAGGCAAACAAAGTGATTCCTAGAGCGGCGGGAGAAGCGAAACAGGCGGTCGCGGAAGCTGAAGGTTACGCTACCGAGCGTGTTAACCGAGCTCGCGGGGAAGCTGCCCGTTTTACTTCGGT
>JBOHVS010000007.1:0-33939 GCA_050735975.1 Binatia bacterium | reverse complement strand
CGCCCGTTTTCGGCGCCAGACGGCCGCGCGGCAGATGGTCTGCCGGCTACGGCAGCAGGCGCCGGTGATTTTTTTCCAGCCATTCGCCCGCGGAACAAAAGCTTCTAGCCAGGACTCATAGCCGCCGCGGTCATTGAGCCTATGGTGCTCGTCTCTGTCACGCGCCTTCGCTTGAGGTCCGCTCGGTTCCTCTTGCCTTTTGGTTGGTACACGGTCCGGTCAGCGATTCAGGCGAAGCGCAGTTCCGGCAACCTCGGGCTCAATGTACGGAAGACGAGCGGGTTTACCTTTTGGACCCTGACGATGTGGGAAAGCGATCATGCGCTAAGAGCATTCCGTATCGCACAGCCGCACGGCCGGGCAATGCGAAAGCTGCCTTATTGGTGTGATGAGGCGTCGTACGCTCATTGGGAGCAAAAAAGTCGGGAGTTGCCTCCCTGGGAGCGCGCGACGGCAAAATTATCCGCGTCGGGTCGGTTGTCCAAAGTTCTTTATCCCTCCGCCGACCACGAGGCCGGACGGATTGCCACCAGCTAACCCGACCCGGTTTCCTCGCAGCTCCGGTTATTTTTGTTGTTGTCATTTTTATCTAAAATCTTCTAGAATCTGTCGTTTTTAATGATGGGTTCGCTCAATCGTGGGTGAAATATTAAACCGTAATGGGAGGTGAAAAGATGCTTAAAGGTAATCGAGTAGGTTTCCTGGGGGTTTGTATGGGCGCACTTTTATTAGTCATTGGATGTGGAAAGGCGGAGAAACCCAAGGGTAGAGTGTTCTTTTCAGAACCGAATAGCGGCGCGGAAATCAAAGGACCGGTAAAGGTAGTCATGGGAATAGAGGGGATGGAAATCAAACCGGCAGGCGAGGTTGTCGAAGGCACCGGCCACCACCATCTTTTGATCAATAAAGACTTCACTCCGCCAGGTCAGGTGATTCCGACGGACGATGCTCACAGGCACTTCGGTAAAGGCCAGACGGAAGCGGAACTAAACTTGCCTCCGGGTGACTATAAACTGACGCTCCAGTTCGCAGACGGTCTTCATCGCTCCTACGGGGAGAAACTATCCGCGACAATCAATATTAAAGTCGCGTCGAAGTAGGAGCCGCTGTCACAGAAGGGAACGTTGGACAGCACCGTAAAACGCGGCGCTTCCCCTTGCGCCGTCTGACTCGCTCAGGAAAGCTGGGACCTTTACAAAACCCTTAGCCGTGCTTAAATGTACTACATTTCTTCATGAAGGAGTTTTAAATGAAGGGAGCTCTTCGGCTCTTATCCAATGAGAGCACGGCAAAAATAGGTTCGGCCCAGTCAATCAGCCCGTCCGATGATAACCTGCTCGACGCATATTCTGCCGCCGTAACCGCGGTCGCGGAAAGAGTCAGCCCGTCGGTAGTAAATATTGAGGTTATGGGGAGCCTCAATGGTCAACGTTCGATGCCATCCGGCCGTCCTTCGGAGCTGCGCGGCAGCGGTTCCGGGTTCGTTTTCACGCCGGACGGCTTCATTCTTACCAACAGCCACGTGGTGCATCGGGCGACCCGGCTCCGGGTGACACTTTCGGACGGACGCAGTTTCGACGCGCAGTTGATAGGCGAAGATCCCGATACCGATCTCGCCGTGCTCCGCATCAATGCTGACAGTCTGGTGTCCGTTGTATTTGGCGATTCAAAATCCATCCGTGTCGGCCAGCTAGTGGTCGCCATCGGCAACCCCTACGGCTTTCAGTGCACCGTAACGGCAGGGGTCGTCAGCGCTCTCGGGCGCTCACTGAGGGCGCAATCCGGCCGGCTGATCGATGATGTGATCCAAACCGATGCGGCGCTCAATCCCGGAAACTCCGGCGGTCCTCTCGTGAGTTCGCGCGGAGAAGTCATCGGTGTGAACACTGCCGTCATCCTGCCGGCCCAGGGGCTCTGTTTCGCCACCGCAGTCAACACGGCAAAGCACGTGGCGGGGCTGCTGATCCGAAGCGGCAAGATTCGCCGGGGACATATCGGCGTCGCGGGACAAAACGTGTCGCTTCCTCGCCGTCACGTGCTTCTGCACGCCCTTCCTGTCGCGAGCGGCGTTCTGGTGATTTCGGTCGTGCCCAACGGCCCCGCGCAGCGCACCGGCTTGAAAGAGGGCGACATCATTATCGGATACGCCGGCCGGCCGGTTGCGAGCATCGATGAACTGCATAAGCTGTTAACGGAAGAGCAGGTGGGCGCAAAAGTTGACTTGACTCTCCTCCGCAGTGGCGAAAAGATAACCTTGAGCGTTGTGCCGGAGGAGTCCGATCGTGCAGCGCAGGCGCGGCGCTCACGGTCGTAATTCCTGCTTTACAAGCCAATTCATCAAATAAGGTGTCGCAATAAACATAAAGACGACGGCGAGAACTATCGCCGTCCAGGTCCAACGAGCGGTTCTCGAGAAGTGTGAACTTTGCCACAGCAACGGCAATGCGAGCGGACCGACGAGCAACAACATGGCAACGACATAGGGTTTTCGATAATAGAAATCGACCGCCTGATCCGAGGCCTTAGCTCTTTTGTAGGCTTCAATAACCGCGCTGGTCCACAGGACGATCAACGCAAGAGCAACGCTGATTCTGTTCAATCCCGAAATCGCGTAGCTGAGCAGTCCCAGGCTCAAGCAGGAGCCGAAAATCACCAAACCCTTCTTGGCTTCTCCGTTGTAGATCTGTCCCGAGCCGGGAACGATCGTTGAAAGCGCTAGAGCAATGAAAGGGTTTTTGCGAGCGGGCATGGCGAATGTGGGTCAAAGCGTCGAGCGCGGCTGCCGGGGCACTATTCAAGCTCGGCCTCTGCTTCCGCCTGAAGGCGCCGTTTCTGTACCGCATCCGCCAGCATACCGAGTATTGCCCGGCTATCTTCCCAACCAACACAGGCATCGGTGACGCTCAAACCGTAGACTAATTCCTTGCCCGGCAGCAGATCTTGGCGGCCCGCCTTGAGGTGGCTCTCGACCATTACGCCGAAGATGCGTCCTTCCCCTTCCGTGATCTGAGTTGTTACTTCCCGTCCGACGTCAACCTGCTTCTGAGGGTCTTTTCCGCTGTTGCCATGGCTGAAGTCGATCATGAGCCGCGCCGGTACCGCGGCCTCTGCCAGACTTTTTGCGGCGGCATTGACGTTCGCCGGGTCGTGGTTCGGCTGCTTGCCGCCGCGTAGAATCACATGGCAATCCTCATTGCCGGTCGTAGACACAATAGCCGAGTGGCCGGCTTTTGTTACTGACAGGAAATGATGCGGCGCTTGCGCCGCCCGGATGGCGTCAAGCGCGATACGGACGTTTCCGTCGGTGCCGTTTTTGAAGCCGACCGGGCACGACAGGCCGGAAGCGAGCTCCCGATGAACCTGGCTCTCGGTTGTGCGCGCGCCGATAGCGCCCCACGATACCAGGTCGGCGATATACTGGGGCGTAATCATGTCGAGAAATTCACAGCCTGCCGGCATTCCCATCTCGTTTAGATCGAGCAACAGACGACGCGCGACGCGCAAACCATCGTTGATCTGGAAGCTGCCGTCGAGGTTTGGATCGTTGATCAGTCCCTTCCATCCGACTGTGGTGCGGGGCTTTTCGAAATAGACGCGCATCAACACCAGTAAATCAGGGGCCAAACGGTCCTTTGCCTCCTTGAGTTTGCCGGCGTATTCCTTGGCGGCTTTTACGTCGTGAATCGAGCACGGACCCATGACGACCACCAAACGGTCGTCGGCGCCGTGCAATATGCGATGGATTGCCTGCCGCGTCTCATAGACCGTTTTCGCGGCGTTCTGCGTGATGGGAAAATCGCGCAGCAGGTGCGATGGCGGCAATAATTCCTTGATCTCTCTGATCCGTAAGTCGTCAGTCTTGTACTGCATTTAGCTTAAACCTCGAGGCTCGTTATTATAGCAAAACCGATAGAAATCTAAACACAGGGAAGCAAAGAGCAACGAGGGGGTGGCTACGATTCTCTGGTTTAGGCGCCTTCTCACCGCTCCAAGGTCTCGCGGCCCACCACTCCAAGCAATACCGCGGACAGAATCAGCAACGGCGCGTATGCTAAGAAAGGCACCCCGGGATTGAAAGTGTCGGCAAGAAAACCACCAAGCAAAGGCGCGCCGACTCCGCCGATCTCTGCGATCGTGCGGCGAGCTGCCTGCAGCCGGCCGCGCGCGTTTGCCGGCACCACGTCATAGGTCGATGTTGCTAATGATCCGAGCGAAAGCCCGTTGGCGATCCCGAGGAACGACAACAGGACTGCCAGCTGTAAGAATGAATCCGAGAAGGGGATAAGCAGGAATGCGAGAGCGGGGATACCGGTGCTGGGAACGGTCGCGCATTTTCGGCCAACTTTATCGATAATGAAGCCGGCGGGCAGGATCATGGCAAAAACGCAAGCGCCGGAAATAGTGAAAAGAAGCCCGACTTCTTTCGGCGTGAGGCCGAGCTGCGAACTCCCGTACAGCGGAAGCAAACTCTGGGTCGTAACTCTGTGCACGAAGCTGGTTAGGGTAGCGAAGACCAGCACGATGTATGTGGAGCGCAAATCCGGCCGAATTTGGTGAAACAGGTTCTTCAATCCCCGAAGCCGTTCCTTCAGCGCCGCAAGTCCAAAACCTGTTACGGTTTGCGAAGGAGAATGTAACTGCTGGGACGGCCGTGAGTTCCCGACCGATAATCCGAACGGTATGGAAATCGCCGCGCACAGGCCGTAGGCGATGAAAACAGTTCTGAAACCGGCCGCTTCGGTGAGAATGCCGCCCAACAAGGGGCCAAGAGCGAGTCCGATATTGTTGACGCCATGAAAGCCGCTCAGAACTCGACCTCTTTGGTCTTGGCGCGCGAGGTCGATTCCGGCGACTTCCCTGCCGATGACCCAGACACTATCCGCTACGCCGATCAAAAACACACATACGAGAATCAACTCGAATCGCGGCATGGTTGCCGCTGATAAGGCCGCGATGCAGGCTGCGGCCGGCCCGCTTATGATGGCGGTGCGCGTTCCCAGGCGATCCAGCACCGCGCCACTTATTGGCATTCCTGCCAATCTTCCGATAGCCAGGGCCGTGATGGTCTGGGCGGCTGTGCCCGCCGAAATTCCGAAAGAAGTGGCTAACACAGGTAGGGCAGGCAAAATCATCGCCCACATCCCTGCCAGCAGGGCGCTCGAATACAGTGTAAGCAATCCGCTGGCGGTGGGATGAAGCCTTAGCTGCAAGACCATAGAATAATGCCGCCCGTCAAAAGTTTAGGTTGAGTTGTCGAACCTCGAACTTCGAACATTCTTCCGCAGGTTAAGGTTGAGGCTGAGATTGAAGTTAGGCTGACGTTGAGGTTAAGGTTCACCCCTCGTCAACCTAAACCTCGACCTTAACCTGTTTTTTGAGTTCAAAATTCCGCGCTTCCAGGCGTGCGCGGGAAGGGGATGACGTCGCGGATGTTCTTTAGACCAGTCAAGTACATCATCATCCGTTCTAAGCCGAGGCCGAAACCGGAATGGGGCACTGAACCAAACCGGCGCAAATCGAGATACCACCAATAGGACTTTTCATCCAAGCCGGCATCGCTGAGTCTTTGAAGTAGCACGTTATAGCGCTCCTCGCGCTGGCTGCCGCCGATAATCTCTCCGACCCTTGGAACGAGCACGTCCATCGCCCGTACGGTTGTTTTATCGTCGTTGACGCGCATGTAGAATGGCTTTATGTCCTTCGGATAGTCCGTCACGATCACCGGCTTCTTGAAAACTTCCTCTGACAAGAATCGCTCGTGTTCAGTCTGCAGGTCATTTCCCCACTCAACGGGGAATTCCCATCTTCTGCCGGACTGCCTGATCTCCTGAATGGCGTCCGTATAGGTGATATGACCGAAGTTTGATTCGGCCACGTGCTCCAACGTGTTCAGCACCGTCTTTTCGATGCGCTCGTTAAAGAACTGAAGATCTTCGCGGCAGCGCTCGAGGACATAACGAATGATGAACTTCAAAAATTCCTCGGCCAACGCCATGTCATCTTCAAGGTCGTAGAAGGCCATCTCCGGCTCGATCATCCAAAACTCGGCAAGATGGCGCGGGGTATTGCTGTTCTCCGCCCGGAAGGTCGGGCCGAATGTGTACACTTTGGAGAAGGCGAGCGCGAAGATTTCAGCTTCCAACTGGCCGCTGACGGTCAGGAATGCGGGACGGCTGAAAAAATCCTGCGACCAATCAATGCCGCCTTCCGTCGCCTGCGGCACGTTACGCAAGTTCAAGGAAGTGACGTTGAACAATTGGCCGGCGCCCTCGCAATCCGACGTGGTGATGATCGGCGTCTGGACGTAGACGAAGTCTCGTTCCTGGAAAAACGTATGAATTGCGTGGGTGAGTGAGTTGCGCACCCGGAAGGCAGCGCCGAACGTATTGCTGCGCACGCGGAGGTGGCCGATCTCACGAAGAAACTCCAGCGTATGGCCTTTTTTCTGGAGCGGGTAGGTCGCCGGATCCGCGCCGCCGTACAGATGAATCTTCGTAACTTTCAACTCGACCGCCTGGCCTTTGGCAGGGGATTCGACGAGCACGCCGGAGGCGGCGATGCTGCTCCCTGTGCTTACCTGCTTCAGCAGTTCCTCCGGCACCACCCCGCTTTCCACCACGAGCTGCATGCTTTTGAAGCGCGAGCCGTCGTTCAACTCGATAAAAGTGACGCCCTTAGAATCTCGCCGCGAGCGCGCCCAACCCCTCAAAGTAATGTCGCGGCCCACAGGCAGCAAAAAAGCCTGCTTAACGGATACGTTTTCCGATCCCATAAGAGCCAAGTATCGGCTAATGAATGACAGTGTCAACCCTATCGATCGGCCGCGGAATTTTGCAATCCCGGAGACGAGCCTTGCGTCAAGGGGCTGAAGAGTAACAGAAAGGCCGGTTGTACAAAGCTGATGAGCCGGATTTTCGGCGCAGTCTTGACAGATCGGGCTCTACTCCTTTAGGAGTAGGAGGAATGCCAATCTGCGAGCAAGTCTTATTCCCACGGGGATGAGCTGAAACGAGTACGAGTTCTATCGTGAGCATCAAGGTCATCCCGGAAGACATAGCGCAATTTATCGTGGACAAAATCGATTCTGTGGCCCAGATGGAGGCTCTACTGCTTCTTCGTAGCGACCCAAAGAAAGAATGGAGCGGCGACGCTTTGGCCAAAAGGCTATACATCACTGAAAATGACACGGCGGAAATACTGGTCCGCCTGCGCGCCGGCGGGCTGGTCGCCAAAAAAAGCCCGCTTTCCAAGTACAAGTACCAGCCAAGATCTAAAAAACTCCGCCACATGGTGGACCGCATCGCTGACGTTTACACAAAAAATCTTGTCGCCGTAACTGCTCTGATCCACACAAAACCTAAAAATAGGCTGCAAGAATTTGCCGACGCGTTCAAGCTGCGAAAGGACGAGTGAGCATCATGGGTGAAATATTCTACGCGCTTTGCACTTTAACCGCATTTTTCTGTGCCGCGCTGCTGCTGCGAGCGTACTATCGTAGTCGCTACAAGCTGCTGCTCTGGGGCGGCCTGTGCTTTTTAGGCTTGACCTTGAACAATGCCTTGCTGGTCGTAGACAAGCTGCTGCTCGGCGACGATATGACCCTTTTCACGTGGCGTCTAGTTGTTGCGGTTCTTGCAATGATGGTCCTGCTTTATGGGATCATCTGGGACGCCGAGAGATGACCGTATGGGACTGATATTGCTGGGCGCCATCGCAATGGCCTCGTTAGTCGCGGGGCTGTTCTTCCTCCGTTTCTGGAAGGATACGGGGGATCGCTTCTTTCTCTTCTTCTCGATTGCTTTCTTTGTGGAAGGAGTAAATCGATTCGCTCTGGCGCTGACAAGCGATCCCAATGAGGGGCGACCCTTCTTCTATTTTGTGCGATTTCTGTCGTTTCTCCTGATCCTCATTGCTATAGTGCACAAGAATATGGTCAAAAGTCCTCGGGTCAAACCGGCCAAAAGGCGCGACAAGGAAAGCGCCGGCAGAGATTAGACCAGGCTTAGCCTAGTAGACTCGTGGCGGGGTTTCGTCTTTACGACTGTAAGGATAAGAAGGGGCTGCTCGACAGCGAATAGCGCCAGGGCTAAAAGATGAGAGAACTTACCCGTGAGCTATAATAGTGTAATTCCAGACGACGTAGCTCAGTTCATTCTCGAACGCATCGACTCTGTAGCTGCGATGGAAGCGCTCCTACTGCTTCGGAGTGATCCGGTCCAGGAGTGGAGCGTTGAGGAGCTGGCCAAAAGGCTTTACATCAGCGAACAGCAAACAGCCGACGTCGTGGCGAGCCTTTGCGCGCACGAAATTTTCGTCGCCATATTAAGCGGGCCTCCCAGATATCGTTATCAACCGGCTTCCAAAGACTTGCAGCTCATGGTCGATCGCGCAGCCGAAATATACTCCCAGCATCTTGTGCCGGTAACCAATCTGATCCATACGAAGCCGACAACCAGGGTGCAAGAATTCGCTGACGCGTTCAAATTCAGAAAGGACGAGTAGCCATGGCCGGTCTATTCTATGGGCTTTGCACGTTGACAGCGCTGTTTTGTGCCTGGCTGTTGCTGAGAGCTTATTCCCGCAGCGGTTACAAACTGCTGCTCTGGGGGGGCCCTGTGCTTTTCGGGGCTAACTCTAAATAACGCGTTGGTTGCCGCGGACAGGCTGTTTTTTCCTGAGGTTAATCTGTTCACCTGGCGTCTGGTTGTGGCCTTCGTGTCAATGATCGTGCTGCTCTACGGCATCATCTGGGACGCGGAATGAGGTACTGTAATGGATGATCTGCTGATAGGTGCTATTGTAATGGCTTCGTTAACTGCGGGTTTGTTTTTCCTGCGGTTCTGGAAGGACACAGGCGATCGTTTCTTTCTCTTCTTTGCCATTTCGTTTTTCGTCGAAGGCGCGAATCGAGCTGCACTGGGACTGACCAGCGAACCCAATGAGGGGGAACCCTTCTTTTATTTTGTGCGATTTCTTTCCTATGTCCTCATTCTCGTTGGTATTGTGGACAAGAACTTAGCGAAAAGCACTCGCGCTAAACCGCCGGCGCAAACGGTACCGGTAAAGGAAGATAAAGGCACGCGGTGATTCTCGTCAAAGCGCGCCGAACACTCGGCAGAATTCTCAGGAAAGAAGATCCCCTCGCCAATCCACCCTCGCCTCTGTCGTCTTCCTGGCGAAGGAGGGCGAGGATAATAACGTAACCAGCGGCTTTGGGTTTCGCTCATCCACTTGTCTGAGAGTCCTCAACGCTCGTCCCCCTTGCTCCCGCACGGTCTGGCCATCGATCGGAAATCAAGTATACTTTTCTTGAATCCGCTCCGAGGAGAATGGCGATGAAAATTGGACTTCAAGTCCCCTCTTTTACCTGGCCGGGAGACCCGAGCCAACTGGCGCCGCTGCTAGCCCGGATCGGCCGAGCAGCCGAAGAGGCCGGTTTCGCAAGTCTTTGGGTGATGGATCACTTCTTTCAGATCGCGATGATTGGAAAACCCGACGAGCCGATGCTCGAGGGCTACAGTGCGCTTAGCTTTCTGGCGGCTGTAACCAACCGGGTGCGTCTCGGAACGCTCGTCACCGGCGTCATCTATCGCCAACCGGGGATTCTCGTCAAAACCGTTACGGCACTTGATGTTCTTTCGGGCGGTCGAGCTTATTTTGGAATCGGCGCGGGGTGGTATGAGCGTGAGGCGGTTGGACTGGGCGTGCCGTTTCCGTCCGGCAAGGAACGATTTGAGAGGCTCGAGGAAACCGTCCAAATCGCTCTACAGATGTGGTCGGGCAAGATAGACGCCTATAATGGAAAGCACTACCGGCTGGCTGAAACACTCAATTCCCCTCAGCCCCTTTCGAAGCCTCACCCCGCTGTCCTGATCGGCGGAGCGGGCGAAAAGAAGACGCTTCGGTTGGTTGCGAAATACGCCGACGCATGCAACCTTTACGCCTTCGCCGGTCCCGAGGTTGTTCGGGCGAAGCTCGAAGTGCTTCGGAGCCATTGCAGAGAGTTGGGCCGGTCATATGACGAAATCGAGCGTACCGCACTGGGCGCTATCGATCTTGGCTCCGGCGGGATGAGCGCCCGACAGGCGATCGATTACTGCCGTAGCATGAGCGAGGTGGGCATTCAGCACCTGATCCTCTCTTTCCCTCGCGTCCATGAGATCACGCCTATTGAGACAATGGGCAAGGAAGTCATTCCGGCTGTGAAAGAATTTCAGGATTGATTCAGATGCAAGAGGATGCGGCGAGGAAAACCGACACGAAAAAATGAGCATTCGCGTGCAAAGTATCTTTGCTGATGTTCCCGAGGTATCGACAAAGGAACATTTCCTGACACTTTTCGAGAGTCCCACCGTTAAGATTGAGCGTATCGTATCCCAGTCGCATAGCACACCGGCCGGCGTTTGGTACGATCAAGACCAAGAGGAATGGGTGATCGTGTTGCGCGGCCAAGCGACTCTGCAATTCGAACACGGCGAACCGGTCCAAATGAAAGCCGGCGATTATGTGACGATTCCGACCCATCTTAGACATAGGGTAGAGGAGACAAATCCTGACACGATATGGCTGGTGGTGCATGTCAGAAAAGAAAACTAGGCAAAAGGAGACGCACATGACACGACGTCAAGCGCTACGCGGTTTGCTAGCTATAGGACTCTGGAGCGGGTTCAAGGGATATTTGTTTGCCGCGCAACCCTCGTCCATGAAAGAAATCGAGGCGCTGCAGAGGAACTGGAAGGCGCTTCTTGCCGAAGGTGTAAAGGTGCCATTGCCTTCAGAGCCGCTAAAGCTTTCCAAGGACGAATGGCGCAAGCGCTTGACCGCCGAACAGTTCGATGTGCTGCGCCAAGAAGGGACTGAGCGAGCCGGCACAAGCCCCTTGAACGGCGAAAAACGGCCCGGAGTATTTGCGTGTGTCGGCTGCGGCCTGCCGCTCTTTACCTCTGCGATGAAATACGAGAGCGGCACCGGTTGGCCGAGCTTTTTCACCGCGATTCCCGGCGTATTCGGAACCAGCACGGATTACATACTGATCCTGCCGCGGACGGAATATCACTGCATTCGCTGCGGCGGGCACCACGGCCACATCTTCGACGACGGTCCGCCACCCACCGGAAAGCGTTGGTGCAACAATGGCGTCGCGCTGAAGTTCATTCCGAAGACCGGAAAAGCCTGAAGTTTCAACCCGTTGAAGGCTGTGTGTTAGAACGACAAATTTAGTGTCTCCATCGGGGATGGTGAAAAGCCCTCGCCTTGAGGCGAAGCACGGTGTCATTTCGAGGCGAAGCCGAGAAATCTTATATCAAGGTGACAAGACCCTTCGCTCACGCTCAGGGTGACTCACTGATCGTGGGGGGAGGGTGGTAGGTTATCGTCGGCTTAGCCGACCGGGGCGAACCTCCCAGCTTGAAGTTGGGAGTGAGTCAGTTTTCGAAGATCTTCCCGCTTGCAATCGGAGGCAACCTCGTGTCAATCCGCGTCGCCGTCGCCCAGATCAACCCCAAGCTTGGAGACGTCCAGGCGAATATGGGATTATATGAAGAGAACATCCGTCGCGGCATCAAAGAACGGGTGGATCTCTTAATCTTCCCGGAGCTGAGCCTCACCGGTTACTTCCTGCGCGACACCGTGCCCAGCGTTGCCCTTACCGCGAACTCCCTGGAGATGGCAACGCTCAGGCGGTTAAGCCGCGAGTTGCCTTTCGTTGCCGGGTTAGTGGAAGAGAGTGCGGATCATCGATTTTTCAATGCTGCGGTCTATTTCGAAGACGGCGAGATCCGCCATGTCCATCGTAAGGTGTACCTACCGACGTACGGGATGTTCGACGAACAGCGGTATTTCGCGCGTGGCGATCGAATCCGGGCCTTCGACTCAAAGTTCGGCCGCATCGCGATGCTGATCTGCGAGGATCTCTGGCATCCTTCGACGATCTATCTCGCTGCCCTGGACGGCGCGCTGGTTGTGCTTTGTCCCTCTTCAAGTCCGCTGCGCGGCATTGTTGACGGACAGTCGCAGGACGACAATGCGCGCTATTGGGAGATGATCAATCGCTCCTACACTGAAACGTTTAGCCTGTTCATGATTTACGGCAACCGGGCGGGGTTCGAGGATGGCGTGGGGTTTTGGGGGGGATCAGAGATTGTCGACCCCTTCGGTCAACGGGTGACCAAAGCGAAATACTATGACGAAGACTTTATCGTCGGTGATGTCACCTTGGAATCTGTCCGCCGCAAGAGAACCATGGCGCCCCTCCTTCGAGACGAAGACATTGATCTCACGATCAACGAACTCATGCGGATTCGTGAACGCCCACCGGCGATTGAGTCGAGAAGCCGGAAGTCAGGAGAAACAAAGAAAAGAATCCAGAAGCCTGCAGCCAGAAGCCAGAATGCCAAAGCTCGAGGCAAAAAATAGAATCGGCTTGGAACGGTCGCAGCCTGCGTATTCCTGACTCCTGGATGCTGTTATGATCTCCATCCCAACCAACGTAGAGCTTGTCCGCCAAATCCTCGTCGGGTTCATTCGCAACGAAGTCGAGAAGGTCGGACTCAAGAGAGTTGTCGTTGGCCTCTCTGGAGGGGTGGATTCCAGCCTTAGCGCGATGTTGGCTGCGGAAGCCCTGGGGCCGCGGAATGTCCTGGGTATTCTCATGCCCTATCAGAGCTCCGACCCTGACAGTCAAGCCCACGCCGAGATGGTGGTCCAAAAGAGCGGTATTGAATCTCTTCTTATCGACATCACGCCGCAGATCGATGCTTACTTCCAGCGCTTTCCCGACGCTGACGCGAGGCGGCGAGGCAACAAGATGGCGCGGGAACGGATGACCATCCTCTACGACCATTCTGCGCGGTGGAACGCTTTGGTCCTGGGCACGAGCAATAAGACGGAACTGTTGCTCGGCTATGGAACCCTTTACGGAGATATGGCCTCCGCTATCAATCCGCTGGGTGATCTCTACAAGACACAAGTCTGGGCCTTGGCGGAGGCCATCGGAGTGCCCTTTGCCATCGTTAAGAAGGCACCTTCAGCGGATCTCTGGCGAGGGCAGACCGACGAAGACGAGTTGGGATTTAGCTACCCGGAGGTCGATCGTCTGTTCTATCTTATGGTCGATCAGCGCTACACGCGGGCCGAACTCCTTGCCGCAGGATTCTCCGCGCGCTTCGTCGATGAGATATCGACGCGCATCATGAACTCGCAATTCAAACGCCGCCTGCCGGTCATCGCCAAAGTGTCACAACGCACCATCGACCGCGATTTCCGCTATTCGAGAGATTGGGGGAGGTAGCGGGGAAGGAGTCAGAGGTCAGAGCAGTGTATAGACTAACGAGGGTGAAATGGAAATAGGAGACGGCATGCTGAATTCTGGCTCCTGACTCCGGACGCCTGTCTGCCTCTTTATGCCCGGGATTCTTTACATCGTTGCGACGCCGATCGGCAATCTGGAGGACATTTCGCTCCGCGCCGTGCGGATTCTCAAAGAAGTCGATATCATCGCGGCGGAGGATACGCGGCACACGAAAAACCTTCTGGACCATTATGGAATCGCGACGCGATTGACGAGCTATCACGAACACAACGAAAAGAGCAAAGCCCGCGACCTGGTAAAGCGACTGGTGGCCGGGAAGAGTGTCGCGCTGGTTTGCGACGCCGGCACGCCGGCAATATCCGATCCCGGCTATCGAGTAGTCACAGAAGCGATCGGCGCCGGGATTACGGTTGTTCCGGTTCCCGGGGCGTCTGCTCTCACCGCTGTTCTGAGCGCCGCCGGCCTCCCCACGGATCGCTTCGTATTCGAGGGATTTTTGCCCGCCAAAAAGAGCCAACGGAAAGAACGGCTCGAAGCGCTGCGCGGCGAAACTCGAACCGTGATTTTTTACGAGGCGCCCCATCGTCTGAAGGAAGCGCTGCAGGATATACAAGAAGTCTTAGGGGACCGCGACATGGTGCTCGGGCGCGAGGTCAGCAAGATGCACGAGGAATTTTTGCGCGGCCGTATCAGCGAATTGGCCGGGGGAATCGCCGCGCATGCGCGGGGTGAACTGACGCTTATGATCGGGGGCTTCACCGGCGAGAAAGGTCCGACGGAAGAATCCCTCAGAGCGGAGATCCGCAAGCTCAAAAACGAGGGATGGCGCGTCAAAGAGATCGCTAAACTGTTGGGCGAAAGATACTCGTATTCAAAAAAGGAGATTTATCGATTAGCGCTGCAATCTTAGCAGCTCATCAATCAACGACCCTATCTCTGTCCCTCTCTCTGTCTCTGTCTATTCTTCCAGTTTTCTATAGAGCGTTGTGCGGTCGACGCCGAGGATTTTCGCCGCTTCGGTTTTGTTTCCGTTTGTTTGTTCCAACACCCGTCTGATGTATTCTTTCTCAAGATCGCGCAGCGTATAACCTTTGGCCACAGCCTTGTTGAACTGAGGCCGGTTGTTTGCGCTCGAGCTGAGAAGCTGCGGAAGGTCGTCTAATCCAATCGTCGCTTCTTTTCCAAGCAACACCGCTCGTTCTATAACGTGCTCCAATTCTCTTACGTTGCCGGGCCACTGATAGTTCATTAAGGCCGCCAGCGCGTCTTTCTGCGTGCCGCTCACGTGCCGCCGCGCCTTGGCGGCGAACTGTTGAATAAAGTGTTCCACAAGGATCGGAATGTCTTCCGCTCTTTCCCTTAGCGGAGGGAGCTCGATTCTTATCACATTGAGCCGATAGTAGAGATCTTGGCGAAAGCGGCCTTCCCGTACCCACTGTTCTAGATTACGGTTGCTGGCCGATACCAAACGCACGTCGACTTTCTCCGCTTTATTGGAACCCAACGGTCGAACTTCCTTGTCTTCCAGGACCCGCAGTAACTTGGCCTGCAAGTTAACCGGAATCTCGCCGATCTCGTCGAGAAAGAGAACACCGCCGCTGGCTTCCTGAAAAAGCCCGGCTCTATCTTTTTTCGCGTCTGTAAATGCGCCACGAGTGTAACCGAAGAGTTCGCTCTCCAACAGTGTTTCCGGTATCGCGGCGCAATTGACCGCAACAAACGGCCCTGCCGATCGCGAGCTGTGGGCATGAAGCGCGTGGGCAATCATTTCTTTTCCAGTTCCGCTTTCTCCCAAGATAAGTACATTGGCGGGGACATCGCTGATGTGGGCAACGGTGTCGAAAATCTTCTTCATTTTTTCGCTGTGGCCGACGATATTCTGAAACTGATAGCGGTTGCGCGTCTCCGCGCGCAGCTTCACGAGTTCCCGCCTGAGCTGATGCTGTTCGAGGGATCGCTGAACGTGAATCAGCAACTCATCGGTCCGAAACGGCTTGGTGATATAGTGAAACGCTCCGGCCTGAATCGCCTCGACGGCGCTTTCGATAGTCCCAAAGGCGGTTATTAACAGCACCACCGCCTCCGGGTCGGTAGCCTTGAGCCGGCGGACCAGCTCGGTGCCCTTCATTCGGGGCATCATGAGATCGCTGACGATCAGGTCAAAAGAGCCCCTCTGATAGGCTTCCAGGGCCGACGGCCCGTCGTTCACGACTTCCACCTCGTAACCTTCTTCGGTCAGAAGCTGGGTCAAAAATCGGGACATCTCCCGATCGTCTTCGACGACGAGAATGCGAGCGGTCCCGGCAACGGGGTCTCTGCGCGCTGAATTCTTCACGCTACTTTTTCCTCATCGCTGTTCACTTGCGCATGCGTCATCGGCAGATCGATGATAAACCGGGTAAACTTGGCCGGCTCGCTTTCCACCCGAATTTCACCGCCGTGATCCTTGATGATGCCATAAGCTACGGATAGACCGAGGCCGCTGCCTTCACCGACGTCTTTGGTGGTGAAAAAGGGGTCGAATATGCGGCCAAGATGGTCCGGAGCAATCCCGGCGCCATTATCTTCGAAGCATATGCGGAACCGTCGCGGTTCTACGTTCTCCCGGGCGTCTCCGCGGCGGTCCCGACCGGCTTCAACGTGAATTCTTATCGAGCCACCGGGACTTAAGGCGTGAAACGCGTTGGAAAAGAGATTGAAAAAAACCTGCTGGAGCAAATCGGGATCGGCTTGAAGCCTCGGTAGCGAGTCAGGTAATTCCATCTCGACGCGGACCGATTTCTCCTCGATCCGAGGCTCCAACAGGCGCTTCACGTTCATGATCAGCGCGGGCAGGTCAACCGCCCGATATACGGGCTCGCGGCGCCGCGAGAACTCGAGCAATTGTCTAACGATAGCGGTGATGCGGTCGATTTGAGAACGGATGACATCGAGGTTGTCTTTGAACGCTTCCGGGCTTCTTGCCCGGCGCAGCAGATATTCAGCCCGTCCTCCTATGATGTTTAAGGGGGTGCCGATCTCGTGCGCTATTCCGGCGGCCAGCCGTCCGACCGAAGCCAACCGCTCAGAATGGCGCAAGTCGTGTTCCAGCGTCAGTTTTGCTTGTTGCTCCTTCAGCAGCCGGCCGTGACTCTCCTGCAGCTTCTCGCACATCCGGTTAAATTCTCCGGCAAGCGATGCAATCTCGTCGCGACCGTTCGTTTCAATGCGCTGGTCCCATCGCCCCTTGCCGATCTCTCGAATGCGTTCGATCAGTTGTTTAATCGGGCGGGTGATATTGCGGCGTACCGTTATGAATATCAACAAGGAAAGAAGCGCCACCAGCGCCGAGGCCGTTGCCAAGATCCGGTCGCGTCTTTCCTGGATGCTTAACCTCAACCCGAATCCATGGCGCGCGAGGACGAAGGCTCCCACGCTCTTGCCCTGCGAGTCGAAGATGGGCTCGATGCGATAATAGATCAGAGTTTTGTCATCGCGAATATAGCCCTCCCTGCCTTGGCCGTCGCGCAGGGTGGGCACTGGATCGAGCTTGAAAATCGGCGTGGGGTCAAGCGCCGGAAAATCGTCAGGATGAGTCAATGAAGCCGAGCGAGCGACGAGTTTGTTTTTCAGGTCATAAACAATGACGCCGTGAATGTTGCCTCTGGGAGCGATGGCATCGAGAAAGCTCTGAGCCGAATCCAGATCCCGGCGATCGGCGTAGAAGTGCCGCAGGGAAGTCTGGATAGCGCGAGTAAAGCCCCTCATTCCAACTCGGATCTCCCTCATTACGTTTTCTTGGTCTTGTTGGATAGTCAAGTGACCGTGAATGGCCATAGTGAATATCACCGTCACCACGAGAGCGAATATGAGTTTTGTTCCCAGCTTCACAACCGTGCCGCCTCGGCATGAGCAAGTAGCATACCGTTTCTGTGTTGTTGGAACGAATGCAAAACGCCAGCAAATAAAATTAGTTCGAACGTGAACATAAGATGGGCGCCGTCTGAAGCCGTTGCAATTTACCGCGGCCTGTAGGCTTTTACAACACAAGATCGAATCCTCATAAGGGCTGAATGCTTAGATTTGATCTCCACACCGAACAGTCCTTTCGCGTGTTTCGTCTTGCAACAATACAAAGCCGAAGTGCGCCGAAAAAGCTTTATCTTGCGCACTGGCACGCATGCAGAACTACTGGCACGTCGCTTGCTGATTCTCAAAGACAAGAATTGAAGTCTAATGTGTAGCAGTCTGCTCAGTATTTCTTTGAAAAACATCCGCTGGAAAGGAGGTGAAAGATATGTGGAAATTAGCGCTTGCGATAGCAGTTGTGTTTGGCGTGAACATGATCAGCTCGATCATTGATTTGGCGACGCCTGTGAGTTACGCGCAGGAGGAGCCTCAGCCGGAGCCCAAACCGGAGCCCAAGCCGAAACCGGACAGTGAGTAGTTATCACTCGGATTTCGTTTCGCTGGTGAGAGGAAACAGCGTCCTCTCACCAGTTTGTCGGTCTCGACTGATTACCTCTTGATCGTGAAACTATGAAAATTGTTTTTGGGATCTGCCCACATGACCGCAACATTGCTCACCCGAGCGCCTGGCGGGCCCTGCTGACACCACGCGACCAACTCTTCGAGCTTTGCGCGCGCACCCTCCGCCACGATTTCAACGGACCCGTCGGGGCAGTTCATGACCCAGCCCGTTAATCCAAGCCGCTGAGCCTGCTGTGCTGCGGAGGCTCGGAAATAGACACCCTGAACCCTACCTTCAACTTGGAGGTGAACACGCGTTTCGTCCTTACTTTCCATAGTGGCCCCGTTGTTTTCCTTACCCCACGCCCACCGAGGCCGCAAACCCAAGCTGCCGGGCAAAGATGCTGCGGCTAAGAGCTAAGCGCAAAGGGCAGAGCGCAGAGGGTAGAAATCAGAAGTCAGAGGTCAGAAGGAATCAATCCGCAATTCGCAATACGAAATTCTTTAAAAACTCTTTGCCACGAAGGCACAAAGGCACGAAGAAAGCTTAGTGTCTTAGTGGTTATGTTCTTTCCGACTTCCGACCTCTGACCTCCGATGTCTGACCTCCGGCTTAGCGCCCTGCTTCGGCCTGAGGCCGATCCGCCTCCGCCAAAAAACGCTGGGGACGGATTCGCCACAGGGCTTCGGACGAATGCGTCCTTCGGCGCATCCGTCCTTCGGCGGAAATGCTTTGTGGCGGACCCTCCCCCTTGCCCTTTGCCAGCCCGCCCAGCCCGCTGAAAGATTTGACAAGCGGACCATACCTTAGGTAGGCTTACGCCCGCTTCGTAAGGGCGAGTGTCCGAAGAGCGCGCCGAGAGAATGGTGAAACCGTTTGAGGCCCGGATCTTTGGATAAATCGATCCCATAATGGCTAGCGTTGCGATCCAATAAGGAGGGCCAGGCAACATGGGAGCGAAGTTATACGTTGGCAACCTTCCGTACTCAGTGACCGAAGAGAGGCTCCAACAACATTTCGCGCAGCACGGTTCGGTGCTCAGTGCCAGGATTATCACCGACAAGTTTAGTGGGAGATCCAAAGGGTTTGGCTTCGTGGAGATGAGCTCCGATGAAGAAGCTCAGCGTGCCATGACCGCCCTGAACGGGACTGACTTTGAGGGGCGCAATATCGTCGTCAGTGAAGCGAGACCGCAACAGCCGCGTTCCCCCCGGATGGGCAGCGGCGGAGGCGGGCCCCCGCGGGGAAACCGCTATTAGAGGAGGCCGCGGTCACAGGGACGTGGAGGTTGCTCTCAGGCCCCGACCGCCGAAATAACCACCTTTGGAGAGGATCGGGCGGCGGCCTACAAGGTAGAGGCTTATTGACCGCGGCCGGAAGGGACTCGCCCGCGAAGGCTAGAACACAGTGTCGCTGTTTCTCATTGTCCGTGAATAATGCTGGGTAGTCAGCTCTGCAGCAATCTTAAGAGTTTTTCTTCATCCAGAATCTCGAGCTTTAGCTCACGGGCTTTCTTTAGCTTGGAGCCGGGATCCGCGCCGGCCACAACGTAAGTCGTGTTACGGCTCACATTTGAGGCAATTCTCCCGCCCAGAGCCTCAATCCTCTTCTGCGCTTCCACCCGCGACATACTGCTCAAGCCGCCGGTGAGGACGAATGTCGATCCCGCAAGCTTTCCGCCTTTTTTCGGTTCGCTGCGAAAACGAACGCCCGCCGCCCGCAGCTTCGCTATCACCTCGCGATTTTCTTTCTGGGCAAAAAAGCGCGCGATGCTTCTGGCGACTTCCGGGCCGATCTCACGAACCTCCATCAGTCTCTCTTCTGAAGCCTCCATAATCGAACTGAGATCGCCGAAGTGTTCAGCCAGCAGTTTGGCCGTTGCCTCACCCACGTGGCGGATCCCCAGCGCCGTCAAACAGCGAGGCAAGGTGGCGTCTTTGCTTCGTTCCAAAGCGTCGAGCAAATTCCGGGCGGATTTTTCCGCCATGCGATCCAGACCGGCAAGTTGATCCTTGCTTAGACCGTAGAGGTCGGCGATGTCTTTAACCATTCCGCGTTCGACAAGTTGATCTATGAGCTTTTCGCCCAAACCCTCGATATCCATCGCGCCCCGAGAACCGAAAAACTTCAGACTCTCCTTCAACTTCGCGGGACATGAGATGCCGGCGCAGCGGTAAGCCGCCTCGCCCTCTTCCCTGTAAACAGCGGTGCCGCAGACCGGGCACTGCGCCGGCATGACGAATTTTCTTTCATCGCCCGTCCGCCTGTTTTTCAACACCTGGACTACGTACGGGATCACATCGCCCGCCCGCTCCACGACGACGCTGTCGCCGATGCGAATGTCTTTGCGCTCGATCTCGTCCATGTTGTGCAGCGATGCGCTCTTTACGACGACGCCGCCGATCGGCACGGCTTGAAGACTTGCTACCGGGGTCAGGGTCCCCGTGCGGCCGACCTGGGGTTGAATGTCGAGAATGCGCGTGGTTGCTTGCTGCGGCTTGAACTTGTAAGCGATGGCCCAACGTGGCGAGCGGGCAATCTCGCCCAGCCTGCGTTGTAGCTCGATGCTATTGACTTTTACCACCAAGCCATCGATTTCGTACGGTAGTTCATCGCGTTGCGCTTCCATTTTGTCGTAATCATCCAGAACTTCTTGCAGGCCGCGGCAAACCTTGGCAAAAAGGACCGGCTTCAAGCCCCAGTCTCTGATCGCGAGCAAAGACTCCGAATGGTTCGAGAACGTCGGTCCTCCCTCGATGGTGCCTATCCCGTGGCAGAATATGTCCAGCGGACGCTTGGCCGTGATCGTCGAGTCCAGTTGTTTCAAGGAACCGGCTGCGGCGTTGCGGGGATTGGCAAAAACCGGCTGCCCTTCTTCTTCGCGCTCCCGGTTCATCTGCTGAAACGCTGAGCGGGGTAGAAAAACTTCGCCGCGAACCTCCAGGCGCTGCGGCAGCGCCCGGTGAGCCCGGTGCAGGGTCAAGGGGATAGAGCGGATTGTCTTCAAGTTTACGGTGATGTCCTCGCCATTGATTCCGTCCCCGCGCGTCGAGCCGACGCTAAATCGTCCGCCAAGGTATACCAGCTCGACAGCGACGCCGTCGATTTTTGGTTCCGCAACATACTCGATCGGCCCGGAGCTCCGGAGAAAACGCCGGATTCTCTCCTCGAACTCTTGCAACTCTTCCCGACTGTTTGCGTTATTGAGCGATAGCATCGGCACGGCGTGTTGGACCGTTTTGAACTTGGCCAGCGGTGGAGCGCCGACCTTTTGTGTCGGAGAATCGGCCGACGCGAGCTCCGGATGTTGCTTTTCCAGCTCGGCGAGCCGGCGAAAAAGATCGTCATATTCGGCGTCGCTGATCAGCGGATCGTCCAAAACATAATATCGGTAATTATGGTTTGCGATGTCCTGGCGCAGCTCCGCGATCTGCTTTCGGGCTTCTTCAGGTGACTGCTTCATCTTAGCGCGGCTACTCCGCAACCAAAAAAGAAAAACAGATTTGACCACGAAGGACACGAAGAGCACGAAGTTTATAATCAGAAATACCCGAACCCTTCGTGGCCTTCGTGATCTTCGTGGTGAGAATATCTTTCGTCAAGTGCTGCATCCACGATGAATAACGGTCAAGATCAAGGCTGTTAAAGATAAAAAATAAGTAGCATAGTTAATAAGCTGAATGAAGTTCGAGCCACATTCAGAATCGTGAAAGACGCTACGTTGACCCTCCGGGGTGAGTATGTTAACCATTTGCCTAATGGCCACACGCGTTTTCTGGAGGGTGTTTTTCCTAGCAATTTTGTCAGGTTGTGCCTCCAAGGCGCCCGAGATCCAACCTCCTCCGGAAGGGCTTGTGTGGTCACCCGAAGCTCCTTTTAAAGACGACAAAAAGGTCGAAATTCCTGCCGAAGCCAAAGCGCTGGCTCATTTCATCAAAGGGAACCTCTTGTTAGGACAAGGTGAATTTGACGAGGCGCTCACGGAGTTCGAGGCGGCGGCTCAGATCAACTCTGAGGATTCGTTTTTGCGTTTCCGCCTCGCGACGCTCTACCTGAGAAGAGGCGACCTAAAAAAGGCGCTTTTAGAAGCGGAAACAGCGACTCGCCTCGATCCCCAAAGCATCGAAAACCACCTGCTCTTGGCCGGTCTATACTCTTCCCTGGGCGAGAATACCAAAGGTCTGGATGAATACAACGAAGTTCTCAAGCTCGATCCCAAGAACCAGGAAGCGCTGCTTTACCTTGGAGCGCTGTATTTGCAGGTCGAGGATTACGCAAGAGCGACCACAAGCCTCGAGCAACTCCTTGCCCTGAATTCCAACTCGGTGCTTGGCCATTATTATTTAGGCCGTGTGCGCGCCAAGAGCAAACTCTACCTGGCAGCCGAACAGAGTTATCGGAAGGCGCTGGAACTCAACCCCAAGTTCGAACCCGTGCTGACAGATCTGGCTTTGGTCTATGAACTGGAAGGTAAACACGAGGATGCCATTCAGACCTATCAGCGGTTGCTGCAGGTTAATCCCAACAACGTCTGGGCGCGAAAACGCCTGGGCGAGATCTACGTCGGGCAAAACAAGCTCGATGAGGCGCTAGCCCATTTTCAAAAACTGCAAAGCGCCGAGGCGGATCCGCGCGAGACGCGGATCAAAATCGGCCTTATCTATTATGAAAAGGGCGACTTCGACCGCGCGGCGACGGAATTTAATCTGGTGCTGGCAGGCGATCCGGACAATGACCGGGCGCGATATTACTTGGGAGCCACCTACGTCGAGCTCAAATCCGATGAAAAGGCGGTGGAGGAGTTTGGGCGCATACCGGAGAAGAGCGAACTCTACATGGATGCGCGTGTTCAGATGGCCTATCTCTTCGATCGCCGCGAGCAGACGCAGAAAGCGATCGAGGCGCTTCAGACGGTATTGCGGAAGAAAAGCGACCGAAAAGAAATCTACGGCTTTTTGTCGAACCTCTACCGCAAGCAGAAAAATTATCCGCAAGCCATAGGAGCGATGGAGCGGGTTACCGTTCTCGATCCCAAGAACGACCAGGCTTTTTTTCAGCTCGGCGCTCTTCATGACGAAAATAAGGACAAAGAGAAATGCATCGTTAACATGAAGAAGGCTATCGAGTTGAATCCGCGAAACGCCGCCGCGCTCAATTACCTGGGTTACACCTGGGCCGAGATGGGAGTCCGGTTGGAAGAAGCCGAAGCCCTGGTCTTGCGCGCGCTGAAGATCGCGCCCAACGACGGATTTTACGTCGATAGTCTCGGTTGGGTTTACTTTCAGAAGGGCGATTATGCCGGGGCCGTGGAGCAGTTGGAAAAAGCCGTGGAGTTGGCCGGGGACGATCCTACCATCGTCGAGCACCTTGGCGACGCCTATGAGAAACTCGACAGGCCGGATCGAGCCCTGGCGCGCTACCGCGAGGCATTGAAGAAGTCTAAGGAGAACGAACAGATCAAGCGGATCCGCGAAAAAGTCCAGCGGTTGGAGAAAAAGATTTGAGTTCGTCCGCATGGCGCGCGAGAAGCCCTCTGGGACGATCCCTGCAAGCTCTTCTTCTTGCAACGATTCTCGTGGGGCTTGTTAGTTGCGCGACAGTGACGCCGCCACCGGCCGACATTCCGCCGAAAGTTTGGCAGCCTGGCGAGCTTATAAGGGTGATAAGTCAACGCCAAGAACAGTTTCGCTCGATCCGAGGGTTGGCCCGCGTCAACTATTCCGGGCCGGACGGGAAGAGGGGGTTCCAGGAGGCAATCCTGGTTCAACGGCCGGATCAAATGCGTTTGGAAACTCTCACCTACCTGGGGGCTGTGCTGATCGTCACCGTGAACGACAAGGAAATCGCCGGTTATCACCCGCGCGACGGCGTATTTCTGCGCGGAGAGAGATCCAAGGACAACCTGGCGCGCTATACGCAGATTCCGCTGGAGCTCCACGAAATAACCAGGCTTCTGCTCGGCCTGGCGCCCGTGGAAGCCGGCGGTCCCTGGGAACAGGAGGGAAACGCAGTGCTGTTCCCTCGCCGGGATGGAGGCAAAGACGTGGTTACTTTTGCATCGCACCTGCCGGTCCCGACTCAATGGCAACGATTTAACGGCGCTGGAGAGATCGAGATGGGCGCTGAATTCACCGACTATATCGAGACTCCCTCCGGACTTTTTCCTGCGAAGATTGTTTTTGAGGCGCCAACGCCAAAGACGCGACTGGAGATCCGCTACGAAGAGCCGGAATTGAATGCCTCCCTTCCCAGTAATCTTTTCTCTCAGCAGAAACCCGCGAACGTTAAGGAGTTGCCAATCGAGGCGCTTGGTGGTTAACGGGCGATGATCGGACGAAGGAGATGGTGGCCATTAGTCGCTTTGCTTCTCTTGCTCGGGTGCGAAGGCGGAAACGAGGCGCCGGCCGACCCCCCCGGCGCCCGGAAAGTCGGAAAGAAAGATCCTGGGACTCCGGCGAGCGGCGACTGGCTGATCATGCACAGTCTGAGCGATCCGGAGCAACTGAATCCCCTCACGAGCAATGACGCCGCCGCTAGCGCGATCCTCCAGTACATCTTCCAAGGTCTTCTCACACGCGACCCGCGCACCCTGGAACTCAAGCCGCTGATCGCAGCGGCGCGCCCGATCATCTCAGAGGACAAGCTGAGCTACACTTTCACGATTCGGCGCGATGTCCATTTCCAGGACGGCCGGCCGCTGACCGGTGAAGACGTACTTTTCTCGATCAAGGCCATCAAATGCCCGCTGGTGAACGCCCCGTTTTTGCGCGTCTATTTCCATTCGGTCGTTGATGCCGAGTTATTGGATGAGTACACAATTCGGTTCACGATCGACGAGCCCTACTTCCTGAACGAAAGCGTTCTTGGAGGCATCGACGTGCTGCCGCGACATTATTATGATCCGTCCAATCTGTTGAAAGGCGTCACTCTGGCCGATTTGCGAAAACCTGCGGATCAATTGTCTCAAAATGTGAAGACATTCGCCGGCGATTTTAACAGCAACTACAGCCGCAACCCCATGGGGAGCGGCCCGTACACGTTCCGGGGCTGGAAGACCGGACGCGAGATTGAGCTGGCGCGCGATGAAAATTATTGGGGCTATGGCAAAGAGGGAATCGATCAGCCCTTCCTGGACCGCCACAAGTACAGAATCATCAACAATATGGACGCTGCCTTGGTTACGCTGAAAAGCGGCGGTCTGGATGAGATGGGGCTCACCCCGATTCAGCACGTCCGCGGGACGAGCAGCCGGCGATTCAAAGAGCAATTTCAAAAATACGAATATTTCGCCCCCAATTACAGTTATATCGGCTGGAACAATGATCATCCGATCTTCCGCGACCAACGCGTGCGGAAAGCCATGACGTATTTCACCAACCGAAAACAGATGGTCGAGTCCATTCTGTTCGGCCTGGGAGCGGTTGTGGAAGGGCCGATCTATTTTTTCCGTCCGGAGTACGACAAAACCTTGCCCAGCTATCCCTATGATCCGGCGAGAGGCCTCGAGCTTCTGAGAGAAGCAGGCTGGGGCGACACGGACGGCGACGGTGTGCTGGATAAAATGATCGACGGGCGCAAAGTCCCTTTACGTTTCGAAATCAAAATCAACTCCGGTAATACGACCCGTAAAAGCGTCGCGCTGATCTTGCAGGATGAGCTTCGCGGGTACGGGATTGAAACCACCGTGCGCGAGCTGGATTGGACCATTTTCCTGGGTGACGTAAAGGCGCGTAAGTTCGACGCGATTATTCTGGGATGGGCCATGTCCGTGAACGAGCCGGATGCTTATCAGGTCTGGCACTCATCGCAGGCGGCGAACCAAGGCTCTAATCACATCAGCTATAAGAACGCCCGCGTGGATCAAATACTCGAGGACTATCGTCATGAGTTCGATCCGCAGAAACGGATCGAGTTGTACCGCGAGTTTCAGCAGATTCTAAGCGACGAGCAACCCTATACTTTCCTCTTCGTCGGCAAGTCCGTCGTCGCCGTGCAACGGCGCATACAGGGCATAGAAGTCTTCCCCGGCGGTTTACGCCCGATCGACTGGTGGGTTCCTCCCTCACGGCAGAAATACGGCGAGCGACTGACGGTCAACTGACGCCGATATGGCTTCGTACGCTCTCCAACGGGTCTTGTTAATGATCCCAACCTTCATTGGGATCACTTTAATCGGCTTTCTCATCATGCGGCTTGCTCCCGGCGATCCGGCCGAGCTTCGGGCCGCAGGCGGCTTGGCGGCGGCAGCGGGCGCAGGGGTTTCTCTGGAGAAGCGAGTTTCCGTCGATGAAGCCGTGGCCCAGTGGCGAAAGCAGTATGGTCTGGATCGGCCGATTCATGTCCAGTACGCTGTCTGGTTAAAAAATCTCGTCACCCTCGATTTTGGGGAATCGTTCAAGGACAACCAACCCGTTTGGAACAAGATCGCTGAAAGGCTTCCCGTCACGATTAAGCTGAACATCCTTTCGATCGCCCTCGTTTACATCGTAGCCATACCGCTGGGTATTTATTCGGCTGCGCGTCGCAACACTCTCGGAGATCAGGTCACAACGGTCGGCGCCTTCATCCTTTTTGCAGTTCCAACTGTCTGGGCGGCAACAATGGCGCTCGTCTTTATTTGCGGCGGAGATTTTTTCTACCTCTTCCCTCCGGGCGGATTGAGCTCGATCGATTACGATCCGGGCTGGCCTCTTTGGAAAAAGATGAAAGATCAAGCGTGGCACCTCTTCTTGCCGGTCGTACTGCTTTCCTACGGCGGGTTCGCCGGTTTATCCCGATACATGAGGGCGAGCATGCTGGAAGTGCTTGGACAGGATTATGTTCAAGTAGCCAGGGCCAAGGGTCTTTTGGAACGGGCCGTCATTTTGAAACACGCGTTGCGCAACTCTCTGATTCCGGTGGTGACCATCCTGGCTTCACTGCTTCCCGCGTTGATCGGGGGAAGCGTTATTATTGAAACTATCTTCTCGATCCCGGGTTTGGGGCAACTCGGTTATGAGTCTGTGCGGGCCCGGGATTATCCCACCGTCATGGCGCTTTATGGCGTGAGCGCGGTGCTGACCCTTATCGGCATCCTGATTTCGGACCTTCTCCTATCGGTGGTGGATCCCCGGATAGCATTCGGACGCAGGCGGGCATGAATCGAACCCGGACCGATACGGCGCCCGCACAAATCGCAGGTGTTGACCCGGTGCCGGTCGCGGCGCCGGCGGGCGGTCTCTGGGCCAGCGTTTGGAAACAGTTCAGGCGCAATTCGATCGCTCTCGCCGGCCTTTATGTAGTCGCGATTTTTGTTTTCATGGCTTTATTCGCCGATTTTCTGGCGAACGATAAGCCGTACTATCTGTCTTATCGAGGCAAGACCTACTTCCCGATCTTTCGGAGCTACATCGTCGGGGCTGGTTTGGCGCAATGGCCGGCGGAATTGCTCAATGTCGATTTTAAGAAACTCGACGGCGCTACGGCCGTTTTTCCTCCGGTTCCCTACCGGCCGAGCAATATCGATCTCCTGGCGCCTTTGGAACCGCCTTCGGTACGACACTGGTTTGGCACTGATAAGTTGGGACGTGACGTCATGGCTGGAATGATTCATGGATCGCGCATATCTCTCTCGATTGGATTCGTCGCCGTCGGCATCGCCGTGATTATCGGGGTGATTCTCGGCGCTATTGCCGGTTATTTCGGTTCGTGGGTGGATATCACGATATCGCGATTATTCGAGATCATGCTGGCGATTCCCACGTTCTTCCTGCTTATCACTGTCGCGGCGATCTTTCGGCCGAGCATCTTCTTGACGATGACGATCATCGGCCTGACCAGTTGGGTAGGAATCGCTCGCTTTACGCGGAGTGAGTTTTTGAGAATTCGCAATCTGGATTATGTGACGGCCGCCGTAGCCGTTGGGGTTTCAAACCGCAAGGTTATGTTCCAACACATTCTACCCAATGCCTTGGCTCCCGTGATCGTTTCGGTTGTGCTTGGAATCGCCGGCGCCATTCTCGTCGAATCGAGCCTGAGTTTTCTCGGGATAGGAGTCCCGGCTGAGCTCGTCACCTGGGGTTCCATTCTAAACGAGGCCAGCGGCGCCACCTTTGCCTGGTGGCTGGCAATCTTTCCCGGATTCGCTATCTTTATTACCGTCCTGGCATATTACCTCGTCGGCGAAGGTCTCCGCGAAGTCCTCGATCCCCGCCTTCGAGGCTTGCGTTAGCAACGCCCTCTCTGTTAAGTCCGTCGCAGCAGGGATAGACAGAGACAGAGATAGAGACAGAGACGGCAGGAGTCACAATCTAAAATCCAAAATCAAAAATCTAAAATTGGGTGATAGCGACAGAGACAAGGCGGCGCTCAAGGCTCCCGCGAAAATCCGGCGGCGAAATAAAGGAGGATCGAGCGATGGAAGGGAAGAGCCGCGGTTTAGACGAAATCAAGGCGGACATCCTCCGCCGAGCAGGAAGCATCAACCCCTTTGAAAGAACCAAGCGCGAAGAAGTAGAGCAGCTGCTGCAGAAGCTCAACAGTCTCGATCCCGATTTATGGGGAGCCGAATGGGGCAAACTCGGTTCTCACTACGAAGCGCTCGGCGATGAAAACGAGAAGCAGGGAAGAAAACAAGAGGCGGGGAAAGCCTTCTATCAAGGTTACGAGTATTACCGTATCGGCCGCTACCCGGTTCCGAGCAGTCCGGAGAAAATGAACTGCTATAAGGGAGCGCTCAGAACCTTCCTCAAGGCCGCTCCCTATCTCGATCCGCCGCTTGAGCGCGTTGAGATCCCCTTCGAAGGGAAGAAGGTGGTCGGCTATTTGCAGGTTCCCCGCGGCACCACGCGACCGCCGGTTGTGATGCACTGGGGCGGCGTGGATGGATGGAAAGAAGATCGTAGGAGCAACAGCGAGCTTCTGCACAGACAGGGGCTCGCCACCTTCACGATCGATATGCCCGGCGCAGGTGAAAACCCGTGCCTCGGCCAGGAACCGCGTGCGGAACGGACGTTCTCAGCGGCGATCGATTATCTTGCGACGCGGAACGATATCGATGGCAAACGGATCGCCGTTATGGGCGGCAGTTTCGGCGGTTACTGGGCAACGAAAATCGCCCACGTCGAGGCAAAGCGCTTGAAAGGGGCGGTCAATTGGGGCGCAGGATGCCATTACACATTCCAGGAGGAGTGGCTCCGTCCGGCCCTCACTGTGAGGGCTTCTCAATACCTTATGGGGCCGGCCAGTCTACTGGACGCGCGCTCGTATATCTTCGGGGTAAAAACGCTGGAAGAAGTTTTGAAAACCGCGCCCAGCCTTTCTTTGGTTACGCAAGGAATCATCGACCAAACGTCCGCGCCGTTGCTTTGCATCAATGGCAAGGAAGACGATCAACACCCTGTGCAGGATATCTATCTACTTTTGGAGCACGGCAGTCCGAAAGACGTGCGGCTTATTCCCGGCGCCGGCCACATGGGCCGCAAACCGGGACAACCGAATGACGAGGTCCAGAAAATTGTCACTGCTTGGCTGAAAGAGAAACTTGACGGGAGCGGAATAAAGTAAAGGTGAGGAGGGAGAGATGGCGCGAATTGCCACGATCAGCAAAAAGGAAGATCTCGCGGCTGAGCACCAGCCGATTTACGACGCCATCGCGCAGAGCCGGGGCGCGGTTGGAGGGCCGTTTGTGGCGCTGCTTCATAGCCCGGAGCTCGCGGAGCGCACCGCCCATCTGGGCGGTTACGTGCGGTTCGAATCGAGCCTCGATCGCAAAGTGGTCGAACTGGCGGCGCTGAGTGCGGCCCGGGAGCTCGACTGCAAGCACGAATGGAACGCCCACGTGCATCATGCGCAAAACGCCGGCATTCCTCTTGAGACGATTCGAGGGATCCATCAACGCCAGGGACCGGAACACTTTTCCTCCGAGGATGCGCAGATCATCAGCTACGCGCACGAGCTGTTGCGTTTTCATCGGGCGAGCGAGCCGACTTTTCAGGCGCTCTATGGACGATTCGGCGAACGGGGTCTGGTCGAGCTGACGGCCGCCATAGGTTATTACGCGATGCTTGCCTGCACCTTGAATGCGTTTGACGTGGTGACCGCCGGCGTGCCTGAAGATCTGAAAATTTGATGACCCAAGGTAAGGAGATAGCCCGGATTATTCAAAATGAATAAAAAACGAGGGACAGTTCCCTGTCCGGACATTTTTCAATTTGCAATTTACACTTTGCATTTTGCAATCCATGAATAATGCAGGATAGTGACGCGGTTGATTAGTAAGTAGGCGCAACGCGATGTCCCTGTTTTACTCTGTCAGAAGCATCGCCTTCGTACTCGCGGCGGCGATCCTTCTACCTTGGCCGGCCGCTGCGCAACCCGCCGCGGAATCTGCGCTCGACTATCCGCCGAGCAAAACCGCCGACGTCGTCGATGACTATCATGGCACTCAAGTGGCCGATCCATATCGCTGGCTCGAGGATCTGAACTCCGCCGACACCAAGGCATGGGTCGACGCGCAGAACGCCGTGACTCACAAATACCTCGAGTCGCTGCCCTTGCGCGCTTCCTTTCGCAGACGCATTACCGAGCTTTGGGACTATCCGAAGGTCAGCACGCCCTGGCGGGTAGGGGGTAAGCTCTGGTATCGCAAGAACAGCGGCCTTCAACGCCAAGCGGCAGTTTACGCCAGAGAAAAAATTGATTCGGCGCCGGTTCCCGTGCTCGATCCCAATACGCTCTCGCCTGACGGTTCGATCTCGCTGGAACAAATCGCCCCGTCGCCGGATGGCAAACTCCTGGCTTATACGCTTTCTGAAGGAGGCGCGGATTGGCGAAAGGTTCGTGTCCGCGACCTTGTCACCGGAGCCGATCTCGTTGACTCGGTTGAATGGGTGCGCTATTCGCGGATTGCGTGGACCCACGATAGCAAGGGGTTTTTCTATAGCCGCTATCCAACACCGCCTGCGGGAAAACATCTTGAAGCGCCTATCGGCATTCACTCCCTTTACTATCACGGGATCGGTACCCCGCAGTCGGCTGACCGCCTGATCTTTGAGGAGAAGGGTAAGCCCGATTGGTTCGTGACGGGACATGTCACCGACGACGGACTTTTTCTTATCATTCGAATCTCGCAGCGGAGCGCGCGTAAGAACCGGCTGTTTTACATCGACCTAGGGGATCCCAAGGAGCCGAATTTTGACGCCGGCGTCACGCCAATGGTCGGGACCGGCGACGCATTATACCGCGTTCTCGGAAACGTGGGGTCCGTCTTTTACGTCTTGAGCAACGCCGCCGCTCCGAGAGGGCTGGTTTTCGCGGTTGATATCCGTCGCGCGGAGCCGGTGACCCCGCAAATCGTGATTCCGCATGGACCGCACGTGATCCAAAACGCGAAGCTCTCCGGAGGCAAAATCGTCGTTCAGTATCTGGTCAACTTACAGAGCCGGGTGAAACTCTTCGCGCTGGACGGAAAGGAGCTGGGGACATTGGCGCTGCCGGGCGTTGGCACCATCAGAAATTTATCCGGGCGTTACGATTCCGATGAGCTATTTTACCGCTATACCTCGCCGCTTTACCCATCGGTAGTGTTTGTTTGCCGGCGACTGTGCCGCGCCAGTGTCCCTTTCGAGGCTGGGAAGTCGCCGTTTGACCCTAGGAAGTATGAAACCCGGCAGTTTTTGGCGACGAGCAAGGACGGCACTCGGGTTCCCTACTTCCTGACCGCCCAAAAACAAATCAAACGCGACGGGAGCAATCCGACAATGCTCTACGGCTACGGGGGCTTCTCGAACAGCGTCACGCCGAGCTACCGGCCTGACCTTCCCGCCTGGCTTGAGCGCGGCGGTATTTTCGTTACGGCCAATGTCCGCGGCGGCGGCGCGTACGGCGAGGAGTGGCACCGCGGGGGAATGCTCGAGAACAAACAAAACAGCTTCGATGATTTCGTTGCCGTGGCCGAGGACTTGATCAAGCGCGGCTATACCTCGCCGGCAAAACTGGCGATCCAGGGGGGCTCGAACGGCGGCCTCCTCGTGGGGGCGGTCATCAACCAACGCCCCGAGCTCTTTGCCGCCGCGCTACCGGCCGTGGGCGTGATGGACATGCTGCGCTACGACAAATTCACCAGCGGGGCAGCATGGGTGTCGGAATACGGCGCTTCGTCGGATGCCAAGATGTTCTCCATCCTCTACCGGTATTCACCGCTGCATAACCTCAAGGCCGGCACCTGCCATCCGGCGACCCTGGTGCTGACGGCGGATCACGACGACCGTGTGGTGCCGAGCCACTCGTTCAAATACCTCGCGACGTTGCAGGCGGCGCAAAACTGCAAACGGCCCGTGTTGCTTCGCGTCGAAAAGCAAGCATCGCACCGCTATCGCCCCACCGACCGCATGATCGCGGAGCTCGCCGATAGCTGGGCATTTGTCGCGGCTTGGACGGGAATGTTTTCCGCGGGTGATGCGGCCGCTGACCAGCGTCCTCAGGACGAATTCACCAAGCGGAAAACGCCGTAGGGATTATGGATATATCCGGTGACAACTATCTAGGGGTTGCTGAAAATGCTATTTGCAGGCTGCTCAAAAAGATCTCAGAGGCGAGGCGCGAGCTTCGGAAGGCTGAGGCCAAGGCTTAGGCTCAGATCGAACTAAACCTTAACCTGAACCTCAACCTGCTTAAGCGGCGACCTCGCGATTTCAGCGGTAAAGACTGAGGCCACTGACGCGACGGTCAATCTCGGCAATCATCTTGTTGTATTCCGGCGCGTCGATGCCGCCGAAGCGGCGTTGGAACTCGCTTTGCGACATGTATTCCGGCAAGTCGCTCGTCTCCGGCATCAAACCTCTCTCATTCACGCCGGCACTGAGTTGCCTCTGTAATTTAATCGCCGAGGCGGCGCTTCCAGAGGCGAGTTCGCCGAATCGCGTACCGGCGCGATCGGCGGCGATGTCGTTGAAGGAGAAGCCGCTGCCATGGCGCGCATCGGCAATTTCCTTGTAGAGCCCAACGGCGTCGGATAAAAGGCCGCCGGCATTCGCCGCAATCGCCGATGATACGGTAAAATGCGCCGCGAAATCAGGCCGGCCGTTGAGCGTTACCTGATGCGGAGCCGGACGGGGCCATTCCTTCGCCTCGGGTACGAATCTCGTAAGCCCTTTGCCGTTTACATATAAGGTGAGGACCAGAATCGCGGCGCGGTTTTCCGCAATCGAATCGCCGCGATGGGATCGAGTCTCTGCAAGCCGGAATAGCGGAATGATCAGTTCGACGAGCGAAACCGCGCTCGCCGGCAGGGAACGGCTGACCTCAGCGAGCCGCTCGTGATACACCCGGATCCTATCCCGATCTTGTCGCGGCAGCAGCGCGGCACGCAACTTATCGGGCAGATTCGGTTGCCATTCATAGGTTACGGCAAACCGGTCGCGACTAATCCGCACCTGCTTGATCGCCTTAATGCTCGATTCGTACGCTTCGCTTCCAAGCGCTATGGCGAGGCCTTGGTGGAACAGCCACTCTGCGAGGTCCCCGGGAACCGGTAACCGGCCGATACGGGCGCGCTCAAAACGAGGCAGGGCGCCGTTCTCGCGCAACGCCAGGTCGATGTTTATAAATTGACCGATGGGATTGCGCGGCAATTTGAGACTGACGTTGACAAGCAAAGCATCGTCCGTTAGCGCGATCTGTGAACTGCCGTGACCATATTGGTTGGCGAGATAATTAGCCGCCAGGTCTAAATCTTGTTGACTCACCGCGATGGTCCGCACGGTCCCTGACTTCAGTTTGCGTGGATCGTTTGTGTCGACAATGCGTTTCACCCGCGCGACACTTTCCGGCGAAATCTCCGCGGCGCGATTGACCGAAGGCTGATCGCTGAGCCCGAGTATCGCCGCACCCCCTAACGCCAGCGGGATGACAACGAGGATCAAGAGGAACAAGCGGAATAAAAGTCGCATTAAATGGCTCAAGTGCTCAGATCGAAGGGCATCGAGTCTGGCCGTCGGACTGTTCTTGATGTGAATTCCACGACATTCCTACTATTGTAGCACATATGGGAGGCGTCGTAATCGGAAGGCTGAGGCAGCCAATCTTCCTGGAAAAAGTAATGAACGCCGCCGCCCCAGACAACGGCGGCGCGCAGCCGCTTGGCTTCGACAAAAGCCATCTTTGCCGCCCAATAGCCGCCGAAGCTCCGTCCCATAATCGC
>JBOHVS010000006.1:0-7254 GCA_050735975.1 Binatia bacterium | reverse complement strand
ATCCAATCCGACGACCTCGCCGGCCTTGTCCATAGCCTCGAAAAGGTCTTTGCCTTTCCATAAACAGGGCTCATAGGAGGGGACCGGTTCGCGGTAAACGTCTCCCTGAACGTTTTGCCAATAACCTTTAAAGTTCTTACTCTGGAGTTCCTCCTCAAAAGCTTTTAGTACGTCAGACATAAAGGGCCCTCCCATTAGGTCGCTTCTAGCCCATTGTAGAGAGATGTTCAAACAGCCAATGTAATAAGCCAACGGGTTGTTGGAAGTTGGAGTATGGAGTAGTGGAGAATTGGGTTAAACGCATCACTCCATTACTCCATCGCTCCAGTACCCCGTTGATGAATTACTCCCGAGTCTACTCAACGGGCTTGACCGTGATCATATTCGTTGTCCCTGCCTGTTGAAGCGGCAGACCCGCAGTAATGGCGACGAGATCGCCCGGTTTTACGACGCCGAGTTCCAATGCTTTCCGCTGCGCGACTTTGAGCATGACGTCGGTGCTCTGGAAACCCGGAACCGGCACGGGATAAACTCCCCACACCAAGCAGAGCAGTTTTATAGTTTGCGCTTCCGGACTTATGGCGATAATGGGATGCGGCGGGCGGTAGCGCGCGATCATGCGCGCTGTGCTGCCGGAGGAGGTGGGAATCAAAAAAGCTTTCACATGGAGATCGCGCGCCAGAGAAATAGCCGCGAGACTGATGGCTTCCGGAACGCTTCCCTTGAGCCCGGCGAATTGATAACGGGGCTCGAGGATCCGTTCGGTTTCTTGCGCAACCTTAGCCATAGTCTTGACGGCTTCGACCGGATAATCTCCCGCAGCGGTTTCCTCGGACAGCATAAGGGCATCCGTCCCGTCGAGGACCGCGTTGGCGATGTCCGCCACCTCGGCGCGCGTCGGGCGCGGATTCTGCACCATTGAGCGCAACATCTGTGTCGCCGTGATCACAGGTTTGCCGAGGTGGTTGGCTTTACGGATCATCATCTTTTGCATCGCCGGAATGCTCTCCGGCGCGATCTCCAAGCCCAGATCGCCGCGCGCTACCATGATCCCATCAACCTCTTTCAAAATCCCGTCGATTTGATCTAACGCTTCGTGCTTTTCGATTTTCGCGATGATCGGGATCGCAGCGCCGTATTTCTTCATCTCCTGGCGCCCATAGACGATGTCATCGGCGTTGCGCACGAATGAGAGCGCGATGAGATCGACTTTTTGCCCGATGCCGAAGGCGAGATCTTTCTTGTCGCGAGCCGTGAGCGAGCGGAGGTTCAGGGCGCTCCGCGGAAAATGGATGCCTTTGTGCGATCCGAGGATGCCGCCGACAACGATCTTGCAGGTGACGTCCTGCTTGCCGATTTTGATCGCCTCGAGCTCGATCTCTCCGTCGCCGAGAAGGATAGGGTCGCCTTTCTTTACCGACCGAGTCAAGTTATGGAAGTTTACCGTGACGATACTTTCGTTGCCCACCAGCTTGCGCGTGGTGAGCGTTACGGTCTTGCGGGCCTGCAACCGCACGCGTTCGCCGGCCACCGCGCCTACCCGGATCTTCGGTCCGGGAAGGTCTTGCAGGATAGCGACGGGCTGCTTGAGCCGGCGCGCGATCTGCCGAATTCTGTGGATGGCTCGCTGGTGAAAGGCATAGTCGCCGTGGCTGAAGTTGAGTCGTGCCACGTTCATGCCGGCTTGAATAAGCCCTTTGAGCACACGATCCGAGGAGCTCGCCGGTCCGATGGTGCAGACGATCTTAGTTCTTCGCATTTTTCCCAATCTACACGAGTCCCTCGTAGAATCAATTGAAATAACACCGAGATAGACAGAGACAGAACTACAACTAGAATTCAGGAGACAGAATACAGAAGACAAGGGCCTGATGGGAATTCAGAAGCGGGACCAGGAACTAGAAACCAGGGACTAAAGAATTATATTCCCATCCCCGTCCGCTTTAGCCGCGGATCGAGGATGTCGCGGAGCGCGTCGCCGAGAAGATTGATGCCCAACACGGTTACGAAGATACAAAGCCCGGGAAAAAGCGGTAGCCACCAGGCGGTGCTGATGTAGATGCGCGCGTCCGCCAGCATCGTGCCCCAGGTTGGTATTTCAGGAGGAACGCCCACCCCGAGGAAGCTCAAGCTTGCTTCCGCGATGATCGCTGAGGCCATCGTAAATGTCCCGATAACCAGCGACGTCTGGATCAGATTGGGAACGACGTGGCGGAGGATGATGCGTCCTTTGCCCGCCCCCAGACATTGCGCGGCGGTGACGAAATCGCGCGTTCGCAATGACAGGGTCTGGCCGCGGACCACCCGGCAATAGGCGATCCACCGCTGCGCGACCAGAGCCAGGATGAGATTGAACAGTCCCTGGCCGAGAAAGGCCATAATCGTGATGCCGAGCAGAAGCGGCGGAAAAGCCCATACGACTTCAACCGATTTTTGAATGACAAAATCCACTTTGCCGCCGAAGTAGCCCGAAATTGCCCCGAGGCTGATGCCGATAAAACCCGATACGAAAACGACCGCGAAGGCGACGAGAAGAGAAACGCGCGCGCCGTGGATCACGCGACTCAGGATGTCGCGTCCCAGGTTGTCGGTGCCCAGAACATAGACCGAACCGACCCCTTGCGGCGCCTTCAACATCGAAGTGAGCTCTTGCTTGTTCGGATTGTGAGGCGTGAATGCGGGGCCGGCGATCCCCACCGCAATAAACGTGAGCACGATGACCCCTCCCGTCACGGCCTTTACGTGGAGTTTGGGAAGTAGCCGGACGGCGCGGCCGGGACTTTTAGTAGCGGATTCGAGGGTCAATGACTGCATACATACCATCAATGATCAAATTGATCAGAACAAAAGCGGCCGTGTAGGTCATCACCAATCCGGTAACCAAAGGATAATCCCTGGCGTTGAGAGCTGAAATCAACAAGCTGCCGCTTCCGGGCCACGAAAAGACCGTCTCGACGATGATCGAGCCGCTGAGCAGCGTGCCCAGTTCGAGTCCGACGACCGTAATGACGGGAATAAGCGCATTGCTCGTCACATGGCGCCAGACGACGTTTTTTTCCGCCAAGCCCTTGGCGCGAGCGGTGGTCACATATTCCTCGTTCATAACCTCGAGCACCGCGGAGCGTGTAACGCGCATCAGGATGCCGAGCATATTGACCCCGAGCGCCAGGGCCGGCATGAAGATATGGGTCAGGGCGTCCCAAACAGCTTTCCAGTTTTTCTGCAACAGGCTGTCGAATAGATAAAAGCCGGTAATTTCGGGACCGGCTACACCGTAGGTGCTGCGGCCCGATGTCGGCAGTATATGCAAGACCCCGGCAAGCAGGAGAATCAACATGATCGCCAACCAGAAACTGGGCATGCTGATGCCGAACAGGCCACAGGTAGTTCCGATATTGTCGATCCATGAGTTAGGCCGGGCTCCTGCCCAGACACCCAACGGGATGGCTAAAATTGTCGCGATGATGATCGAGAAGATCGCGAGTTCTATGGTTGCCGGCAGCCGGCTCTTAATTACAGACGTGACCGGCTCGGCAAATTTGAACGATCTACCGAACTCTCCTTGCAAGGCTGACGAAAGGAACTTGAAGTACTGGATATAGAGAGGCTGGTCGAGGCCCCAACGTTGTTTCGCTTTGGCGACTTCCTCGGCATTGGTTTCTTCGCCGAGCAACATCAAGGTTGGATCGCCCGGCGCGGCGTGGATCAGCGAGAAAACGAGCAGGCTGATCAGCAGGATAACCGGAACCGTTCCGGCGAGCCGTTTGACTAAATAGGTCGTCATTGGAGCTTCGTCGCCGATCAGCGAAGCCTATAGATTGCTAGAACGCTCCCGTCATCGCGGTCCCGCACTCCGATTTTTTTCGTCTTGGCGTCCTTTGCGTCTCTGCGCGAGTTCGTATGATGATTTTACTTTTTGACCCTCATGTCCACGGCAAAAATGCGGGCGTCCGGCAATGGTTTGTACTCGACCCGATTGTGCAATCCCCAGAGCAGTTTGTGGCGCCACATGAAACAGGCCGGCGCTTGCTCGGTAAGAAGGCTCATCGCTTGCGATAGATACTGCCGGCGCTTTTTGGGATCGAACTCCGCTTGTTCTTTGTCCAGAAGCTCATCAAGCTGCGCATTGGAAAAGCCGATGCGCGGCGTCTGGCCCGTGTGGAAATATTGGTGCAGCGCCGCGCTCGGGTCTAGGACCGAGCCACGGCCCATATAATAGAAGGGAACCATTCCTTTCTGCACATTGGCCCAGAGCGTCGGCCACTCGGGTGTGAGCAGTTTGGCTCTGAACCCGGCGGCATTCAGCATGGGTATCATTGCTTCAGTCAGTTGCTTATCGAGCGTATACCGTCCTACGGGGGTTTGTAGCTCGACGTCGACACCGTTGGGGTAACCGGCTTGAGCCAGTAACTTTTTAGACTTTTCCGGATCATAATTCATCTTTGGCTTCAACTTGGGATCATAACCGTACTGTCCCGGCCCGATCGGGCCATCGAGCCGGCTGGCAAAACCCTCCAGCAGTGTCTTGATGATCTGATCCCGATTGATCGCGTGACAGACCGCCTGCCGGACCTCCTTCTTATCGAAGGGCGGCTTGGGCTGCATGGCGAGAAACATGATCTCAATTGAATCGACCCCGGTAATTCTGAGGTTCGGCGCGTTTTCGACTCGATGTCTCAGATGAGGCGGGATAAACTGCGCGATCTGAATTTCGTCATTAAGAAGAGCCGTCACCCGCTGTTCGGTCTCACGCATGACGCGATAAACGACCTCGTCCGGGGCGCGCGGATGTTTCTTCGCCACAGGATGTTCCGGTCTCTTGGCGATGACTAAACGCTGGCCCGGTAACAACTCCTTCAACCGGTAGGGACCGCCGCCCATCATATGTTGTTTGTCCGCGGCGTCGCGGCCATACTTTTCATAGGTGGCTTTGCTGGTGACGATGAGACGATCACACACGAAACCTAGCAACGGCGCCGCCGGTTTGCCCGTGGTGAATTTAACGGTGAACTTATCGATCGCCTCGGCCTTCACGATCGGGCCCGCTACCGACGCTTTCTGTTTACTTTGCGGATCGCTGATGACCCGATTCATGGAGTGGACCACGTCGTCAGCGGTGACTGGAGAGCCGTCGTTGAACTTGTAGTTTTTGTTCAAAGAGAAAATCCAAGTGTTTGGATTTTCAACTTTCCAGCGCTCCGCCAATCGCCCCTCGAAGTCTCCTTTGTCGTAATTGTAGGTGCAGAAGGGGCCGGTGATTTCGCTCCAGATGCCGTACAGGAGCGAAACGCTGTCGCCGTACGGGTTGTAGCTCTCGATGGTTTCGGTCACGCCGATGGAGACTCGCGATTGCGCATTGGTTCCGGCATTGCTGCCGAGAACCAGGGCGGATGCCAGCAATCCGATCAAGCATAACTTTAAATTGTTCGAGTGCATTTTGACCTCCACGCTGAAAGGCCTGGATCGACGATCGATGGGCAACTTCTATCGCTGCTGCTCCATTCATGTCAAGGCGCCTAGCAGGCTGCTGAAAAAGACTCATATGCTTCGTTGCGCTCAATCGCCTCGCTTCAACCAGTCGATGGGTATCGCCTCGCCGCTTAAGCAGGTTGAGGTTAAGGTTAAGCTCAACCTTGGCCTTAGCCTTCCGACCTGCTCGGAATGCGCGCCTCGCCTCTGAGATCTTTTTGAGCAGCCTGTAAGTCGCATTTTTCAGCAACCTGCTAGTCTAGAGACTGGTGTACTGGAGCGGTGGAGCAGTGGAGAAATGTGTTGGGACCCAACACTTCCTTACTCCAATACTCCATTTCCCCTGGGATTCCATCCATCAAGCCGCTACTCCAGTTCTATTGACAGAGATAAACCCCGGTACTAAGCGTGGAATATCCTAAAGTTCCGGCGAGGTGTCTATGGCGCGGAATGGTTTTAAGATTCTCGACAGCGACATGCACGTTTTCGAGCCTCATGATCTCTACCTCAAATATATGAATCGAAGGTGGGGCGATCGGATACCACGAGGAGAGCCGCGCACGAGACATGGGCAGATCAAGTTCAAATTCGGCGACGGTAGCCCGATCCGTCCTTCGGGCGTGCAACTGTTTTCCGCAACCATGCCTAAGCCCATTGCGCTTGAGAGCTCGCCTGGTGAATCCGCGGTGGCCGAGCGCTACCAGAAGCCGCTGAAGCGCAACTACGACGCCGTTTCTCAACTTGAAGCCATGGATGAAGAGGGGTTGGATGTCGCGGTGCTGTTTCGAACATTTCCGCTTCATTGCGACGATGTTTTGGAAGCCGAGTACGCTAATGACCTCTGCCGGGCATGGAATAGCTGGATGGCGGATTTCTGCAAACAGGACCCGCGGCGGTTGAAGCCGTCGGCGCTTATCACGCTCCACGACATCGATCTGGGTGTGGAAGAAGCCCGGCGAGTTGTGACCGAACTGGGCGCAGTCGGTTTATCACTGGTTCCAGAGCCGTGCAAAGGCCGCCACATTCATGACCGGTATTATGATCCGTTGTGGAGCGAGGCGGCGAAACTCAGCGTACCGATTTGCTTTCATCCCGCCGCAAGTCCGAATCAAGAGCAGGTGGTGCATCGATTCAGAGGGCACGCGAACGAAGCGGTCCTGATCAATGCATTTCGTAATCCCATCGAGCTGATGTTGGCGGTCGGGAGTTTCTGCGCCGGCGGCGTGCTCGAACGCTTTCCAAATCTCCGCGTGGCTTTTCTCGAAGGCAACTGCGGCTGGTTGCCTTGGGTGCTTTACCGCCTGGATGAGCGCTGGGAATTGCGGAAAGGCTACACCAACGAGCCGCTGAGCCGGCGGCCGAGCGATTACTTTCTGCGGCAATGTTTTATTTCAGTCGATGTCGAAGAGGATCTGGTGACCGACGTGATCAAGCGCATCGGCGACGACAACGTGGTGATCTCGACCGACTACCCGCACGCCGATTCGCACTGGCCCAACGCGGTCAATCATTTCATGGCCGTGAAAATGCCGAGCGCTTCTCGAAAGAAGATCCTGTGGGATAATTGCGCGCGGCTCTATGGCGTTGCTTAAGGATTTCACCACGAAGGCCTAGCGCGGCAAAGCCGCAACCAAAGCGGATAAGAGATTGACCACAAAGGGCACAAGGATCACATAGATAGAAGATTCGGATGCGGAGAGTTGACCGCCCTGTCTGCGGGCGACGCACAGGCAGGAAAGAACGCAAAGGTCGCAAAAAATAGGGACTTGTAGGGGCGGGTTGAAA
>JBOHVS010000005.1:0-28892 GCA_050735975.1 Binatia bacterium | reverse complement strand
CTGCATGGCGGATAGGTCAAGAGCGCGGAAGCCGGCGGATTGCTCGATGAGGACCTCTCCCACGCGGCCGCTCTCCAGTACCCGAACTCTTAAGAGCGTCACTCCTTGCGCTCCTGCTCTTCTTGCGGACTCGGGATAGCGCGGCTTGACCTGGTAGCCACCCAGAGGCCGCGCAAGTCCTGAAAGAGCTTCTCCGGAGTCAACGCCGCCTCCTCCCTTGCCATCGCCTTTTTCTCCCCGGCCGAGTCCCGACGATCCTTTTCCCCCGCCTCCGCCCTCGACTTCACTTCCGCCTACCGCGTCCACGTCTCCCTTGTCGGTAAGATTCCCGACGCCGGCGGCGCTGCCTTCGGCTTCGGCCGCGCGAGGACCGTCGTTCCAGCCGCCCTGAACCGAGCCTGGCTTCTCCGGCAGAGAAGCCAGAGGTGGCGGCGGCTCGATGACAGGTTCAGGTTCTTTAATCTCTTCTTTGGTATTGCCAACCGGGGGCTGTGGCTTGGTTTCGATGATCTCCGGCTTGGAAATCAATTTCGGCGCGGTAATCTTTTGCGGCTTGGGTTTAGGCTTGGGTGCCGGGGGCGGTGGGGGAGGCGGAGGCGGCGCGACTTCCACTTTTTTGGGCTGCTCGACGGGCGCGATTTCGATGACCTCGATGGGCACCGTGATCGGTTTGAACGGCTTGGCGTGCATCATCAGCGCCGCCAGCGGGATCAGGGCCAAATGAATCAACGAGGAAGCCGTGAACGACGAGATCAACCAGTGATCGTTCATCGTTTTGCCTCCTTCGGCTTAACGGCGATAGCCATCCTCGCCACATTGGCGCCGCGGGCAATATCCATGACTTCGACGACATGACCATGCTCAACGCCGTCATCGGCGTTAATAACGACCAGCAGATCGTTGTTCTGGGCAAGCTTCTCGCGCAGCAGGTCCCCTAGGACTGCTTTATTCACGGGCTGTTTGTTTAGAAAAATCTGCGCTTGCTTGTCGATCGTAATAGCGGCGCTCTCGGCGGGCGCTTGCTGGCCGGAGGCGGCCTTGGGCAGATTGACCGGCATGCCTCGATACTGGGCCATCGACAGGGTTGAAATCATAAAAAAGACCAGCAAGAAAAAGATCGTGTCGATCATGGGAATGATCTCGATGCGGGCCTTCTTCACGTTTCTACGTTGAAGTCGCATCAATGCTTCTCCGCCCGGTCGTGAAGAAGAAGCTCGAGCGACGAGCTGAAGCGTTCCATGTCGTCCATTTCCCGTTCCGCCCGCGCGGTAAAATAGTTGTAAGGGACGAGGGTAAGAATCGCTATCAGTAATCCTGTGGCGGTGGCGATGAGCGCTTCCGCGACGCCTCCTGTGACGGCATGAGGTTGTCCCATTCCGGCCTCCGACATGATGTCGAAAGAGCCGATCATGCCAACGACCGTTCCGAGAAGTCCCAACAGCGGCGCGAGCGTCACGATGGTGTCGAGAATTCCGAGCCGGCTTTTAAGAACCGGAATCTCCGCCTGGGCTGCCGATTCCATGGCTTTGGCCGGAGCCGGATTACGATGGGCTAGGCCGGCGGCCAAAACACGCGCGATCGGTTGGTGAGACTTTCTTCCCAATTGAAGCGCCTTTTCGAACTCCTGCTGTTCCACGAGACTTAAGATCTCCTGAACCGTTTGTTTCGACTTTATTTTCGCCCAAAAGATGATCCGCTCTATAGTCAAAGCGAGAGAGATCAACGAACAGGCGAGCAGAGGAATCATAACGAATCCGCCTTTGATGATGATTTCGATTACTTGAGTCATTGCTGCCGGATACCTCCGAGTCGGGTCTCACAAGATTTATACCGCGATGAGTTAGTCCATAATTTCCAGTTTCGCCGAGGTGGCCTGAGCCAGGTGGCCGATGGCTTCCCGTCTCCACATTAAAGCCTGCGATATATAGTGCTCGAACAGCACAGCCCGTCCTTGCGCATGTTTTCTCAGCGCTAGAACGAGGTAGTGAAGAGATATGATCACGGCAGTATCGTAGTGGGGCGCTTCGCTATGTTTCTTCTCCAGCCAAAGGGCTGCTTTCAGGATCGTGACGTTCGGAAAGCATTCCGTCTGGCGATGCATCTGCCAGGCTTTTTCGATCCATGGATGGAAAACCATACGTCCTCCCAAAAAGTAAAAGGCCCGAAAGGAAATCATCCTTCCGGGCTCTGGGCGTTAACCTCTGGCCTCTAATTTGTTCGTATATGTAAATATTATTTCTTTGTCAACACTAATAAATTTTTGAAAGTTAGAGCGAGATTGTGGGGGAAAACGAGGCCGTGAAGGGAACTGGCGGCCGAAGTTGTCAGGATTTGCGCTTAGAAGTAGTTAGGATTGCGAAGGCAGGATAAGAATCGTCGTCGAGAGCCGCATAGATGCCGCGGACGCGTAATAGCAAAGACTGACATAAATTCACATGTCACGGCGCATGGAATACAAGCCACGATACTGTATGACGGCGCCCGTCCCGGGCTTCCACAATCAGCCAAAGATAGATACTATTTGCTGGAAGAGCAGGTGGGATGCGCAGCGTCGCTGAAAGTGTCTGCGGGTCGCCGGCCAGAGGGCTCGCGTCCCAGAGAGCTTGCTTAGCGTTACCTAAAGCAAGTTCCGCCCTGCTAATTTGTTCGTAGCAACCGCTGCAGAATCGAACGCGCCAGTTGGCGTCTTCACCAGGCTCAAGGGGCTGGCGAGCGTTGGTGCCGATGACTACGGTCCAAGGGCCAATCTCCTCGGGGCCGAGAATCGTAGTACCTAAGGGCGCAGGCTCTATGGCCGGCTTCCAGGATAGAAAGAAAAAGGCGAACGGGACTAATGTAATCGCAAGGATGTTCGGCCACTTCCAATAGCCCAGGAAGTCCAGGAAACGAAACATGCGGGCTTACTCTACGGCTGGCTTTGCGGAGATAAGGCCGGCACGGCTTACTTTCAATAGCGCTTTGGAAGCTCGCTTGGAGTAGACCAAGGCGCCACTGAGGGCCAAGCCGCACATGATAAGGCCGAACAAGAACCAGACAAGCTTGAACCACAAACCGCCAAAGTCGCCGAAGTGTAAGGGATCGGCCGTGTGCACCCACCGCTCGAGTCCTGCCATATCTTCGGCTCGACGCACTGAGAGCACGGCGCCCGTGTAGGGATTCAAAGCGACGCTATTGGTCCGATCGCGGACCAGCCAGGCAGAGCCTTGACCTTCGATAAAAACCGGCTCGCTGGGGTTCGATGGCAGTACGATACGTTTCACATCGAGTCCTGGAAGCGCTTGTTGAGCCGCCAGAACCAGTTCGTCGAGACGCCGGTGCTTCGGTGGCTGAGAATCGGGCGACCGCCATTCACGAAGGTTTAACGCCGCATGGTGACCCTCGAAATCAATGTCGAACCGATAAAGTATTCTCTCTCCAAAATACCAAACGCTTGTGAGCGCAATGATGACAACAAACCAAACGGACCAGAGGGCGAATAGCTTGTGCAAGTTGCCCAAGAAGAGGCGCGAGCCGCGGTCCGTTCGTGGCATGCGGAAAAAGCCCCGCCAGAACTTCTTATAGACAAGCAATCCGGTGATTACCGAGCCCAGAAGGACGAAGCCGAGGCTTGTGATTACATAAAATCCCCAGTCACCTGGAGTGAAGAGAAGATAATGAAGGGCCCGCACGAACGAGCGAAACGTAATGAAACCTGAGTCGCCGCTCACTTTTCCGGTGGCAGGATCGACATAGATGATGCGTATTTCGCCGGACGGACTGGTTGCCAATATTCGGGTAGCGAGGTAAGGCTCTTCGCCGGCGCTGATGTAGGTTATCCGATACAAAGGAAAGGCCGCCCGAGCGGCGTCGTACTGAGTCTCCCAGCTGACGCGCCGGTCTGTTCCGCTTGCGCGGGACTTCGGAGAAGCCATCCATTCAATTTCGTCGCTCACCACCGCGATTGTGCCGGTGAAACAAACGAACAAAACCAACAGGCTAAGCTTGAGCCCGAGTAGGCTGTGCAGGACGAAAGCCAGAGGCTTTGTGCCTGAGGTCCTTCGAGGCCGTAAACGAGATTTCATGGGTCAGGTCCCTTTTTAGGGCTGATCGGGCTTACCACCCCCGAATTAGCCGTAAGTCGATTCCGTGATCCAACATGGATTCAAAGGAGGGCGACCATTCCGAGGCATCACAGCACCTCGTTACGATGTTACCATTTTATCGTATACCCGAACTTCAGGCGCGTGCCTTCCTCCGGCAGCCAAGTAAAGCCGCTGTTGGCGGCCTCGGCGGCGATCGAAGTGTACTTCTTGTTCAACAGATTCTCGGCGCCGAACTGCAGCTCACCGGGACCGACTTTGAAGGCCATCAGCAAGTTCAACAGGAGCAGCTGGTCGACGCGGCCTTCACCAAATTCGGTGCTGTCGCCAAACTTGTCCCGTCGCCCGCGATAGTCGAACTGAAGCCGGTTGCGCCACCAACGGGTAGGGTTGTAGCCGATATATGACGTGACGAGCACGGGCGGGATTTCACCACTGCCGATGCGCCGCCGTCGTCCACCTTCAGGTTCGCGCACCCCGTCCTGCCATGACACGACTGTTCCTACGGACCATTGCTGGTTGATTCTCCAATCGGCCGTGCTCTCGGCTCCCCAGATTTCGCGCGGCTCGCGCAGCGGCGTGCAAGGATTGATCCCGTCGCACTGCAGCGCACTCAGCAGGTCCGACTCGGTGTAAAAACCGGCGAGGCTGAAGGACAAAGATTTCCACCGCCCGCGGAGCCCAAGCTCATATTGGTTGGATTTCGCGGGTTCCAGATCGAGCCGGTCCGCCGAGCCCGCCGATCGCGCAGCACGGCCGAGCTGCGAAAGCTCCGCTCCCTGCGAAAACGTTGCGTAGAGATCCAGATCTTTGAAAAGGTTGTATACGGCCCCCGCATTGAAGAGCGTGAGCCCAAAGCTGTCGAGGTCACCGCCCTGGATACCTCCGGTCCCAAGCGCAGTATCAGCGTGCCCGTCATAGATCTCGTGGCGCAGGCCTCCCGTCAGCTGAAACCTTTCACCGAGAGGGATTCTAAGTTGCGCGTACGGCGCGTAAGAAATCAAAGTGACGGGCGGGGATATCCACGACTGCAGCGCGCCGGTATCGGCAAAGAACACTGGCCTGGAGTAGTCATTCCGTATGAAGTCAAAGCCGTAGGTAACGGCCGCTCCCTGAAACGGTCCAGTGACCAGTCGGTTAAGCGGCAAGGTCGCACTCGAGCGGAAGCCATAATATTGGTTCTCCTGCTTGTCGCGGACAACTGCCCCAAACGTTTGGAAGAACTCGACATCGGTTTCGCTGGTGAAGCCTTCAAGCTTTACCGCATGGCCGAAGATATTGTCATTTTCATAGTTGAGGTTCAGTGTATAGCTAGTGCGGAAAGAGTCACGTCCTCTGGGTTGTTTTGTCAGAGTACCAAACCGCTCTCGGTACACCCCTGGAGCCGTCAGGGTTTCATACTTTTTTCTCCAATCTACGTGGTTGAAGGTGGTCGTGAGGCGGAACCTCCCCCACCTGGCCAAGTCGTACCCGAGGGAACTGTCGAAGCTCCAGAGCAGCTCCTTCCCATTGACGAGCAGCGCAGAGTTGTTAAAACCAAGTGCCAGGTCGCCATTGGGTTCGAATTCGGCGCCGTCGTAAGCGACCGCGCCGCCGACGTGGAAATCGAAATTGCCGAGAATTTGCGAAGCGCTCTGGTAGAACACCGCCTGATGGCTGCCGCCGATGCGGTGCGGATTGAAGCTATTGGAAATCCGTGTTTTGAACGTAAGTTCTTCCGACTCAGCCCGGGGGGTGGATAGGGCGATGATGCCCCCCGGAGAGCCAAAGCCGTAGGCAGAGTTCGCGCCTCTGGCGACTTCGATCTGTGCCAGCTGCTCCGGCAACAGGAGGTTCAAATCAGAGCCGCTGCTGGCGCGCAGTTGCTCATTGGTCGGCACGCCGTTGATGAAGACCTGCGCTGTCCGGCCGCGGATCTGGCGCACGCCTTGGTTGGTGGGATTGAAGCCGGGGACTTGCCTCGCCAGCACATCGTCTATGCGGTTGGTGGTTGCCAACTCTGTTTCTATCTCCTCTTGATCAACCACCGTGATCGAGGCAGGGACGTTGGACAAAGGCACGTCAATGCCTCTTGCGCCTAGAACGGTCACAGGATCAAGCGTCATCTGCGGTTGAGTGGGCGTTTGTTGCTGCGTGGTCTGATTGGGCTCGGTTGAGGGCTGTCCGGCGCGCTCGACCGCGAACATGCCTGGAGCTGAAGACAAAACGATCAAACCGGTATCGCGTAGAAGCTGATTGAGGGCGGCCTGGGGAGTAAAGCGGCCCATGAGGGCTGGCGCTTTTCGCCCTTTCACCAAGCTTTCATCGAAAAGTATCTGGACTTTAGCTTGTGACTCTACTTCCGTCAGAGCGGAGGCTAACGATTGGGCTGGAATGTTGAATTCAACTTCCACCTGCTGGGCGGCGTGAAGAGGAAATAGCGTGGCCTCTACAAAGGTTCCGAGCAGCACAACAAGAATGACGGAAGGACACGAATATGCCCGCCTGCTTACCAGCGATTTCATAGTGATTTCTCCTTCTTTGTTTGCTTCAAAAAAGGGCACTGGCTGGCGCCGGCTGGCTTGCACCCCTATTTCTTTATTTCTTTTCTTTGGAGTTAAGCGGAGCTTGCAGCGATGGCGCTTGATCAAATCCTTTAATGCTCTCGTACATCAGCGACTCACCGGCCACCGGTGGCCTTTGCTGTTGACGAACGAAAGGGACGAAATATGCCGCGTCCGATCGAAGTTTGTACCGCTCAGATCACCCGCCGTTTCATCAAAGTGAACGATTTGGACAACGTAAAAACCGGCCCAAGGCGTTGGAACCGTCACGGAGCCTTGCTCATCGGTCGTGAGTTTCTTTTCCCATTTCGGCGGGCCGTACACGGTCAACTCGGCTTTCGGTAGCGGGCCGCCATTAAAAAGCACGACAAATTTATTTCCGTCGGCGGTGCTTGGCACAAGCTCCAGGTCAAGCTTCGCGGCGGTCTCAGAGCGGCCGGTCTTGGCGTAATAGATCGTGCGTGTCTTACCGCTTTTTTCCTTGTCGTCTCGCGGCGCCATGGTGTTTTCGACCAATCGCAAATCCCCTCGACCCTTAACTGTAATCTCGATATGATTGTCGTGCCTCTTGATAGCTAACGGAGCGTTACTGGCGCCGAGAAACGCGCGCGGCATCTTGATCCTATCAAGCAGGCCGCCGGCTTTTTCACGGATATCCCGTGCCCATTCACCGAAGTAGACGCGAGCGGATCCGTCGCCGTCCCGTTCGAGCCAGACATAATGCGCCTCAGCAGAACTGACCAGCGCTAACAGTAGCATGGCGGTACAGACTGGTTTTGTCATAAGCATAATTCTTTCCTATGGTAGCCGTCTTATCAAAGGCCGTTTTGGCTGCTGTTCTCACTATAGCCGCTTGTGGTTAAGAGGTTTTTCACGAGTCAAAGCATCGCGGAATACCTCTGAGGCTTTTTGCAGGTCCGACGGTAGCTTCATAAAATCCTCTTCCAAAATATGCGCGAACCCGTGCCGTAGTGAATGTGAACAGTGTTTCCCGGACAAACGGTAATCTGCCATCTTCGTCCTGTTCGAGATTCTTCCATGCTGTTATCCTCCAAAAATAAAAAACCCGGCGCACGTCTTCGCGTGACACCGGGCTCTGGATTGAAACCTCTGGCCGCTCAAAAACTTTGCTGAGTAATTCCTAAACTCTTTTGCTTCCGTTTCTTCGCGATCTTCGTTTTTTCAAGGCCGGCCTCTGAAAGAGATCCAATATCTTTATCCCAAAAGCAGAGGCAAGCTTTTCTACAGAGCTCAATGTTAGATTGACTTTTCCTGACTCGATTCGCTGGTAATACTTGTAGCTAATGCCCCTGCCCTCCATGTCCTGTTGCCTGAGACCTTGCGCTGTTCTTATTTCCCGCAGCCGTCTCCCAATCAAATTGGCGAGATTCTTTTCTTCCATTCATTTTCTCGCACCCACTCTTAAGTGGGATTGACGGGCGTCGTGCGCCGCAGTAGCGTGATTTTATGATTCCATTTCAGAGCAAGGAGGTCGATTATGGACGTCCAAAGCATAGCCGAGGCGTTGAACAAAAGCCTGAGCCTCGAGTACGCCTCGGTAATCCAGTATTACCAGCATAGCTTCCTTGTCCAAGGCACCGAACGCGAATACTTGGCCGGCTTCTTTCGTGGCAAAAGCCAGGGTTCCTTGGAACACGCGGAGCGCCTCGGAAAAAAAATAGTCGCTTTAGGCGGGCTTCCAACAGTGGAGCCGGGCACCATTCGCCAAGCAACGGATACGAAGGAGATGTTGCGCCAGGCGCTCGAACTGGAGCGCGAATCACAGCGGGCCCACGATAGCGCTCTCAAACTGTTGAGCGGAAAGGATGGGGACGCTGAGGAAACCGCTCTGCGCGTAATGTTGGAGGATCTGGTTGAGGCGGAACAGTACGACATTGACAATTTGGAGATGCTCCTCTCCAGCAAACGCCCAACCGTGACGGCCAAAGAGGTGCGCCTCAAGCAGGCGACGTAAGGCTTCGTCTTGGTCGTTTCCGAAACGGAATGATTTTCGGACGGGCTCTCCTCGGCTGAGCGGCAGAGGAGAACCGCCGCAGCAGCTGAGCCAATCGACTCGCCTGGCCTGGAGTCAGCGTAAGGGTTTTTTGGGCGTACCAGCCGACGCCGGAACCCCAGCGCAGAGCGCGAACCTCTAACATCGGCAGATGCTCTGCGGTTTGACGCGCAGTCACCTCGATCCTCTCCTCTACATTTTCGCTTTCCAGTTGACCTAAAACTCTGTGTTTTCCTACGGCTGGCATTTTTCTCCTCCAAAAAAAGAGCCGGGTTCCTGCCTTGTGCAGGCGGAACGCCGGGCTCTGGGTTAAACCTCTGGCCGCTAAAGTTAGACTCGAAATTGACTTTAAATCTGAATCGGTGTCTTGATCGCTGAATTTTCCTCCAACGGCACAATTACCTGGCGTTTACATCGCCGGCACTTGAGTTCCACTCCTTCCGGCACAAGGCGGGCCAAGAGATTGCCGCAGTCACAACGAAAGGGCTTTGCATCCATTCGCGGCCTTGCCGTTTCCTCCTTGATTCGTCTCTTCAAGCTTGCCTCACACTCTCTTGCGCCGGCGTTCCGCGCCAGAGCCAGAATAGAGCGCCGATCAGCGCCATTACCATCATTCCCTGAACCAGCGTGGTTTCGAGCGTCGGGTAGATTCCCAAAGCCGGTATGTGGGGCAGATTCGGCAGCGGTGTTTCGCTTAACCATCCGGTTGCTTGAAGATTCTTGATCCCTTCGCCGGCAAAGACGAAAGCCAAGAGATAGAGCAGTGCGCTGCTCACTCCGAAGAAGGTTCGCAGCGGAATTTTCATCCCCAGTTTGAAAATGAGCCATATAATAACGGCGAGCAGCGCTACCCCAATGAGGAATCCCCAGATAACGAAATTCTGGGTAGATTGGCTCTGCAGCCACAGGGCCTGGTAAAACAAAACCGTTTCGAATGCTTCACGATAGACGGCCAGAAACGATACCCCAACCAACGCAGCAACCCGGCGGGTTGTCAGCGCTTCCTGGACCTTCTGCTGGATGTATTGCTGCCACTTCTTCGCCTCGGCTTTCGAGATGAGCCAGTAGCTCACGGAGAAAAGGACCACGGCCGCCAGCAGAGCGGTGAACCCTTCAATGACCTCCCGTTGAGCGCCGCTGACAGTAACCACGGTTTGCGCCAGCAGCCAGGTGACAATTCCAGCGATCAGGGCAAGCATCCATCCGAAATGAATGTATCGGATAGCCTGAAAGGCCCCGGTAGCTTTCAGGACGGCGATGATTGCGGATACGATAAGAGCGGCTTCCACGCCTTCTCTGATGATGATCAATGCGGCGTTGAAAAGCGTGTAACTTCGGCTCGCCGAGTCGCCGGTTCTTAGAATTTCGGCGACTTCTGTCAACCTGGTTTCCAATTCTCCATGCAATCGGCGGACTCGGTCGATCTCCGCGCCGCTTCTAATCGAGCCGCGAAATTCCGTGAACTTCGCTTCAAGCTCTCTCCCAAGGGACGCGTCTTTCGCGAACAAAGCGGGCTCGGCTAATTCAAAGCCGTCAAGATAGGCATCGACGGACTTCTGGTAGGCTTCCTGCCGCTTGCCCTGCTGGTAAAGATCCACCGCTTCTTTGAGGTAGGCGCGCGCAACGAGCAGCGGGTCAGACTTTGGCTCTTCCAGAAAACCCGTCCTGATGTAAGCCAGAACCTTGTCAGCATCTTCTTTGCTGGTGAAAGCAGCGCTCAGCTTATCGCTCAACTCCCGGTCTGTAATCGTTGCCAGTGTTTCGAGGCTGGTAATTTGCTCGGGCAGCTTTGCCGATTCAAAAAGCTTTTTCCCTGTGGAAATTGCTTCAGGTCGAAAGCGCAAGGACATGACGTAGAAGGCGACTTGCCATCTCGCTTTCTCACTGAGGGCGGAGAAATTGGGCATCCCGGTGCCCTGGATTCCGAACGTCGTGGTGTTGAAAGCCTTGAAAGCCGAGAGACCGTTCATCAGATCCGCGTCGAGGAAATTTGCCGGCGCCGGTTCCTTCGGTTGCATAGTCTTTGCAGCCGGACCGTCGCCCCCTCCGGTCTCGCCGTGGCACTGGGCGCAGTTTTGCAGGTAGATGGTCTTGCCCGCTTCTAAATCGGGAAGAATTTTGGGATAGGTAATAATGTTGTACGTGGCAACCAGTCGATCTTTGATCTGCTGAGCAAGCTCGGGAATGGTATTGTCACCCGACCTTTGTTTGATGTGTGAGGCGATCTCGCGGAGTTGGACTCCGATGCCTGCCTTGTCTTTCCCCTCGGCGGTCTTCAGTTGCTTGAAAATTTCGAGACTGCGGTTGGAAAACTCCAGCATTTCATCGTACTCGAGCTGGTTGATGATTTTCCCTCCTTCGACTGCATTCCTGTAGTCGCCGCCGATATAATCGACTAAGGCCACAAGCCTCTTGGCCTCGTCGGCGGCCCATAAAAAGGGGCTGCTCGTAAAAAGCAGAAAGAGGCTCAAAAGGAAAACCCGCATAGAGTTACCTTGAGCCGCCGCGACTCGGTCTGCGCAGACGGCGCCGGCCGGAACGCGCGATCTGGCGTGAGAGCGCGATGAGAGGCACGAGGGCGATGCCCACCATCAGCAGCGACGGGACTGCCGCCTCGGCAATCCGCTCGTCCTTTGCCAGGTTGTAAGCCTCGACCGCGAGCGTGTCGAAGTTAAACGGTCGCATTGCGAAAGTTGCGGGGAGTTCCTTCATCACGTCCACGAACACGAGAAGCCCCGCGGTCGCGAGGCTTCCCCATATGATGGGGACGTGCACCTGCGCGAGCGTGCGCCCCGGCGAGAAACCGAGGCTGCGCGCGGCGTCGTCCATTGAGGGCGTCACGCGCGTGAGCCCCGCCTCGACGGTCTGGAACGCGACAGCGAGAAACCGCACAACATAGGCATAAACGAGCGCGGCGATCGAGCCGGTGAGGAGCAGCCCTGTGTTTACGCCGAAGTGCTGCTGTAACCAGGCGGCAATGGCGTTGTCGAGCTTCCCAAGCGGTAGGAGAATTCCGACCGCGATCACCGCTCCAGGTAGCGCGTACCCGAGCACCGCCAGCCGGTTCGCCCCGCGCACAAGCGGGCTCTTTACGGTTCGGGCCGCGTACGCGAGTAACACGGCCACCGCCACCGCCGTGATCGCTGCGACGCCGGCCAACGTGAACGTGTTCGTCACAAGCGAGTAGATCCGGGCTCCGAACCGCGCTTCCGGCTCGGTTGCCGCGAGGTTGACTAGTATCCCAGCCGGCAGCAGGAATCCGAAGGTGATCGGAGCGATGCACAGCACAAAGGCGGCCGCGGCCTGCCAGCCTCGCAGCTCCTGGGGCGGCAACGGCGCGCGCGTACCTGCATAGCGCGCGCGGCCGCGGTGCAGGCGTTCCAGGGCGAGCATCAGAAACACGAACGCGAGCAGGCAGGTCGCGAGCTGTCCGGCCGCCACCGGATCACCAAGCGAAAGCCAAGCGCGGTAGATGCCGGTCGTAAACGTGTTCACGGCGAAGTAAGAAACCGTGCCGAAATCGGCGAGCGCCTCCATCATCGCGAGCGCGGCTCCGGCGACGATCCCGGTGCGGGCGAGCGGCAAGGCCACATGCCAGAATCCGCCCCAGCCGCCGTAACCGGAGAGTCTTGCCGCTTCCATTATAGTCCGTGACTGTTCGAGGAAAGCGGGGCGCGCGAGGAGGTAAACATACGGGTAGAGCGCGAAAGAGAGCATTGCCGCGGCTCCGGGGAGCGAGCGGATCTCCGGGAACCAGTACTCGCGTACCTTCCAACCGGTGAGCTCGCGTAGCGTGGTTTGCACAGGTCCAGCAGCCTGAAGCCAATCGGTGTACGCATAAGCCATGACGTAGGCCGGCACCGCGAGCGGCAAGACCAGCGCCCACTCGAGCAGGCGCCGGCCCGGAAAAGAGTAGGCGGTCACGAGCCATGCCGAGAGCACGCCGAACGAGATCACGCCCGCGGCCACCAGGAAAACGAGCAACAGGGTATTCCAGATATAGCCCGGCAGGACCGTGGACACGAGGTGGGTCCAGGTTGTTTCGCTTGGCAGGAAGACGTTCCAGACCACGGCCACGATCGGCGCGAGCACCAGCGCGGCCGTGACAATCGACACCCAACCGAGCCAGTCGAGCCGAGCGGCGGCGGAGCCCACGGAAATTCGTGCGCGAACAGCAACAGCGCCAGTCATAGCTTGCTTCAGATCCGAGCCAACCGCGGTCGGGGCCGGCTCACTTCCAACCGACTTTGTCGGCAATGCGCTGGGCTCTCGCCTGGACCTTGCCGAGATTCGCCAGCGGCAGGGAATCGGTCTTGAACTGGCCGAGCGACTCGAGCTCCGGATTGGCGAGCTTCACGCCTTTCACCGTGGGCCATTCATTGTTGCCCTGGGCAAACAAAGTCTGCGCCGCATCGCTCGCCAAGTATTCGAGAAATTTGACCGCCGCATCGCGATGGGGCCCGTGCTGGAGCATTCCGCCGCCGGAAATATTTACATGCGTGCCGCGGCCGCCCTGGTTGGGCCACACTAGGCCGACCTTCTGCACGACTGTCCGATCCTCGGTTTTCGCAGAGCGCATGAGGCGGACGTAATAGTAATGGTTGGAGATCGCGATGGCGCACTCGCCCGCAGCGACCGCGCGCAGTTGATCCGTGTCGCCGCCCCTGGGCCGACGCGCAAGATTAGTAGCGACGCCGCGCGCCCACTCGGTCGCCTTCTCCTCCCCGAGATGGAGTATCATGCTCGAAATGAGCGACAGATTGTAAGGATGGCTGCTCGTGCGCGTGCAGATTTCGCCTTTCCACTTCGGGCTGGCCAGATCCTCATAGCGCGCAAGCTCGCCGCCCTTGATCTTATTCTTGGCATAAGCAAGTATTCGGGCGCGCGCAGAAAAACCGAACCATTTGTTGTCGTCATCCCGATAATGAGCAGGAATCCGTTTGTTGAGCATGGCTGATTTCACCGGCGCGAAGATGCCGGCCTGCTCGGCGCGCCACAGGCGCGCGACGTCGACGGTCAAGAAGACGTCGGCGGGACTATTCGCTCCCTCAGCCTTGATGCGCTCGAAGAGCGCGTCCTCGCCGCCCTCGATCCGATTGACCTTAATGCCGGTGGCTTTGGTAAAGCCGGTATAGAACGCCTCGTCGGTGGCGTAGTGACGCGCCGTGTACAGGTTGAGCACCTTCTCCTGGGCCGCGGTTTCACCTATAGAGAAAGCTCCTAGAAAAACTCCGGCCAAAATAGCGGTAACGCAGACGTTGCGCGCTTGAAAGAAAAGCTGCATTTCTCCCCCTCCCTATCTTGTTATTGAGCGTCCGTCCTAAAACTACGATTTTACGGCATAACTTTGGTGTACCACATATTATATCTTCGTATATTCAAATAAAAAAAGTTTGTCAACACCATGGAATGCCTGACTCTAACGCCGGTTCCCGAGAGTTGCCCGATGGCGATTTTGTGCCTTGCAGGGAGATTGACTGACAGCTAACTAAAGTAAGACAAGTGGCCGGGGCCGGAGGCGACGCGGGCTGAGGTTATCGCTTTGCGAATCCGTACGGAGCGAGCCGATCGAGCGCCACGAAATTTATGAGTCTTTGTCAGCGGCCTGCGAAAATGTCTCGCCCGAAGAGCTCGGGAAAGCAACCACGTTAGGCAGGTGAACTTCAACGGGCACCTGGTGGCCCACGGGCCAATGCACGGGCCTGCGCTGTTCTAAATGGATGGTTGCCCCCGAGGGGAGACGGAGCCGGTAAAGTATCTCGCCTCCGAGGAATTCACGCTCCTCGACCGTGGCTAACATTCCTCCCGGTTTCGAACTTACCGCTTCGTGGCGGATCATCACTGTGACCGGGCCGGGACGGATATGAGGAGGGCAAGGAAAGACACCGATTTCGGTATGGACCTGCTGCCCAGAGACAACCCCCGGGACAAAGTCAGCGTGCCCTATAAAGCCTGCAACAAAAGGCGTCGTCGGACAGTAATAGATATCTTCAGGCGTTCCTACCTGCTGCAACTCGCCGTTACGAATCACAGCGACTTGGTCTGCAATACCCAAAGCCTCTTCTTGGTCATGAGTCACCAGGATCGCCGCGGTGCCCAGATGGCGCAGAATCCTTGCCACTTCCCTTCGCATCTGAGGGCGAAGCTCGGGGTCTAGACCGTTAAAGGGTTCGTCTAGAAGGACAACCCGTGGACGCGGCGCGAGGGCGCGCGCCAGAGCAACGCGCTGCTGCTCGCCCCCTGATAACTCGTGCGGGTAACGGTCGGCACAGGGTGCCAGCTCCGTTAACTGAAGGAGTTCTGCCACCCGATGTTGGCGCTCTTTTCTGCTTGTGTTTCGCAAACCGAATCGGACGTTCTGTGCTACCGTCAAGTGCGGAAAAAGGGCGTAGTCTTGAAACACCATTCCTACTCCGCGATCCTCGGCTGCGACCCAAACCGAACCGCCAATGTCCACAACAGTGCGGCCACTGATAAGTATGCGCCCGTCGTCAGGCCTCTCAAATCCCGCTATGAGTCTGAGCAAGGTCGTTTTGCCCGAACCGGAGGGTCCCAGAAGGGCAAGAATCTCTCCGGACGCGACCCTTAAGTCACAGCTCCTGACCGCTACAGTATGGTCGTAGCACTTGCTGATTTCGTTAACATCGATAGCGACCATTTGTTTCCCTGTCAGGGATCAATACCTGAAACAAATGAACAGTTCCAGGAGGACGGGTGCCCGCAGATTCAAACGACGCCCGGCAGGTGAAAAAAACTCGCATGTTTCCCGCTATTACCTTGAACTTCGCTGATTCCTCAAATAAGATGTGCTGGGTATTGCCAAAGGCATTGGACCGGTGTCAGCCCTTGGCTTTGGAGCGCCAAACTTCCAATTTTCGTCGAGTCGAATCATAACAGTTTGTCAACTCTTATGGACCAGGCCAAGGTCTCACCCGCTACAGAAAATTATTTGATGGCTATCTATGCATTGGCGGAGGAGGTCCAACCGGTCATCGCAGCCAGGGTGGCTGAGGAGATGGGAGTTTCCCCCTCTACGATGGTGGCGACGCTTCGACGTTTGGAAAGGGAGCGGTACGTAAAAGTCCTAGGCCGCAAGGAGATTCGGTTAACGGCTCAAGGAAAAAGAGTGGCCGAGGGCGTTCTTAGGCGGCATTTCTTGACCGAGAGGTTACTCACGGACATCTTGGGACTAGACTGGGTCAAGGCGCATCAGGAGGCCCATCGCTTGGAACATGCGATCTCCGAAGAGGTAGAGGAAAGATTGGCCAAGCTTCTGCGCCAACCTACGACATGCCCTCATGGAAATCCGATACCGGGTCAAGGTACGTCGCTCCGCCGGAAGGGAATTCCGCTGGATCGCGTCCCGGCGGGAGGCGAGGTTATCTTTCTGTGCATTCCAGAATGGGGAGAGCGGGACGCCCGTTTGCTCGGCTTCTTACAACAGCACCGGCTTTTCCCGGGAACCAAGATCAAGGTTCTTGATGTTGCCCCATCCCTCGGGATCATGAATCTTAAGGCGGGGAACGACGAGTTTTCTCTCGGGCTCGAGGCGGCTAAGAAGATTCGAGTCCAATAGGGTATCTACCGACCAAAGGCCTCAGAGGAAAAAGCCCGATAGGCGAACAGCTAGCCGTTACCGGTCGTCTGATGACCTAACTCCGCGGCGAGAAAATCGATTTGATCGCTGATCGGAGCGTCTCGGTCAATGAGAATCAACTCCTGGCCTTTGACGCGACAACGTCCGCTCCGGGTTCGGTATCCAACCTCCCGCAGTAGCTTCTCCGTCCGGACCTCGATGTTCATCTGCTGCGCTGCGGCGATCAGCTCTTGTAGGCGGGACTCACGTTTGTTTTTCGGATGCGCCACGGGTCAACTCCACAAAGGTGAGCGGATTATCTCTTATTGATGTTTGTTTGTAAACCGCTTCGCGAAAACTTAGTTGCAAAATAGCCGCAGGCTGTTAAGGTAGCCGCGGCGAGGCTCAAGACTGTTGGGTTCGCAGTTCGAGGCTCGAAAAACTTGAACCTAAACCTGATTGAATCGATAGGCTAAGCTTAGGGCTCGATTGCATCGTTGATCTGGACGGTCGCGCAAGGGATCGGAGGGAACAATGATCAAAAACATTCTCGTTCCTCTCGATGGCTCGGACCATTCCAAGGCAGCGCTCGATTACGGCATTTGGTTGTGCGAGAGATTCGACGGTACTCTCTTGGGCCAGCACATTATCGACACAATTTCCATAGAAGGAACGTTCTTCCACGACATCTCCGGATCTTTAGGATTTGAGCCGTATTTAGATTTTTCCAGCAAAATGCGCGAGGTCCTCGAGGACCGAGGCAAAATCATCCTCGAGGATTTCTCCCTGCGTTGTCAGAAGAGGGGTATTCGTTACCAGACGTGTCTCGATATGGGTCTGATCGCGAACGAAATCTGCGAGCGATCGAAGGTCGCTGACCTGGTTGTTATCGGACACCGCGGGATCAATGAAGAATTCTCTACGGGTCTGCTCGGCACGACGGCGGAAAGCATCACTAGAAAGTGTCCCCGTCCCGTGTTTGTCTCCACTAAAAAATTTCAAGCTATCGACCGGCCTCTGTTAGCTTACGATGGCAGCCAGCGGGCGAGCTCCGCTATGGAGTCGGCTGCGGAGTTTTGCAGCCGGTTGTGCCTTCCATTATCCGTACTCAACGTCGCTAAGGATGAGAAACTCGCGGCAGGCGTGCTGCAACAAGCCAGGTCCTATCTCGGTTCCTACTCGATCGAGACGCACTTTGAGACCGCCAGGGGGTACCCGGAGCAGAAGATCATCGAATACTTGATCAACTTCGGTTACGATCTTCTGTTCATCGGCGCGTACGGCCACAAGCGGATCATCGAAATGGTTCTGGGAAGCACAACCGAGTATGTGTTAAGAAATACGCCGTGTCCGGTGTTTCTCAACCGATAAGGGGTGACAAAATGTTCGCGTCTCTCGCGCCAAGACGCCAAGTACGCAAAGAAGGATTTCTTGATATTCCATTCTTTTCTTGGCGCCCTTTGCGACTTTGCGCGAGATGCTCCCTGTTGGTTGCGGCTTCGCCGCATTAAGCTCCTCGTGATAAATAAATCAATGGATCTGGTAACCTAAGAGACTAGAACGAGCACATGAAATTCCGCGTCGCCGCGATCCAAATGCTTGCGTCGGATGATAAGGCGGCTAACCTGGACGAAGCGGCCCGTTGGATTCGCAGGGCTGCGAGCGAAGGCGCCCAGGTCGTCGCGCTGCCGGAAGTTTTCATCTGGCGGGGAGAGAAGAAAAGAGAGAGGGAATCGGCCGAACCGGTTCCCGGCCCGACTTCGGAAACAATGGCGGGTTTGGCTCGCGAGTTGAAGGTTCATCTTCTCGCCGGTTCGATTCTCGAGGAGATTCCCGGGAGTCCCAAGGCCTACAATACGAGTCTCTTATTCGGCACTGAAGGCCAACTCCTTGCCACTTATCGCAAGATGCATCTGTTCGATGTCGACCTCGCCAATGGCGTTTCGGCGCGGGAGTCGGACACGCGAGCATACGGCGATGCTGTTGTCGTAGGGGAGACGCAGCTTTGTCCGATGGGACTGACGATCTGTTACGATTTGCGCTTCCCCGAACTCTATCGCGCGCTGGTCAGTCAAGGCGCGCAAATCATTTTCATTCCGTCCGCTTTCACGTCTTACACGGGCCAGGCGCATTGGGAAACTTTGATCCGCGCCCGCGCCATCGAAAACCAGGTCTATGTGATCGCGCCGGACCAGTTCGGGAAGAACCCCAAGAGTTTTGCCACCCACGGTCACTCGATGATCGTTGATCCATGGGGAAAAATCCTGGCGGAGGTTCCCGACGGCCCCGGCACGATCATGGCCGAAGTCGATATTGACCACCTTATGAAAGTGCGCGCCGAGCTGCCGGCACTGAATCACCGCAAGTTGTTTTAACTTCCTTCTATTTTGTTCTCTCTCTTGGCGCTTTGTGCTTAGAAATTAGGCTTCGCCTAATCCGTGGGCAGCCGTTACGAGGCGCTGTTCCTTGCTCTGCGACAGCCGAATCTCCAAATTCCAAACATTTTCGCTTTTTAACAGAAGTTCCACGACCTCTTCGCGCGTGGCATTGAGATTGCTCCAGGCGAGTCCAAGCGAACAGTATCGTTTGCCTTTTGAAGCTCTTAACAAAAGGAGTCTGTATGAAAATGGTTGAAGCGATTGTCAAGCCGTTCAAGCTGGACGAGGTCAAAGAGGCGCTGACTAAAGCAGGCATCCAGGGAATGACCGTTGAAGAAGTCAAAGGGTTTGGCCGCCAAAAAGGCCACACCGAGCTTTATCGCGGCGCCGAATATTCGGTGGATTTTTTGCCGAAGGTCAAAATTCAAATCCTGGTGGCGGATGACAAAGCAGTGAAGGTTGTCCAAGCGATCACCGACAGCGCGCGCACAGGAAAGATCGGCGACGGTAAGATCTTTGTTGCCCCGGTCGAGGAAGTCATACGTATTCGCACCGGAGAAAAAGGGGAAGATGCGATTTAGCTAAAAAGATAGAACGAAGGAGAAGAAAATCATGAACTCACTAAACAAGCTACGCTTCATTATGTCGTTTTCGACCGTTCTAGCAACGGTTCTCGTTATGAACGTCTCGTTTGCGCAGGAAGCTCCGGCTCCTGCTGCGAGCGAGCCGATGAAGGTCGAGGCTCCGGCGACTGCGGCAGCGGAGAGCGCGCCAAAGGAAGATCCGGGCGCGGCTCCCGCTCAATTCACCCAGGGGCTTTTAGATCAAATCAGCGGCGCAAAGGTAGCGCTGGATACCGTTTGGGTCTTACTTGCCGGCATACTGGTTTTCTTCATGAATTTGGGCTTTGCATCGGTGGAGTCCGGTCTCTGTCGCGCCAAGAATACGGTCACCATTCTGGCCAAGAATTTCATTGTGTTTGCGGTGTCGTCGATGGCGTTTCTGGTTATAGGCTGGGGGCTCATGTTCGGCGACGGGAATTCCCTTTTTGGAACCCAGGGGCTGTGGTTTGTAGACGGTGCGGACAATAGTCCCGCGACGGGTGATGCTTATAAAGGTGTCTACTCATCGATCAACTGGACAGGGGTTCCGCTGTGGACGAAGTTCTTTTTTCAACTGGTTTTCGCGGGAACCGCGGCAACGATCGTTTCGGGAGCGGTTGCGGAGAGAATCAAGTTCGGCTCTTTTTATATTTTCAGTTTCTTGATGGTTGGTTTGATCTACCCGGTGGTGGGGCACTGGATCTGGGGCGGGGGCTGGCTGGCGAAGCTTGGGATGTTCGATTTCGCCGGTTCTACGGTTGTGCACTCGGTTGGAGGCTGGGCTGCGCTGACGGGCGCAATGGTTCTGGGTCCGCGGATTGGAAAATACAGCAAGGACGGGAAAGTTCTGGCCCTTCCGGGTCACAGCATGGCGCTGGCTACTCTCGGAGTTTTCGTGCTTTGGTTCGGCTGGTTTGGTTTTAATCCCGGAAGCACGATGGCGGCCGATGCGGGGGCGATCGGCCGGATTGCGGTAGCGACAAACACTGCGGCTGCTGCGGCTGCGATCTCGGCTTCAATTACGGCGTGGCTGCTTTTAGGCAAGCCCGATCTCACTATGATTCTAAACGGCTCTTTAGCCGGGCTGGTTGCGATCACGGCGGCGTGCGCCTTTGTCAGCATTCCGAGCTCGCTCATTATCGGTCTCATTGCAGGCGTTTTGGTTGTCCTTTCGGTCCTTTTCTTTGACAAGATCAAGGTTGACGATCCCGTCGGGGCGACTTCGGTCCACCTGGTTTGTGGAATATTCGGGACTCTGTGCGTTGGGTTGTTTGCTCAGGCTGAATTGACGCCCAACACGACCGGCAACGGTTTGTTCTTCGGCGGGGGCGCCGGCCTTCTGATGGCGCAACTTGCGGGCGTGGTCGGCGTGGGAGTCTTTGTGTTCGTCACATCGCTGATCTTCTGGAAGATTATCAAGGCGATAATCGGCATTCGCGTGCCGGCTGAAGAAGAGATGGAGGGTCTCGATATCGGCGAGCACGGAAATATCGCCTACCCGGACTTCGTGTCGGTAACAGCGAGGGGCGTGTCGGCAGCCGGCGGTGGCCCTACCGGCGCGTTGGCAGGGATGCCTGCAGGGCTTCGCGCGCCTGAACTGTCAAAGGGCACAGTTTCATAGGAGGATCGTGGCAAGCACGGAAATACCAGATGGATAGCATTAGAGAAACCACGAGCATTAGCGAAAGCAGGTTTTGGGGACATCGATCGGTTGACTTTAGATCGCTGCTTAGCAAGTAATCGTGGAAGTGAACAAATTCTGAGCAGAAGTGTATTTCCCAGCCTCAATGACGAAAAAAACCATTCATAATAGAGGTCTTATGGAAATTATGATCGTGACGCACATGGCGCTCTAATTGCGGTCGTAAAAAGACCGGCGGTTTTGTTACACAGTCGTTGCTTTTTCGTGCCTAAAATTGTGGAGGAGGTTCATCAAATGAAACAAGGCTTTGTCGGGATACTTTTTTCGTTTGCTCTGCTTGTCTTTACATCCGCGTTCTCACATGCGCAGGATGACAAGCCGTTGGCACCGGGGTGGCTCAGCTTGGATGGCAGCGTTGGAATAATCGACAAACAAATAGCCGAGGGGAAATCTGCGTTGCAAGACGCTTTGGGGCTCAATTTCGGCGGCTTCTTGGATGCTAGTTACACTTGGAGTTCAAATCGCCCGAGAAGACCGGCCAACATCAGCGGCCGGTACTTCGACAAAGATCACAACAAGTTAGTTTTTAACTATCTGCATCTGTTTGTCGAGAAGCCCGAGAAGGATTGGGGAGTAGGCTTCCGTTTGTCAGGTGACTTCGGCCGTGGCGGCGAGCTTCTCAGGGAAGCAACTCTCTGGGGCAGCCGGCTGCAGGATGAACCGTCCGCTGAGGTGCGTGAGGCTTACCTTACCACAACTATTCCTGTCGGTGCGGGTATCGGCGTCAAAGGCGGTCTCTTCGTGACCACGTTGGGTACGGAAATTCTTCCCAATCCGGGGGCCTATAACGACAATATCTCCAGGTCGTTCCTTTTTAACTTTGCTATACCCTTGCGGCATTTGGGTGTGCTTCTTACGTATCCGCTACTCAAAACCGTGTCGTTGAACGGAGGAGTGGTAACCGGCTGGGATAACCCGAAGGACAACAACGGGCAACCCTCGTTCATGTGGGGGGTTGGTTTTACTCCCGTTGACATGTTTGCGCTGGCAAGCAATTTTATTTATGGGCCGGAGCAATTTGATAACAGCGGCAACAAGCGATTTACCATGAGCCATGTTGCGACCATCAAACCGTTCGATCCCCTGGCTCTGATCGCGGAGTACAGTTGGGGCCATGAAGAAAACGCTTCATTGGGCGGCACGCGCAATGCGACTTGGCAGGGTCTTGCCGGTATAGCTTCCTATTCTTGGACAGACCGTTTCACTACGGCGCTACGGGGAGAATTCTTCAAGGATAGCGACGGCGCCCGCTTGGGCGGCGGCGCCACGCATGCCGACGTGACGGTCGGTGAAGTCACTCTGACCGGTGCGTATAAGTTCACTAAAGCATTGCTCGGCCGCGTCGAGGCGCGCCAGGACTGGGCGGATGAGCGGTTTTTCAAAAAAGGATCCAGCAGAGCCGACAAAAGCCAGACAACGCTCGGGGCGCAGCTCATCTATACGTTCTGACGATACGGCCTCACAACAGTACGTACTAAGAATTGCCTCCTCTTAGTGCGGGCGGGGAACGGACTCAGCACCGTTCCCCGTTTTTTTGTTTGGCGAGTTCTGCAAATCGTTCCCCGCATACCTGCTTTCTCAAACTGAATCTTCACTTGACTGCCCGGGGCTGAACCTTAACCAAGTTTTTATCGCAGGTTGCCGTGTGTCAGTGATCTTGCTCCACGCCGAAGGTTACTTTTATTGATCTGGCTGGTTCCACCGTTTATATTCGGTAAGACAAACCGTCTTCTGAAAATCAAATCCTTCTTTCATCGAGCGAAAAGATGTTTTCCCCATCCGAGGAACGCTATTACCCTTTCTATCTCTGTATTTTGGCGGCCTTGCTGTATTTCCCAGCGCTGGGCGGCAGGGACTTCTGGGCGCCTGTAGAGCCGCGCTATGCCGAAATCGCCCGGGTTATGTTCGCCAAAGGAGAGTGGATCGTACCCACGGTCAACGGCGATCTCTATACCGACAAACCGATCCTTTATTTCTGGTTGGTTCTGATCGTTTCGAAGATAGTTGGGGCCGTCAATGAATGGACTGTCCGTCTTCCCCCAGCCTTGGTGGGCATGGGGTTCGTATTTACAACCTACCTCATAGGCCGCGATTTTTTTAGCCCCAGAATCGGCCTTATCGCGGCGGCTGTTCTCGCCACTACAGTTCGCGTCATTTGGGAAGCCCGGTGGGCGCACGTCGACATGGTGTTCTGCTTCCTTTTCGCGCTGTCAATCTACTTTGGCGCGCGTTCTCTGCTGCGCAAAGGGAGTTCCAACGAGATTCTTTATTCGTATGTCTTTATGGCCCTTGCAACTCTGTCGAAAGGTCTCATCGGGATCGTGCTTCCGGGCCTTATTTTTGTTTCATTCATGGTCGCCCGGCGTGACTGGGGTTTGCTTGCTGACCTACGGCTGCCGCTCGGAGTTTCGATTTTTTTGCTGGTTGCTGCTCCGTGGTTTGTATTGGTCAACAGCGCCACGGAGGGACAATGGCTCAGTGACTTTATTTACGTTCATCATTTACAACGCTACAGCGCGGGCTCCGGCCACCGCCAGCCGTTCTACTACTATTTTAAGACGTTGCCGGTCGATTTCCTGCCGTGGACCATCTTTGCCGTCTCTGCGCTGATGTCCTACTGGCCTTACCGAAATTTATGGCGTCAACCGGTAAATCTCTTGTTTGTTCTATGGTTTTTTACCATTTTTCTTTTCTTCAGCGTCTCGGACACCAAACACGACCTGTACTTGCTACCGGTTTTTCCGGCGATAGCGATATTCGTCGCGAACTATATCGACGATTTGATCCATCACAGGTTGCCTCAAGGCGTTCTCTACCGAACGCTGCCTTTGATCTTTTTTCATCTGCTTTGGGCCGGTGCGCTCGCCGCGCCGGTCGTTGCATGGCTTTTTCGTAGAGACGCGGTTTGGATCGGGCTGCCGTCAGTCTTCGTTATGGCCGCAGGGGGATTGGCGGGCGTATATTTCATACAACAGCGCCAGCCTTGGAAATTATTTCACTCGATGGTCCTGATGATGCTGTTTACGGTTGTAACCGCATCGCTCTTGATCATGCCTTACATAGACAAGTACAAATCGAGTCGGTCTTTCTCTCTCGAACTCAAGGGAAAGGTCGCGCCGGGTGTTCCCTTGTACATCTACGCCGACACGATGAATGACTTTAACTACTATACCGAGCGAGAAGTTATCCCGATCATTAAGTCTAAGAGCCAGGTCGAGGAACTGCTTTCGGAAGGTTCGACCGGTTATCTATTAGTCAAAGAGCGGGATCTGAAGAGACTCAATATGATTTCCAGGGATCGTATTATCGCAACCGAGGACATCGGTACAACAACATGGAACCTTCTATCGCTGGGCGATCAAACCTCTGATCGATCTTCCTCAACAAACTGACGTTTCATCGCGTCTATTGACTTAGAGTAGAAGCTGGCGTAGCTCTAAGAGCGCCAAAACTTTGGTTGGCAGCGACCCAAAACCCACAAAACGCGCGATACGCGCGCGACTGGAGGTGCTATGAAACTCAGGATTCAAAGCCGAACCGGGGGAATTGTCGGCGCTATCGTCATTCTGGCGTTGCTCATCTTGGCTCAGAATAGCATCGCCGCGCAGAAAGAAAACCCACGTAACGGGGGAGAGCTTGTTTTTGCCGTTGGCGGCACGCCTCCCTCTTTCGACGGGCATCGCGAAACAACCTTTGCGATGCTCCATCCCATCGCGCCGCACTACAGCACTTTGCTGCGCTTCGATCCACAAAACTACCCAAAGATCATCGGCGACGTGGCGGAGAGTTGGACCGTCTCTAAGGACGGCCTGACGTACACTTTTAGAATTCGGCAAAACATCAAATTTCATGACGGGAGCCAGCTCACCTCGAAAGACGTCAAAGCGACGTATGAAAAGATAATTTTTCCGGCAAAAGGCGTGGCGAGCGCTCGCGGCGCCTCTTACCAGGTTGTAGAGAAAATCGACACACCGGATATTTTCACACTGGTGTTTCGCCTTAAAAAACCTTCGGCGTCCCTTTTGGCTAACCTGGCTTCTCCTTGGAACTTCATCTACAAAGCCGAGATCCTGGCCAAAGATCCGCGCTGGTATGAGAAAAACATTATGGGAAGCGGTCCATTTACTTTCGTGGAGCATGTTGCAGGGTCCCATTGGGTGGGCAAGAAAAATCCTGATTATTTTATGAAAGGCCGCCCCTACCTGGATGGGTACAAGGCCATTTTCATCAGGGATACGGCGCCCCGCGTGGCTGCGGTCCGGAGCGGCCAGGCGCTGATTGAGTTTCGGAGCTTTAACCCGGCGGGGCGGGACGATATCGTCAAGACTTTGGGAAACAAGGTTCTGGTCCAGGAAAGTCCCTGGATATGCAACTTGACCGTCACGATCAACAATGAGAAAAAACCTTTCGACGATCCGCGGGTCCGGCGGGCTCTGAGTCTCGCCATTGACCGCCGGCTGGGCTCGAAGGCGCTATCAAAGATCTCGTTGGCTAAATTCATCGGCGGCTTGTTCAGACCGGGCTCGGAATTCGCCGCTTCGGATGCCGAGCTGACCAAGTTAACTGGCTTCGGAAAAAACATCGAAGCGGCCCGGAAAGAGGCGCGCCGTTTGCTCAAAGAAGCGGGCGTGCCCGAAGGCTTCTCGTTCACCCTCAAGAACCGCAGTATCAAAGAGCCTTACGAAGTCACCGGAATATTCGTGATAGATCAGTGGCGTGAAATCGGATTGAATGTCACCCACATCCAACAAGAAAGCGGGCCTTACTTTAATGATTTCCGTCAGGGGAACTACGATACCGGAATCGATTTCGCCTGCGATTTTATGGACGAGCCCGATCTCCAGCTCATCAAATATTTGAGCAGCGACAAGAGCTCTCTTAACTACGCGCGTTATCAGGATCGCGTCTTGGACGACCTGTATGAAAAACAAAGCCAGGAAACCGATCCCAAGAAACGGCTGGCGCTCCTCAGACAATTCGAGAAACGGGTGTTGGATGAAAAGGCATACCAGTTTCACGTCCTCTGGTGGCAACGAATTGTTCCCCACTGGGCCAAGGTTAAGGGCTGGAAAATCACGCCAAGCCATTACCTCAATCAAGACTTGAGGGACGTCTGGTTGGCGGAGTAAACTCGCCGCGGACGGTTCGGCCGCTGGCCCTCGCGAAGATTAGAACACGCGCCCGGAACAATCCCTGCCGTATGCGCCCGCCTCACTCGTTTGGGGTGTGCGCGTTGCTGACGCATGGGGTTTTCTAGGGTCAGGGTAAACATTCAACCCGACGAGAGTTCAAAACGTGCGAGCCGTTCAATCCGTTGATTGATTTGCACGGTTTCCTGGAACGTGCGCCAGTATATTCTCAAGCGACTCCTGTTGATGATTCCAACCCTCTTCGGGGTCGCGGTGTTGGTCTTTCTTCTCCTGCGCGTTCTTCCCGGGGACATCGTGGAACTCAAATACGCTGGCAGCGGCACCTACGCGCCGAAAGAGGCGATGGATCGAGAACGGGCCCAACTCGGACTCGACCAGCCACTTTGGAAACAATTTAGCACCTGGATCGTGGGTATCGCCCGCCTCGATTTCGGCACGTCGATGTGGACCGGCCAGCCTATCAGCCATGAGATCAGCATCCGTCTCGAACTAAGCCTCCAGCTCGCGTTGATGGCGACCCTTGTCGCGATTCTCCTCGCCATTCCGCTCGGGACCTTGGCCGCAATCAAGCAAGACACCTGGGTTGACTACTGCGTTCGTGTTTTTTCCATCGCCGGCCTCGCTATTCCCTCCTTTTGGCTCGGCATCGTGATCATCCTCGCCTTTGTCATTTATTTTCGCTGGCTGCCGCCGCTGACTTTTACTTCGTTCTGGGTCGATCCTAAGGAAAACCTCGCACAGCTTATCTGGCCCGCCCTCGCTGTCGGCTACCGTTACTCGGCGGTGGCGACGCGCATGACGCGCTCCGCTGTGTTGGAGGTCCTAGGCGAAGATTACATCCGAACGGCACGCGCCAAAGGGCTTTGGGAGCGCGCCGTCCTCATTCGTCATGCGCTTAAGAATGCGCTCCTGCCAGTCATTACGGTGATCGGCCTCGAGTTCGCGTTTTTAGTCGGCGGTTTGGTGGTCACGGAGCAGGTTTTTAACTTGAACGGTATCGGCAAACTCTTTGTCGAAGCTATGAGCCAGCGGGACTACACGATGATTCAAAGCCTGGTGTTGCTGACGTCCTTCGTCTTCATTTTCGTTAATTTCATTGTCGACATGATCAACGCGTTCATCGATCCACGGATTCGCTACCGTTGAAAAGACAGAGACAGAGATAGAGAGACAGAGATAGAGAGATAGAGACGGAGACAAGGACAGGGATAGAGACAAGGGACAAAGTAAAGACAGAGAGATACAGATAGAGAGCGGGGCTAGAACAGAGAAAGTCAGCGGAAACGGGAACATGATTGAGGCGGTCACATGACGGGTCTCTGCGCGCGATGGCTTACGGTATCTCTTCTGTTCGCGCGCCGCCGGCCGCTGGGCGCGATCGGCGCAGCGATTATTGTCGTCATGATTTTGGCCGCGGCTTTGGCGGGTCTTATCGCCCCGTATAACCCGTTAGACACGGACTATGCGGCGATGCTTCAGGCGCCTAGCGCGGCTCACTGGTTCGGAACAGACGCTTTTGGCCGGGATGTTCTGTCGCGCATCATCTACGGTTCACGCACGGCGCTCTGGGTGGGATTTGCTTCGGCTTTTCTCGGCGCGACGATGGGAGCCGTCATCGGTGTTTCGAGCGCCTATTTCGGCGGCAAAATTGATCTCATTGTCCAGCGTTTCATGGATCTGCTGTTGTCGTTCCCGCTTATCATATTGGCGCTCGTGGTCGTCGCGGTCCTCGGCGTCGGGACGACGAATGTCATATTGGCGATCACGGTCCCTATGCTCCCGCGCTGTGCTCTCGTGGTACGCAACAGCGCGCTCTCTCTGCGCGAAATGCCTTTCATCGAGGCCGCGCGAGCCCTCGGTTTCGGTCCTATGAGAATCATTCTCCGCCACATGCTCCCCAATGTGATGGCGCCTTACCTCATTATGCTCACCGCCTTTCTCGGCCAGGCGATCCTCCTTGAAGCTTCACTGTCGTTTCTCGGCCTTGGCGTCTCCGAGCCCGAAGCCGCATGGGGCCTTATGCTCCGAGGGGCCGCCGTGGAGTTCGCCGAACGCGCGCCGTGGATGGCGATCTATCCTGGCGTCGCTATCAGCCTCTCCGTGTTTGGGTTCAACCTTTTCGGGGATTCGCTGCGCGACGCGCTCGATCCGAAATTGCGGGTGTAACGCCTCTTTGCTAGAACTTAAATCATTAGCGGGCTGCTTAAAAAGCCTCATATGCTACGTTGCGCTACTCAAGCAGGTTTAGGTTGAGGTTCCGGTTAAGGTTAAGCTCAATCTAAGCCTAAGCTTAGCCTCAGCGTTCCGAAGCTCGCGCCTCTGAGATCTTTTTGAGCAGCCCGCAGTCAGAGTTTTCAGCAACCCGTTAGAGGACGACGAGTCAGGGTAAGACAGTCATGGCGAAAGCGATTCTATGGATCGGCGCAGCAGCGCTCGTCGGCTATTTCGTCTGGTGGCTTGCGCCCGAGTACTTCAACCCGGAAGCTGATCCTAGTTCTCAGGAGTTTCTCAGCAAAGTCGCCGCGGAGATCAATCGGTCGGTGCCGGTGATGATTGACCCGGAAACCGAGCTCATGCCCGCGGTCGGGACTGAAGGGATGCTGATCTATAATTATAGACTGGTTAGTTATTCGGCCGCTCAGTTGAATCACGAGAAGTTCCGACAGGGGGCGAGACAGCGAGTCACACAGGCGGCCTGCAGTACGCCCGAAACGCGGGATGGATTGCTAAAAAAAGGCGTGACCTTGCGCTACTCGTACTTTGATAAGGACCGGCAACCGATCGCAAGCATCGACGTAACGCCATCCGACTGCGGGTTTTAGCAGGCCGCTGAAAAAGACTCCTATGC
>JBOHVS010000004.1:0-27021 GCA_050735975.1 Binatia bacterium | reverse complement strand
TTGACATCAAACGATGAGTCTGTTCGCGGATATCGGCAAAAGCCGGTTTGAGGTGACAGGTCTCCTCATCGGGACAATCTTCGCATTTTTCATAAAATTTCTGCGATACGCACGGCTGAAGGGCGATCGCTCCGTCAAAAAACCGGTAAATCTCGGCCAGCGTAATCTTTTTAGGCTCCCGCACTAAATGGAACCCGCCACCGACCCCTTGCTTGCTTTGAACGTAGCCGCCGCGCTTCAGATCGAGCAAGATCAGTTCGAGAAACTTCTTTGGAATATGCTCCAACTTGGCAATGTCTTCGGTCAAGAGGTTCCCCTGTCCATGCTGCTTCCCGAGCCGAACGAGGGCTTTCAAGGCGTATTTGCACTTCCGCGACATCATTGCCAGAACCTCAGGAAGCTGCTTCTACGCGGGCACGACAAGACTAGCAGGTTGCTGAAAAATGCCATTTGCAGGCTGCTCAAAAAGATCTCAAAGGCGAGGCGCGCGAAAAATCGACGAACGGAGGCGTACTTAGCCAGTACGTTGGAGCGAGGCGATTGAGCGCAACGAAGCATATGAGTCTTTTTCAGCAGCCTGCTAGAAGAATACTTATTCCACTCGAACCTTGGCAGTCAAGCAATTTGCCTTCACTTGACAGAATGTTTGCCTATGGTTAGCGTTCGATTCGGCTAACCGAAAAGCAAAGGAGACCAACATGCCTAATAAACCGATTCCTCAAGATGTGACGATCGATCCAAAGACCGCTGCGTTGCTGGTGTTGGACCTGAACGCGCGGTGCGAAAACCCCGCCGAGCCTTGTCATAAACTCATCGAACCTGTGGCAAAGTTTCTTGGCCGCGCCCGCCAGGTGAAGATGTTCATCGTCTACACTGCGGCCGATCGTTATAAAGGTACTCCCGAGGCCCGAATGCCGCATGCCTTCAAGCGGCAGAGCGATGAGCCGGTGATTTTCCCGGCGGCGTTTGACAAGTTCTACGGCGGCGAGCTTCAGCCGCTGCTACAGGCGAGAGGGATTAAAAACGTGATCGTTTGTGGCGCCTCCAGCAACCAGGCGGTTATGTACACGGCCACGGCCGCAGTGCGACCTTTTGGTTACGACGCGATTATTCCCGTGGACGGCCTCATCGCCCGTGGGGACTACGAGCATGAATTCACCCTGCACCAGTTCACGATTCTTCCCGGCGGCGCCGCGCAAAAATTCAAGATCACGCAATTCGATAAAATCAAGTTCGATTAAAGTTCCCGGTGCTCGCCGACAGGTTCGCGTCCGAATTGCGCGTCAATTTCCCGAGGGGTTCGAATCGTAAAATCGAGGTCGATCTTGGGTATTTTATGCTTTCAGGCATGGCTTTAAAAACACGGTTCAAAGTCTGCGCTCGGCTCTGCGTAGAGCACCGGTCGGTGGGGGCTGGGAGCTTCAAAAGCACAGAGGGTGCTCTTGTGAACACCCTCCGGTTGGTGGCGGCAAACTTGAACGGTGAAATCCGCAGTTCAAGCTCACCTAGCGGCGCCTGGCGTGGAACGGTCCGCTAGCAAGAAACGCAACTTATCTCATTTTTCCCATAGCCAGTTGAAGCTTTTTCAGTTCTCCTTCAAGGAAAAGATCGCGCAGCTGATGACGGTCCATATGCGCCTCAAGGGATTCGGCTGGATAAAACTTCGTGCCGCATCGCGGGCAAACCGCTGCGCGATATATTAAACTTTCGACCTGGATCTCCGCGGTTTCACTGGCTATGAGTGCTTCCATCTCGCGTTCACTGGTGATGGGTATTTCCATATTGTCCCTCTCTGTCCTGTTTTCGCAACGTAATGCAGCATTGAGCAATCACTATGCCAACCACGCGAGGGAGCACAATATCTTAATATCTCTCAGGAATGTTGCGATTGCCGAAAGCGGATGGGCGGGAAAAGAGCACTGAAACAGCAGAAAGTACTGTCCACTATTGACAATTTTGTTCGTTAACCCCGTGACACAAATTTATGTCTGTCGGTTTGTGCAGCGCCCTCCGGATACTTAGGATACCAGTCCCACTAACTAACTAAGGAGTTCATTGGTTAGTAAACATACGACGACCAAGGGGCGAGTCATGGAGAGCGCGGGCAGGCGAACGTGAACGAAGCGTTCAGGCCCGGACCGTTGGAGTGACCACCCTTGGAGTGGCGGGTGAGTTACATCTGGACCGTTCTGTGCTACGAGGTAAACGGATGAATGCTGATCTATGATGAACGAGCGTGAACAAGGCAGCCGGCCCGGCGTGTTGTTCTCGGAAGAGCCTGCGGGTCGATTCAGGTTAGGGATGGTAACTCTTGACAATCCGCGCGCGCTGAATGCGCTCGATCTCGCCATGTTGCACGCGATGGAAGCGAAGCTGCTGGAATGGCGAAACAGACAAGACCTCGGGTGCGTGGTGTTGCACGCCGACTCCGAAAAGGCGTTTTGCGCCGGCGGCGACGTGAAAGCGCTCGTCTTAGGATTGAATAGCGGAACCCGGCCGACGATTGCGCGCGACTATTTCACGGCGGAATATTTCGTTGACTATCTGATTCATGTCTTTCCCAAGCCTATTCTCTGCTGGGCCGACGGCATCACGATGGGCGGCGGCATTGGCATTATGAACGGCGCCTTTTATCGGGTCGTCACGGAGCGAACCGTGCTCGCGATGCCCGAAATCTCCATCGGGCTTTTCCCCGATGTCGGCGGCACCTACTTCCTAAATCGGTTGGCCCCACGGTTAGGTCTGTTTTTAGGTTTGACAGGGGCACGGTTTAGCGGCCCGGACGCCGTAGCAATCGGCATGGCAGACGCCGTTACCCGCGGCGACGACAAAAAACGGATTTTCAGTGGCCTGTCCCGTCTTGCCTGGACCGCCGACTCGCAAAACAATAGGGAGATATTGCGGGCCTACATGAAGCGGACAGTGGAAACCATAGGATCGGAGGCGCCGGGCGAATCGGATCTCATGAAACGCTTCGACGTAATCAGGTCGCTAACCCTCAAAGGAACTATCGAGGAAATCGATAGCGCTCTTCGCGGCTGGGACGGCCCTGACGAATGGATCAAGCGCGCCGTCGATGGTTATACCACCGGGTCGCCGACGTCCGCAAAGGCAATCTACGAGCAGCTCATCCGGGGGAAAGAGTTAACCTTAGAGCAAGTGTTCCTCCGCGAATGGGACATGGCGTTAAACTTTTGCCAGCGCTCGGAATTTCGTGAAGGCGTAAGAGCGAGGCTCATCGATAGGGACCAAAGTCCACGGTGGAATCCACCTACGCTTTCAGAGGTGCCAGACGGAGAGATCGAACGTCTTTTTTCCCAGCAGCACGGGCAACCAAATCTGTTAGCTCAAAAGTTTACTGAACTGGAAGACGGCTGAGTAACTACGGATTACAGCCTCTTTAGAGAGGTCGTTTATCATTCGATGCCGGCCGGCCCGCGTGATGCGAAGGATCGTAGGGGCGATCCCCCGCGGCCGCCCGAAGACGGCAGGCACACGGGACCCCTGCACCGGTCCGGTGACCTTGACAGACTCAACTGCTCTGGGCGATTGTATGACAATAAACTACGGAGATGCGCCATGAGTGTAGGCGAGCCAATAGAAGTTGAATTCCCCTTAATGCGCTACGACATAACGATACCCTTGCTTGAGGGTCGCGTCGCCATCGACGGCGTTAAACTAAAACCGATCAAGTCGTCATCGATGATCACTAAAGACGACCCGAAGATGAAGGCAGGCGATTTCGGTTTATGCGATCTCAACATAGGCTACTTTCTGCCGGCGATCGAAGCCGGCTGGGAAATTACCGGGCTGCCGGTTTTCTCTAAGCGCAAGCCGGTTTATCAGCTCATCTTCTGCCATGCCGGCGCGGCGATTCGGTCGCCGAAGGATTTGGAAGGCAAGACAATCGGCTCGCGGACTTACCGAACCGCGCTCACCGTTTGGGCTAGAGGGCTCCTGCGCAACCGCCACGCTGTCGATCTCGCGAAAGTCCGATGGGTCATTCAAGCCAGGGAAGTGTTTCCGGTCTATGAACCATCAGCCGACATCGAATACGTTGACGAAAAGAAAACCATGGTGCAACGATTGATCGATGGCGAATTAGACGCGCTCATCACCGACATTTCTGACGCCGGTCTGTTCAAGACGCTTGAGAGCCATCCCGAAGTGAAACGACTCTTCCCGGAGTACATTCAGGAGGACCTGAGGCTTTACAAGGAAACCGGCATTTTCACACCCGTGCATATGATCGTGATGAGCAGGAAACTCGACCGTGAGCGCCCCGATCTTGCAGCCAAGTTTTGCACTGCTTTCGAGCAAGCGAAGCAAATCGCCTACGACGATATCCTGAGCGATCGCGGCGGCTTCTCCATCGCCTATATCCGAGAAAGAATGAAAGAACAGATTGACACGTGGGGAGACCCGTGGAAGTACGGCATCAAAGCAAACAAAACCACTATTGAAACGTTTATCGACTACAATGTCGAGCAAGGGATGATTCGATCCAAGCCCGCTTACACCGACATTTTCGCCGCCGGAACGCTTGAGACCTAACTCGCATTATCTACGGACGATGGAGAAGGAGCGACACTGTGTTCTAGCCTTCGGGGCGAGCCCTCTCCGGCCGCGGTCGATAAGCCTCTACCTTGTAGGCCGCTCGCCCGATTGGCGGCACGCCTCTGGTCTCAGACCCTAATCTGAGATATGTAATCTGCGATTCGACATTTCGAATGGAGCGCGGTTATGCTTTCTAGAGAAGATAACGAACTCTTAACCCGTACCGGTGCCGGCACGCCGATGGGCGACTTGATACGGCGTTATTGGGTCCCGGCGCTGTTGTCCGAAGAGATTCCCGAGTCCGACTGTGCTCCGGTGCGCGTGCGCATGTTAGGCGAAAGTCTCGTCGCCTTCCGTGACAGCCGGGGACGCATCGGCTTGCTCGACGAACGCTGCGCGCATCGAGGCACTTCGCTTTACTATGGCCGCAATGAAGAGTGCGGCCTGCGTTGTATTTACCACGGTTGGAAATATGACGTTGATGGCACCGTGTTGGACACCCCTGCTGAACCGGGTGACAGCGATTTCAGAAAGAAACTTCACCACACCGCTTACCCCACACATGAGGCGGGCGGAGTCATTTATGCGTACCTCGGCCCGCGTGACAAGGCGCCGCTCTTCCCGAACTATGAATGGACGCAGGTTCCGCTGAATCAAACCTACGTCACCAAGTCCCTGCTGGAATGCAACTACCTACAGGGGCTGGAAGGCGAGTGCGATTCCTCGCATCTTTCCTTTCTACACCGCGCGGGCAATAACGCGCAAAATCAGTCGCTTTACAAAACCGACACCTCGCCGGCCTATGAGACGGACGAGACCGACTTCGGCGTCCGGTTAATTGCCACGCGAAGCGCCGCCGATAACCAAAACTACGTTCGTCTTTCCGCCTTCGTGTTGCCTGTTTATGGTTGTGTGCCCGCCGGCAGACCCGCGAACGAGATCGACGGCTACGAAATACATAGCTATGTCCCGGCGGACGATACCCATTGCTGGCGTTACGACATCGGTTTTCGCCGTGCCCGCGCGGTACGAGAAGAGGAAGTCCATCGGCGCAAGCAAATCGGCCCGGACTATCTGCGCATCCGCAATGCGCGCAACAATTATCTGCAGGACCGCGAGATGCAGAAGACCGTCAACTTCACGGGCATCGAGGACTTTCTCAATCATGATGCCTGCGCCACCGAGAGCATGGGGCCGATAGTCGACCGCAATAAGGAACACCTCGGCGTGAGCGACAAAGCAGTCATCGCGGTGAGAAAATTACTTTTGAGCAGCGTGAAGGCGCTGCAAGACGATAGCGAGCCTCCCCACGTTGTGCGCGAAGCACAACGTAATTGGTTTCCTCATATTGACTGCTTCGCCTGCTTGTTGCCGCAAACCGTCCGCTGGCGCCAACACTTCGATTATCTGACACCGTCGGCGCAAAAGGAGAACCCGGCTGCTTTTGGGGCGATTCGAAAGACCGCTTCGTAGATTCACTGATGGCCCGGCAATTCCGTTAATGAGCTTCAAAGCAACACCCTCCCGACCGAATTAACGGGACTAGCGAGAGAATACGTGCAGGCATCAAAAAAAACCAACGACAAACAAGTGCGGGCCGCGATCAAACTGGCCGAACAAGAGCTGAAAATCGGCGCCAGGATCTTAGAATGGGAGATCGGCGATATTTGGGGCCATGTGGGCGTGCGTCTTCCCGGGCACCACGGCATCGCCGTTCAAATGTTTCGCCCGCCCGAAGATGGCAAGAAAGATTGGCTCGTGCATTTTGACTATTCCCTCAAGAAACTGTCCGGCGTTGGTGCCATTCCACGGGAGTCCGTGATCTATACCGAAATCTTCAAAGCGCGTCCGGACGTCAATGCTATCGTCCATTGCCACGCGTCAATGTGCATCGCGCTTAGCTTGGCGGATAAGCCCGTTAATTGGGTCCACATGCAATCTTCTCGCTTCAAAGGAGGAACACCGATATTTCCGCGCCCCATCTATATCTTGGATCAATCGGAGGGCGCGGCACTCGCCAGAGCGTTGGAGGACGCGTCAGCGATAATGATCAAGGGTCATGGCATCGTCACAGTCGGAAAGACGATTGACGAAGCCTGCATCAACGCCCTTTACATGGAGCGCACCGCGAAGATCATGGCCATCGCTCATCTGCATGGCTTCCAGGGGCCCACGGAGGAGTCCATGCAAGTTTTGAGCGCCAGCAGGGAAAAACTCTTCACCCGGCCCAGAACGAAAATGTCCCACTCCGCCGAATGGAATTATTACGCGCACAAAATCAGGAAGGGCGAGCGTTGGACGCGAGGCTGGTCATAGGCATTCGCTTTGGGAGTTTTGGGTTTCGCGTCCCGTCGGAGTGATGAGTTCCGGGTCCGCCCAAGTCTTACACGGCAAAAATCGAATCTATTTACGCGTTTACGTACTCGGTCAACGCGGAGCGCCAGTCGCGCATGGGTGCGAAGGCGAGTTCTTCCGAAAGTAAGCAGCGCATCGGGGTGTAACGGGGCCGGGCGGCAACGCGATTCATTTCTTCTTCTTTGACGACCTCGATCAGTCGATCAAGCTCACTTTCGCCCAGCCCGAGCAGGCGACCCGCTTCCCGCGCAAACTCATAATAGGAACAGACGCCGTCATTCACGATATGATAGGTGCCGTAATGTCCTTTGGCGAGAATTTCTTGGATGCGATTCGCGAGATCCATAGCGTAGGTCGTGCTCGACCATATATCGACGATGGCGCGAACCCGCTTGCCTGTTTCCAGATTTTTGTGTGCCGTACAAAGGAAACTGTTTTTGCCGCTGCCGTAGACCCACGATGTCCGAATGATGTAGCTCCGCGCGCAGGCTTCCAATACGGCTTGCTCGCCGGCAACTTTCGTTTTCCCGTACACATTAATCGGGTGCGCCTCATCTTTTATCGTGTACGGTGGCCGTCCAACCGGCTCGCCCTCAAAGGCATACTGGGTGCCGAAGTGAATGACTTCCGCGTTGACCCGGCGCGCCGATTCAGCAAGAAATCTTGGCCCGTCCACGTTAACTGCACGGGCATGTGAGGGATTTTGCTCCGACTCATCGACTTGGACCACCGCGCAATTTATCAGCAAAGAAGGTTTAATGTTCGACACAACCCGGTTCACCGCTTCGCGGTCCGTGATATCGAGCTCCGAGTGCTTTAACGCCAGCACATTATGCTCGGACGCGAAGCGCTCGGCCATATGACGGCCGATCAGCCCGCCGGCCCCTGCGATCAGAATCTTCATTTCACTAAACTGAACGAACCAGCAGCGTTTAGCAAGGAAGGGCTGCCAAACGAAAAGATAAGCGGTTTTGCAGATCGAATGAGTTTAACAGAACGAAAGCCAAGCGGATCTGCGGTCGATGAGGAAGAACCAGAGCGTCGTTCACTCAACCGCAGTCCGCCTGATGGGAATCGAAGGCAGCAATTGCCGACGAAGCGGTTAACAGAAGGCACCGAGCCGCGACAGCCTCAACACCACATAGAGTCCAAGCATGCACGTCGGGACAAGATAGTTCCAGTTTTTAGCGGCACGGCCCGCATAATGCGAGTGCCGTCAGCTCTCTAATTCGATCAGTAGTACTCCCCCCGGCGTCGAATTTCTTCGAGTTCGGCGCGCTGGCGCGCTAGCTCTTGCTGATTCTTGATGATTTGCTGATCCTGCTCGACTGCCTGATTGTCGCGCCCTTGCAGCTGATCGCCGACTAGAGCCCCGGCCCCTAATCCTAGAGCCGCTCCGATCGCCGCTCCCGCAGCGGGATGACGCACTGCGGAACCGATAATTCCGCCGGCCGCCGCGCCGCCAAGCGCGCCGATCCCGGCGCCCTTTTCGCGTGTCGTCAAAGAGCCCCCGGCGCACCCTGCGACCAAAGTGCTGAACAACGCTGTGCCCACTACCAACCCGGCCAGTTTCTTCCCGGTTTTTGATGTGATGTTCATATGCGCACTGCCTCCTTTGCACATTGGACGATTGAAGGGAGATTTTGTTTACCAAGGACCTCTGCCACTGTTGCCATGTACGTTCTGATTCCCAAGCGGGGTAAAATCTGACAGGTTGCTGAAAAACTCTCTTTGCAGCTGCTCAAAAAGATCTCAGAGGCGAGGCGCGCGAAAAAGATCGTTCGGCTACGCTCAGAGTCTGTGAATTAATCGAATTCTGCGAAAATGAGCAGCCGCAACTATTTGATTTTGTTGAGGCGAAATTTGGAACTTGACGTTTTTCAATTTTTTCACAACCTCTCAGGACAGGCTCCCCACCACCCGTGAAACTCAGAGCCGTAGGATGGGTGGAGCGAAGCGATTGAGCGCAACGCCTGTGCGTCGCACGCAGACAGGAAGCATATGAGTCTTTTTCAGCAGCTGCTACACTACGGCGGTAGCGAAGATCACCGGAAGGGCTTGATTTATCGGATGAAAGGAGCCTTTGCTGCGAGCTTAGCGAAACTTTATAGAAGCGGCGATTCTATCGTCAATGCGGGATGGGTTGAGAAAAAAACCACTGCCCGAATGAAGGTTGTCGATCTCACGTTTATCGCATAGCAGCCGCGCGGGGCCCTATGTGATCGCTCGTTTAACTCGACGGCTGAGGCTGTTCGGTCAACGCAGACCGGATGCCGGCTCTATCCTGTACGAGCTCCATGTGCACAGTCCCAACATAAATCTTGCTGGTCAGCTTCACAGGCATTCGGCGCTCATCCGCCGAAATCCAGATCGCGGCATCGTTCATTCTGCTGGCGTAGCCTTTCTTGGTTAGGTTGGTGAGCTTGGGAACAATCTTGTACGCCTCAACGATCTTGCCCGATTCAAGCTCGACGGGCTCCTTAGCCTGGATTGCGAGCTCCAGCAAATAGCGATTCCTTCCCCCGAAAACGTTGAATCGAAGTTTGTCCCCGACCCTGAGATCGACGCTGCGGGCAAGATACACCGCGGTAATCGGATCCAGAGTGTTCTGTGACTCGAACTCATAGGTTCTTGTTTTCTTCCCTGGCTGCCGGCGGTCCACGAGCCACTTTTTCAACGTCGAATTATACTTCGCGTCGGTATCGGTCACGCGCGAGTTCTCCCGCTGGTTGAAGACAAAGCGGGACGGCGAGAGCGCCTTTGCGTCGAAGGTTGAGCTGATCGTGTCGCGCATTTTCCAAATCAAATCGAGCACTTTTGAAGTTTGCGCCTCGACGCGCACCTGATAGAATTTTTTTCCTTCGATGGTAATCGGAGTGGTGCGGACTTCCGCCGTGGCGACAGGCAGGCCGTTCCAGTGCGCCTTGTAGACCGCCCTTTCCCCTGCCTCGAATGGAAAGTACTTCGGCTGGTAAACAGGGACCATGGGCGCCGGCTTACTGACGGGCTCAGCAGCGTGGGTTGGGAACGAGAGCAAAAACGCCAGAAGGACCGAAACCGTGGCGAGCTGTTTTTTTATGTCGATCATCATGTTACTAAACTAGGCTTTTGAATATATTTGATTAGACGTTTGAACTGTTAGAATGTTATATCCGAAGCAAAAAGACAATCCCGAGCTGCTAATCGGCAACTTTTTTCGAGGATCGTGAAATCAATATTGCGTCCGACCGGCTCTTTGACTAAGTCTGCCACTGTTGCGAGCCGAATGAGATAGTGCGAGAGTAGCTCCGTGGATCAGAGTCAAACCAGAGCCGCCCAGCCTACCGCGAACACGAAGCCCCCCTCTTTGTTGATCGTCGACGACGAAATGGGCGTGCGTGAGTCCCTAAAGATGGTTTTTAGTAAAGACTACCGCCTGCTCGAAGCTGAATCCGTCGATGCGGCGATTTTGCACGTGCAGCAACAACAACCCGAAGTTGTTCTGCTTGATATCCTTATGCCGAAAGTCGACGGCATCGAAGTGTTGCGTCAAATAAAAGCTCTCCGCCCAAACTGCGAAGTTATCATGCTTACCGGTTTGAATTCGTTGCAATTAGCGACCAGAGCGATGGCATTCGGCGCCTTTGACTTCGTCGGCAAGCCCTTTGACGTATCGGACCTGCGCCAGAAGGTGAGCCGCGCGTTGGACAAGTCCCGGCAAAACCTGTCTTAATGCGCTAAGTTCATGGCAGGAGCAACAGATGCTTTCTCGCTTGATCAAGATCGATGTTAGAGCCTTACAAACTCTAATCCTCGTTTTTGTTCTCCTAGCCGGTTGCGCCAAGCTTAAACAATGGGCTTATGAGGGGCTCAACAGAAACGACTGGCAACAACCGGAAAAAGTAATTGAGTCATTGCGAATTCACGCGGGAGATCATGTCGCGGATTTAGGGTCTGGCGGCGGTTATTTTACGTTCCGCCTGGCAAAGGCCGTCGGACCTAGCGGCAAAGTCTACGCCGTCGATATCGACGAACAGATGAACGATTTGATAGCCGAACGGGCGAAGACAGAGGGGGTTGCTAACGTCGAAGTGATACTAGCCGAGCCGAACGATCCGAACCTTCCCACAACCGGAGTCGATTTAATCTTTACCGTAAATACCTACCACCATATTGAGGACCGCATGGCTTACTTCGCGAACCTGGAAAAATATCTGCAGCCCAATGGGCGGGTGGCCATCATCGACTTCGACCGCAGGTCGTGGTTCCAAGGATTATGGAGCCATTACACCCCCGCTGAATTTATCAGAAGAGAAATGGAACAAGCCGGTTATATGCTGCAGCGGGACTTAAGCTTTCTTGACCGGCAGTCGTTCCAGATATTCGCCCCCAAAGCACCCGCCAAAGGTTAAAATTAAGGTTCAGGTTGAGGCTAAGGTTAAGATTTAGTTGCGGGGTTCGCCTGAACCTAAGCCGTAGCCTTAACTTTCATCTACCTCAACCCCAGCCTAAGCCTTAACCTGCTTCATCTACCCGCTCCCTGCGGTTCGCCTAATAAGCGGAAAGAGTTGAACACGGTCCTCAGCATCTCGTTTTCTTGGGTTGCGGCGCTGTCCCAAAAAGCCGTCATAACAAAATTGATCGAGTAATCCTTCGAAAACGGGTACGAATGGATGCCGGCGACAATGACCGGTTTACCGGCTTTCCGCGTATGCAGTGTGGAGATGTAGAACTTGATCCCGATCTCGTCGGACAGATCGAATCGCTCTCCAACCGTCATTTGCTCGGCTTTGATGTTTGTGGAAATCGGTTGATAAACCTGCGCCATCGTTTGCTGCATCAGCTCCTCAACAAGTTTCGCACGGTCGGGATCGGCTTCGAACTCCGCTTTGGACCGGCTCTTGCCGAGGCGCTCTATGACCACGGTGAAGGAACTTCCATTGGGCCCCTGGAGTCTCACGCGGACTTCTTTGTTGGCGGCGCCTTCCGGCAGCTTTCGAAGTTTCCAATCGAATGGGTATTGAAACGAATAGCTATATTCCGCATCAACATATTTCTGCAGATCACTTTGGACCCGCGCCCGGCCAAGCGTTCCAGCCGCGAGAAAGACTAACAGCGCACAAACCCATATTGTGAGTTGGTTCACGGACTTCCTTCCGGGGTAAAACGTGAGGTGCATTTCAGACTACCATAATACTTGCTGCCAGCAACCGATCATCATGGCTCATTGCCTAAGAGATCCTCCGCTGCGTTAATCAGGATGACAACGCCATCAAGTGCCATTCTGAGCGACAGACTGTGTGAAAACTCTCCGTTCGCGCTTCGACTCGGCTCAGCACGAACGGCCCTTGATTGTGATTCCAATATGTTAGCCGCTCACCCTGAGACTGTCGAAGGGTGGTCGGCTACTTTTCACACAGTCTGGCGAAGCGAAGAATTTGTCTTCCTTTCGCCATCGCTCGTATGCTCATTATCGCTTGCCCCGCTGCCTGAAAATAGGTAACTTAGCTTTCGACTGGAGTCGCCTTGACGAAGCAATACATTCTCAGACATTCAACCCAAATCCATCGCCGGCCTTCTGGCCTCGATTACCGCAAGGAGCTTAACGACGCTCAGTATCAGGCGGCGACCCTTGTTGAAGGGCCGCTGTTGATCGTCGCCGGGGCCGGCACCGGCAAGACCCGCACTTTGGTTTTCCGCGTCGCCCATCTGATCGATATCGGCGCCGATCCTCGCTCCATTCTGCTGCTCACTTTCACGCGACGTGCCGCCGAGGAGATGCTTCGCCGCGCGAGCGTTCTGATCGACAACCGCTGCAGCCAGGTGGCCGGCGGAACCTTTCATTCCTTCGCCAACCTGGTGCTCCGCGAGTTCGGCCGGCGGATCGATATCTCTCCGTCCTTCACCATAATGGACCGGCCGGACAGCGAAGACGCGCTCCAGCTCTTGCGCAATGAGCTGGGGCTCAATGACAAGGACAGGCGCTTTCCGCGGAAGCGAACGGTCGCGGAGATCTTCAGTATGGCCGTGAACAAACAGACGACCGTGCCAGACCTGATTGAAAGAGACTATCCGCATCTCTATGATTCGCTGGACGATCTCCTGCGGCTCTACGAACGCTACACGGATTACAAAAAGACCAAGACCCTGCTTGATTATGACGATCTTCTGACCAAGCTTCGCGATCTGCTCAAAAATGACGAGGCGGTGGCCCGCCGGCTGTCCGAGATCTACCAGTTCATCATGGTTGACGAGTATCAGGATACGAACCATCTTCAGGCGCAGATCATCCGTTTCTTGGCGGCGACTCATGACAACGTCGCGGTCGTAGGCGACGACGCGCAGAGCATCTATTCTTTCCGCGGCGCCGATTTTCGCAACATCATGGACTTCCCCAAAGCGTTTCCCGGCGCGCAAATCATCAAGCTGGAAGAAAACTACCGCAGCACTCAACCGATTCTGAGTCTGACCAACAAGGTCATACAGCGCGCCCGGGAGAGCTATGAAAAGCGCCTCTACACGCGCAAAGGCGATGGCGACACTCCGGTGCTGGTGCAGGCTGACAGCGAGCAGATGCAATCGCGCTTTGTCTGCCAGAGGATTTTGGAATTACGGGAGGAAGGCGTGCCGCTCTGGGATATCGCGGTGCTGTTCCGTTCGAGCTTTCATTCGTTCGATCTGGAGCTCGAGCTGGCGCGCCATAATATTCCGTTCATCAAGAGAGGCGGTTTCCAATTCATGGAGACCACCCACATCAAGGATCTCCTTGCTCACCTGCGAATTCTCGCCAACTCTCAGGATTCGATTTCTTGGAATCGGGTCCTGCTGCTGCTGGAAGGCGTGGGCCCTCAAATGAGCCAGAAAATTACCCGGTGGCTTCTCGACGGCAGCCAGCCCGTGGAGCGGCTGCGCTCTTTCGAAGCTAAGGGCAAGGTCGCGCAGGGCTTGAAGACACTGGCGCAGGTTCTACAGTACGCTTCGCAAGCGGAGCGCCCGGCCGAGCAGACTCAGTATCTGATGCAGTATTATGTCCCGGTTCTTAAGCGAAACCACCCCGACGACCACCCGAAGCGGCTTAAAGACCTCGAGCATTTCCAAGGCATCACCGAGCGGTATCGGAGTTTGGAGCGGCTCCTAAGCGACATGGCACTCGAGCCCCCTAACGACAGCGTGGCGGGAGTGCTGGCGGTCGATCCGGACGAGGGGCCTGTGGTTTTATCGACGATCCATTCCGCCAAAGGATTGGAATGGCATTCGGTGTTTATCATTTGGGCTTTGGAAGGAAGATTCCCCTCGTTCTACAACATTAACAGCGAGGAGGATCTGGAAGAGGAACGCCGCCTTCTCTACGTGGCGGCCACGCGCGCCAAAGAAAACCTTTATATCACCTATCCGATAAAGATCTTCGACCGCGGCCTGCGCATGGTGCTTTCCCGCCCCTCCCAGTTTATCGAGGGCATTTCCGAAGACCTGCTGGAGCCTCTTACCGTCGTCGACGAAGAACAAAACTGGGGCTGGGAGAGTTGATCATGGTGCATTTTCTCCTCAACGTGGTCGTGTTCGTGAGCGGCGCTGTCTTAATGTCGCTGGAGATCGTCGGCAGCCGCGTGCTGGCGCCCCACTTCGGCAGTTCGATCTTCGTCTGGGGCAGCCTGATCTCCGTGGTGTTGGCGGCCTTGAGCCTGGGTTACTACTGGGGAGGCTGGCTTTCGGCCCGGGAACCTTCCTATAACCGCTTGCTGGCGCTGTTACTGATCCCCGGGATTGTCATTTTCTCTCTTCCCTTCATTTATCCGACCGTAAACGAATGGATCGCAGCCAATGATTTCGGCACTCGACTGAATCCGTTGATCGCCTGTACCGCCCTCTTTCTGCTACCGGGAGTTTTCATCGGGACCATTTCCCCTTATGTCATCCGACTGGCCGCGACGCGACTTGCCACCGTCGGAAGTACCGCCGGCACGCTTTACGCCGTATCAACCTGCGGTAGCATTTTCGGCACGCTCTTGACGGCTTTCTATTTGATCCCGTTGATGGGTGTCCGCAACATTATTCATACTCTTGGCATTACTTTGGTCTGTCTCTCGCTCGTTATCGTACCGCTGCTGCGCCTCCGCAGTGTCGCCGTGAGCCGCGCCGCGACCGCCGTTTTTCTCTCGGGGTTCATAGCAGCGCCGCCGAGTCCGGCGTGGGCCAGAACAATTCTCGAAAAGGACACTTTTTACCACCGCATTCGCATCGAAGAAGACGACGAGGCGCGCTATATGTATTTCAATCGGACCTTGCAAAGCGCGATGAATCTTAAGGATCCAACGGCGCTCCGGCTGCTTTATTCCCGCTATACGTCGTTGGGATTTACTTTCAGGCCGGACGCAAAGAAGCTGTTGCTTATCGGCCTGGGCGGCGGTTCGATCCCCAAGAAATTACAAAAGGAATTTCCATCGCTGGAGATCGACGCCGTAGAGATAGACCCGGAGGTCATCCAAATCGCCAAGAGCCATTTCAATGTCCGGGAGAGCAAAAACCTGAGGTTGCATGCGCAGGATGGGCGGATCTTCCTAACGCGGGCACAAACTCAATACGACATCATCATGCTCGACGCCTACTACACCGATGCCATGCCCTTCCATCTTACGACTAGAGAATTTTTCGAACTCGCCCAGAAGAAGCTCACGCCGAACGGCATCGTCGTCGCGAATCTCATTAGCGCCGTAATGGGACCGTCCGGCAAGATCGCACGCGCATTTGTCAAAACCCAGCGGCGCATTTTTCCCCAGACGTACGTCTTCGCCACGCGTCGCCCGGACAACGTCGGCAGCGAGACGGTCCAGAACGTTATCGTCATCGCGACGAAGGAGAAACGGCGATTGGATATTAAAGAGATCGTCGCGCGAGCGGCGAGGCTAAACAGGGGGCTTTTTCCCGACACGATCCAAGATATCGGCGTCGCCTACTATGACGGTCCGCTGCCGGATCAGGACGTCCCTGTGCTGACCGATGACTACGCTCCCACAGATAACTTGCTTCATCCTTAGCGCAATATTCTTTTCTTCCTGCTCTTTAGTCCGCTCCGAAGCGCCTCAAAGAGTCGTACGGGTCAAGGCCTTTGCCGACCCTTCCTTGCGAGAGCGCAACCCCGGCTGGGACAAAGAGCTTCGGGGGCTCATCGAAGCGGCATCCGACTACTTTGAGAGAGAGTTCGGAATCCGCTTCGTCACTCAGAGCGCGATGGCGTGGCCCGCAAACGAAAAGTTTTCAACCACCGCCGCGCTTTTAAATCGACTCAAACAGGATTTTCCGTTAGGCGCCAAGGATGGAACCTATGACCTGATCGTCGCCTTTACGGCCGAACGCGTGAATCACTATATCGGCGGTCGGGCCCGCGTCGATCGTATCGGCAATTGCCAGCAGGGGTTGGCAAACTATGTCGTGACTTCCGTCTCGAAGCCGTATCGCTACACCGGCGTGAACGCGGAACCCACGATCGAGGTTATCGCTTTGATCCACGAGTTGGGACATGTCTTCGGAGCTGAGCACATTGACGATCCGGGTTCTATCATGCATGAAAACTTCGACTACCGATCGGAGTTTGACATGAAGAACCGGACTGTGATCTTAAAAAATAGACGATGCCCGTTTGCAAAATAGTGAGGAAGGCGGCTGATAGTATGCTATCCAACATTCGTATCGTTCTGGTTCACCCGCGAGGCTCGGGCAATATCGGCTCGGTGGCGCGGGCGATGAAGAACACAGGAGTTGCCGAGCTGGTCATTGTTGGAAAGGCCCGGACTCGCAGTTTCTGGGCCCGGGCAATGGCGGTCCATGGCCGGGATATTCTCTCTCGGTGCAAATGCTATGATACCATCCGTGAGGCCATTGCCGATTGTGCTTTGGTTGTTGGAACGACCTGCCGTTCCGGTCTTTACCGGCAGCACAGCGAACCGCCTCGCGCCATCGCGTCCCGTATCGTCGCCGCAGCGCAAACCGGAAAAGTGGCGCTCCTCTTCGGCCCTGAGGATCACGGCCTAAGCAACAAAGACCTCGAACATTGTCAATTGCTCATCACGATCCCTACGCATCCGGACTATTCATCCCTCAATGTCGCGCAAGCCGTGGTGATTTGTCTCTATGAAATCTATCTCGCTTCGCTCTCTTCGCCGGCGGAACCAGTAATCCGGCGGGCTCCCGCAGAAGAAGTCGAGCGGCTCTTCGACCGGATGCGCGCGTCATTGCTGAAGATCGGCTTCTTGGACTCTGAGAATCCCGAGCACATGCTCCTGGCATTACGCCGTATTCTCGGTCGCGCGGGCCTCGAAGACAAAGACGCGCGGATCTTGACCGGCCTCTTTCGCCAGATTGAATGGTATGCCGATCAGGGCTGGAAGGTGGTAGAAGAGAAAGAAAGGCGAGGAGTGAAAATCCGCTAGGAGGCATATGGCTGATAGCTTATGGCATATAGTTCGAACCATACGCTATAAGCCATAGGCCATAAGCCAACCTTTTTTCAGCAGCCTGCTAAGGAGGAATGTCATGAATGTGAATGATTTTGATCTTAAAAAGACGGCCATTCTGTTTTTCGACATCTTGAACGGCTATTACCACGGGGGCGATGCCGCGGCCACCGTCAGAATGAAGCCGTGGGTGGATAATGCCGTGCAGTTGATGAAGGCAGGGCGGCAGGCGAACATGCCGATTGTCTTTGCCAAAGGGAATCATCGGCCCGACAATGCAACATCGGCGCTTCTCATAACAGACACGAATAACTCTTTGAAGCCCTGGCCCAGCGGCGAGGTGACGAAAGGGCGGATGCACGTGGTCGCCAACGATAAGAGCTCGGACGTCATCCCGGAGCTGGATCCGTGCCCGGGTGATTATTACATTCCGAAGTACCGCTGGAGCGCCTTTCATCAGACCTACCTTGATCTGGCATTGCGAGCGCGCGGCATCGACACCCTGATTATATCGGGCGGATCCACCGATGTGGGGGTCACATCAACGGTTTACTCAGGCCGAGATTTGGACTACAACCTGATCGTCGTGAAGGATGCCTGCGGCACGTCTCATGACCAACGGGCTCACGACGTGCTGATGGAACTCATTTTTCCACGCATGTCGCGCGTGCGGACGACCGAACAGGTGCTGCAGATGATTAGGCAAGGCCAGTATTAGTGTTTTGCAGAGTATCGAAAAATCGAGTTTCAGGCCGTTCAAAAAGATTCAGTTGCGAGGCGCGCGATGATCGACGAGCGGAGGCGTACTTGCGTAGTACGTTGAAGCGAGTCGGGCGAGCGCAACGAAGCAAATGAGCCTTTTTCAACGGCCCGGCCCAAAGGAGGTACAGCATGGCGACCAACGGCAACCCACCAGTAGGAATCAGCCAAAAGATCAAGCAGATCGGCCGGATGGACCTTCCCGGCGGAGGCTCGATAGTCGTCGAGAACGGCTACGCCTATGTCGGCCACATAGAGCCTCCTCACGGCACGTCGATCATTGACGTCCGGGATCCCAAGAATCCCAAGCTCGTAGCCCAACTCGAAGTGCCGGAGGGAATTCACTCGCATAAAGTTCGAGTGAGCGGCGATGTCATGCTCATCAACTACGAGCGTTATAAGACCAAGAAAGAACCACAAGGGGGCCTCAAAATACTCGACATTTCAGACCGCACAAAGCCGCGAGAGATCGCCTTCTTTAAGGCGGCCGAGAAAGGCGTGCACCGATTTACCTTCGACGGGCGTTACGCCTACCTATCTCCGCACATGGAGGGTTACGTCGGCAACATCGCGTTGATCCTAGACCTGAAATCCCCGGAGAAGCCCGAGGAAGTCGGTCGCTGGTGGATGCCGGGCCAGTGGACTGCCGGCGGTGAAACGCCGACGTGGCACGGCTGGGATCATCGCTGTCACCATCCGATCCGGCGCGGCGACCGTTTGTATATCAGCTACTGGCATGGTGGCTTCGCGATCGTCGATATCTCGGACATGAGCAAACCCAAGACCGTGAGTATGTTCGACTGGAGCCCGCCTTACCCCTGCCCCACGCATACGACGCTACCGCTCGCGAATAAGGTCATGGACCGCGATTTCATGATCGTCACGGACGAGGAAGTCGGCGAGAAACTCATGCCGACGCCTAACGCCTTTCTCTGGGTCGTCGATATCACGGAAGAGACCCGCCCCATCCCGATTGCAAACTATATGGTCCCTTACGACGGCGAATCGAAACCCGGCAGCCGTTTCGGCGCTCATCAACCTGCGGAGCAAGTCTACGACAACGTTCACTATGTCACCTGGTTTGCCGGCGGCCTGCGCGCCCTCGACTTTTCGAACCCCTTCGCGCCGAAAGAAGTCGGCTATTACGTTCCCAACCCGGGGAAGGAACAAACCGCCGTCCAGAGTAACGACGTATTTCGCGCGGAGGACGGCAAGCTTTATCTGATCGACCGTTTGGATGGACTGGAGGTCTTAGAAAGCCAGATATAGAAGTTCAAGGTTCCAGGTTCGACGTTCAAGGTTCCGAAAACCGCGTTAAAAGATTTCTCGCTACGCTCGAAATGGGACAGTCCAGTATAGATAACGCTATTGTTTGTCATTCCGATGGAGCGAAGTGACGAGGAATCTTGCTTGTTCGGAGAATTCCTTGTTAGGGCATCGTTACATCGAACATTGAACCCTTGAAACTTTGAACCCTTATTCCCATGAAACTCTACAACGTCGCCTACTCCGGAAACTCATATAAGGTCCGACTCCTGTTAGCTCAACTTGGGATCGCCTGTGAGATCATTGAAGTCGATATCCTGAAGGGCGAGAGTCGTACTCCGGAGTTTCTCAAAATCAATCCCAACGGTCGCACACCCGTCCTGGATGATGATGGCTTCTTGCTTGCAGAGTCCAACGCCATACTCGCCTATCTTGCTCACGGGACTGAATTTTTACCGGAGGACCGGAAACGCTGGGCGCTTGTCTTTCAGTGGCTGTCCTTCGAGCAATACAGCCACGAACCCTACATCGCGACGTCCCGGTTTTGGCTGCAACACAAACCGGATACACCGGAACGAGCCGCAGTGTTGGCGGCCCGCCGCGACGGCGGCTGGGCGGCTCTAAAGATCATGGAAGAACACCTTTCGAAGTCTAGCTTCTTTGTTGAAGAGTACACCATCGCCGACATTGCCCTCTTCCCCTACACGCATGTTTCCCATGAAGGCGGCTTCCCTCTCGGCGATTTCCCAAAGATCCGAGCCTGGCTCAATCGCGTGAAGGCACAGCCGCGTTTCATCCCCATGATGTGACAGCGAAGATCGAAATAGCACTGCGGCCAACGAGCCCACAACCATGATCTCATGTTCAATCTATTGTTGGTGAATAGGAATTGTTCAGGATCAGTCAGCGCGTTGCGTTTTGAACACATCGGCTGTAAGGTCATAGAGATTTCGGGAGGTAAGCGATGTCCAAGGACCCAGCCAAAATCGCAGTGAGTGAGCTTAAACAAGATGTGTCCGCAGCTCTCAAGCGTGTCCGAAAATCCAAACGTCCCTTGATCGTCACTCACCGAGGACGGCCTGCTGCGGTTTTGCTGAATGTGGACACCTACGAAAAAGGCGAGCAAGAACGTGAGATTCTCAAACTGCTCGCTCTAGGTGAAAGAGAGATCACTGCGGGCAAAGGATACGAACTTGACGAGGTATTGGCGGAAGCTGACGCGCTTCTCTCGAAAGCGTGAGAGTCAGGTTTACGCCTCGTGGGCGGTCCCAGTTTCTTCGAGCATTGAGGTACAACGAAGAGACAATCCTCTGTCCGCTCAAGGATTCCGTGAGCGCTCCGAAAAAGTTCTGAAGAGGCTCGAACGCTTTCCAAATTCAGGAAGGCGTTTGCCGGAGTTTCCAGATTTACCGCATCGAGAAGTTATCGTTGCGCCTTACCGGTTTTTTTATCGGCTGCAGGGGGAAGTGGTTTGGGTCGTTGCGGTTTGGCACAGCGCCCAAATCCCCAAAAATCCGGACTCGGCCAGCTGACACGGCGCTTAAGCGCCGGATGGTAACAACCAACCCGCGGCATTACGGTGTTGCCATAAGTCTCAATAATTTAGCTGAGGTCTATCGATTCCAAGCAAAGTTTGCTTCGGCGGAGCCTCTATATAAGAGGGCTATTGCTATTCAGAAGAAGGCTTTTGGATCGGAACATCCAAACGTAGCCACAACCTTAAACAATTTAGCGGCACTTTATTCCGCACACGCTAGGTATGACGACGCCGAGTCTCTCCTAAAAAGGGCGCTTGCAATCACAGAGCAGATGGGAAGAGATAACCCAGAACTCGCTGTGAGTTGAAGAATTTAGCGGGAGTCTACATTGAGCAAGGCAAATATGCTGAGGGTGAAAGTCTTGGAGAGCCTGCACTTACGATACAAGAAAAAACATTAGGCCCACATCATCCCCACCTCGCACGCACTCTCAATTCATTGACCAGGTCTTACTATTACCAGCGGGAGTACGCTAAGGCCGCAGTCTTGGCGAGGAGCGCACTCACCATCCAGGAAAAAGCATTAGGACCAATCCATCCGGACATCGCCTCAACCCTTAATAATTTGGTGGTTATCTATAGTTCCACCGGGAATTTTGACGAGGCTAAATCGCTTTTTCAAAGGTCGCTGACAATCAGAGAGAAAACTTTGGGATTCAATCACCCTGATACGGCCACAACTCTTCACGGGATGGCTTCACTTACGCAATTCAAGGAAAATTAACAGAGGCAGAACCCCTTTATAGGCGAGCCCTCACGATCTGGGAGAAGACTCTGAGAATTACGCTCGCATGCTAAAAAAACACGGCCGTGAGGATGAAGCGACCGAATCTGAAGCGCGAATAAAGAAACTACGAACAAAACACGAATCTGACAAGAACGACTTTCGGTGAGATTGGTATCCAGTTACTGGCATTACTGTTGGGTCTTTTTGATTTGGTTGTTTCTAGAAGGAGCCAAAGCAAGCCTGCTCATATGAGGAAATGGATGGTAGCAGACATGACCGTGCTGATGCAGCTACGGAATGAACTCGTTCACTACAAGATGGCGGAGAAGCCGCCGAAGGCTGTCAAGAGTTCTCGCGCAACGGGACATCGTCTCCGGTGTACCGCCCGAGCAGGAAACCGGTGGCCCTCATCCATGGGCAGATCGTGTCAGCATGCTAGAAGGGATTCGGTGGGCGCGCAACACGACATGCGAAAGAGCCATAGCCCTACTTGACTTGATACCGGAGGAGAAGCGCGGACATGTGGACTTTCTGCGATACAACTTCGAGGAAATCACCTGAACCCGGGGGATTGGGGTCAAAGAACTCCTATCCTGATTTTCGCTCTGCTCGTGATTGGTCATAACGAGAGGTAAACGGACATGATTGACAATGCGCAGTCCAAGGACGTCAGTGGACAAGTACTCGCAGAAGTCAAACTGGGGAATAAGTGGGGTTACATAGATAAGACGGGGAAATACGTCATTGATCTTCAGTTTGATTACGCAGGAGCTTTCAGGGAAGGCCTTGCAGTAGTTTTAGTTGATGGCAAGGAAGGTTACATTGACAGGGCAGGACGATTCGTTATTAAGCCGCAGTTTGACTATAAGACATTGGGATTTTCAGAAGGTTTCGCAGTAGTTAGAATCGGCAAGAAGTACGGTTACATTGATAACTGGGGAAAGTACGTAATCAATCCACAGTTTGATGAGACATGGGGTTTCATGTAGTCCGCGGGAACCCCAATTGCATCGTTACAACCAGGTTACCGTTTTCCGGAACAAAAAGGGATAAGTCTTATTACAGTAACGAGCCTGCTAAACTAAAGGGGCCTCCCGCACTCGCCACAATATCTAACCATCACGCGTGGCTGCCCCGGCACTTGGTAGCATCGGACTTCGTTGGGGTGATGACCGTGGCTCTTGAAGTGTTCCTCACACTCCTTACATTCATCCGTCTCCGCCAGCTTGCCGCAAAAACGGCACGCCGCTTCCCACGCAGAAAAATCCATCGAACTTCACTCCGTTCGCAGCCTATGGCCCTCCTCTAACTCCTCCAAGGTTCGCGGCCAATCCTGCTTGAGAAGCCGCGACAACGACCTGTCGGCGAGGAGCTTCCCACCCGTTTGACAGCGGGCACAGTAGTTGGTTTCGTTCTCCGCATGCACGATGCGTTGAACGGGGGAGCCGCATACCGGACAGGGCTTGTGGTACTTGCCGTGAACCGCCATGTCAGGTCGAAATGCCGTGACTTTTTCCGGGAAGCCGGTTCCCCGTTCTTTTCTCAACCGTTCCACCCAAACGTTTAGCGATTCTCTGATCGCGCGGTAGAGCGTTTCAATTTCGGCGGCCGTCATTTGCTGTGTGAGGCGAATCGGCGAGAGCCGCGCGCGATGGAGAATCTCGTCGGAGTAGGCGTTGCCGATTGCGCTGAACAAATGGGGATCGGTGAGCGAGCGTTTCAGCGTGTGATTTTCGCGCGTGAACGCTTCACGGAATTGTTCGAGACTCGCGTCGAGAACTTCCAGACCGCCGGGATCATGTTCGCGCAACGCTTCTTCACCGCGGACTAGACAAATCGACGCACGCTTCTTGGTGCCGGCTTCGGTCAAAAGCAAAGTTCCATTGGAGAAGTCAAATGCCGCTTGACCATATTTGCGCGCGATCTTGGCTTCCTTGGGCTTCCAGTGAAACCGGCCGGCGATCATCAGATGCACAATCAAGAACAGGTCGTCTTCCAAACCGAAAACAATGCGTTTTCCGAGCCGCCGGAGATTAAGAACGTTCTTCCCCTCCGCTGCACCGATGGGTGGTTCGAAAGATCGTAGAACAAAAGGGCTGCCGATCCGGATCTTCTGAATCGGCTGATTCAGGACCCGCTCAGAAAGGGCTTCGATGTAAATGACAACGTCAGGCAGTTCGGGCATAATGAGTAAAGGCGGTTCGTTCCCTCAACCCACCCTATGGAAACTTTGCGAGCTTTGCGTTCTTTGTGGTTTAATTCGAAATTACGGTTACGCCGTTCGTTGGCCGAGTTGCCCGTTCTCTCTCATGGTCAGAAACTCCTTTGCCTGCATCGGGAAAAGCACGCCGAGGAGAATATCTTCATCGTTTTTCGCCAATGGTCCGAGATCTTTAACGGTCTTGTCCCAGTCTGACGGATCGGCCAGCTCGCCGGAGCGGAGCGAATAGTCGGGTTCCTTGTCCTTCATGATTTTTTTGATCAGTTCTTTATCCACCGGACCCGGTGGTCGGCCATACTTTCCTTTTACGTAATCGCTGGTCTCTCGGCTCACAATCTTGTATCGTTCGCCCGCCAGAACATTGAGCACGGCCTGGACACCCACGATCTGGCTCGTGGGTGTCAGCAATGGTGGATGGCCCAAGTCCTTCTCGACGCTCGGCGTCTCTTTCAGCGCCGCCTCCATCAAATCCATCCGCTTGGCTTCCTTCAACTGCGCAACCATGTTCGAGATCATCCCGCCGGGCACCTTGTGAATGAACACGTCGGCGCTCACGCCGGTATATCCTGTCTCGTATTTCTCGTATTTTTCCTTGATCTGCCGGGTGATTTGGGCCGGCTCTTCCAAGATCTTCACGTCAATACCGGTATCAAAAGGAGTGCCTTTCAATGAGGCCACCATGGTCTCGGTCGCCGGATGCGCTGAGCCGAATGAGAGTGGAGACAAAACCGTGTCGATCATATCGACGCCAGCCAAAATGGCCATCAGGTGGCACATGCTGGACGTCCCGCCCATGTCGTGACAGTGCAGCAGAACCGGCAGCTTGCCCTTCGCCCGATCTTTTATGCCCTTGATGATTCTGTAGCTATCGAAGGGCGTCATGATTCCCGTGGCATCTTTCAACGATAACCAATCCGCGCCAACCTCGATGAGCTGCTCGGCGTACTCCATCCATTTTTCCAGGGTATGAACCGGGCTCACGGTGTAGTTGACTTCGACATGGGCCTCGCCGCCGAGCTCCTTTACGGCCTTGGTCGCGGTCTCGATGTTTCTAAAATCATTAGTCGCCTCGAAAATCCGGAAAACGTTCATCCCATTGGCAATGGCTCTTTCGACAAACTTCCAAACGGTTTTGTCGGTGTAGGGCCGGTAGGCCAAAATATGTTGGCCGCGCAGCAGCATCTGTAATTTGGTTTTGGGCATCACCGACTTGATGCGCCGGAGTCGATCCCATGGATCTTCTTTAAGGTAGCGTATGCACACGTCGAACGTCGCACCGCCCCAAACTTCCACGGCGTAAAAACCGCAATTGTCGATGGACGCGCACAACGGCAGCAAATCGTCCGTGGTAACCCGCGTCGCCAGTTTACACTGCTGCCCATCCCGCGGTGTCAAATCGGTAATTTTGACCCTTCTGCTTCCCACGGGCTCTTTAAGCAACGTTGTCAGATCGCCGGCAAGCTGGCCTAAAATGTCCTGCGAGTTCATACGCGATTCTCCTCATCATAGAAATTGGGTAATCACAAAAAAGTTCATAAGCAAGTCTTCATAGAGCGACCGAGGGGCGAAGCTTGGATAGCAGCGGGCATGCGATTCAGGTTTAGTTGTTGAGGTCAGGTCTCAGTTTGGCCCTCGAACTTCGAACATCGACCTTTCTTCTCACCTGAACCTTAGCCTTAACCTCGACCTTCTTTGGAAGTCTGCACAGGTTATAGGCTATTTTCACCGCCGCATCAAAGCGCGGCCGGTACGTTCCAATCGGCTGCCATGCGTCGAGTCGCCTTGCTTTTCTCGCGTTCTTCTTTTACATCTGCCACATTTGGAATTCGATCGCACCCTGCATCAAGCAACGAAGAAGTCCGATTGGCCGACCGCCCTCATCGTTCCCTGTTCCAATTTAATGCCGTCGATGATGATCGCGACGTTGGGTATTGCCCTGCCCGAACTCAGGCAATCATTCGCCTTTTCTGAAATCCAAGCGGGCGGTCTTTTCTCGGTCGTTATGATCGTCGCCGCGATTACGAGCGCCATCGCCGGACGACTCGCGGATAAGATCGGCCGAAAAACCGTTCTCATTACCGGGCTGAGCCTTCTGGCGCTTGGATTTGGCGCCGCCGGTCTTACTGGCAATCAGTTGCTGTTTTTCTTCTTTCTGGGCGTTACGGGTCTCGGCTATGGCTTCACCCCGCCGTCGCTTTACGCCATCATGTCCGATCTTCTACCGAATCGGCGCGGCCTCGGAGCGAGTCTCGTCTCCGTTTACTATGGGATTGGCGGTGCTATCGGGGCCGTGCTCGCGAGCCGGCTTATCGGTGCCTTCGGTTGGCGCTCGGCGTTCGTAACCGTGGGCGCCATAGCGATAGTGGATATGCTGCTGCAACTCTACTGGATTCGAGATATCCGCCGGTCACGATCCGCCGCACATTCGGTCTCCTTTAGGGCCGTGCTTTCAGGTCCTCTGTTGGTTCTCGCAGTCGCCGAGTTTATCGGGGGATCGGTGTTCTGGAGCTCTGCAGCCTGGACCCCGACCTTGCTGCGCACTGCCAAAGCGCTCACCCTGCAAGAAACCGGCTGGATCATGGGTGTATTGAGCATGTCAAACATGGTTGGATCTTTCTTGCTGGGATCTCTCTCGGACAAGCTCGGCCGCAAGCGCGTGATTGTCTTCAGTGCCCTCCCCGCGGCGGCGGCCGCCTTTGTTGTTTTCTATTGGCTCGCCTCTCCTGCGTGGATCGGCTTGGGAATCATCGTATTTGGCACGCTCAAAGCTTCGGTGCCGGCGTTGGTCGTTGCCCTGGCTCAGGAGAATGCGCCTCCTGGCAGTGCGGGGACCGCCAGCGGCATGATCATGTCGCTGCATTACACCGCGGGAGTCGTGGCGCCGTTGATCGTCGCGCGGCTTATTACCGGCATCGGCGACATCGTTTTGGCGATGGTTTTGGTTACTTCGGTGCCGCTCGTTCTCTATGGCTGCCTGATCGGCGCGGCGCGGGAACGCGCACGGACAGAAATCATTTAACGCATCCACGACAATGCCCAGGCCAGAAGTGTGCCGACGATCATGCCGGTTACAGGACTCTTCGTTCGATAGGCGACGAAGATCGTAAGCAGCAAGGCTACTGCGCGGTGTGGCGCCGCTTCTGCTTCGAATAGATGTCCGGCCATAAAG
>JBOHVS010000003.1:0-46096 GCA_050735975.1 Binatia bacterium | reverse complement strand
GCTGCCGACGATGAAATCGCTAAATCGGATATGAGATGCACCGATGAAAAGATTTACCACCGTGAATGGCGCGACCGGCAATATCCGCAGCGCCAGCACCGCGAGGAGACCGTTTCGATCGGCCTCTCGATCCAAACGACCGAGGCGATGGCCCACGAGGCCGCGAAGCCAGTCGCGTCCGAGTACCTTTCCGATCGCGTATCCCAGCGCTGCGCTGAGGAGCCAGCCAACTAAAGAGTAAGCGTTGCCCGCAACAGGGCCAAAGGTGAAAATCGTAGCGGCAGTGAGAAGTGTGATGGGGAAAAAAACGAAGACGCCCGTTAAGTAGGCGCCCACAATAATGTAGGGGGCCGCGGGATCAGCTTTGAACGACTGTTGCCAGGCGGCAACGGTTTCGAAGTCAATCCAGTGTTTGAGAGGAGTCCCATGCCATGCGGCGGCGCAACCCAGCAACGCCAACAACAAAAGCACTCCCCGTGTCCTGGGGCTAACCCGCGCTGTTGTCATCTTAAAAGAGTTTAATCGGTGCTACCCGAGATCTACCTTGGACTGGAGAAGCACTTATCCTTTTGTAACATTCGGCTATCATCTCTGCAAGGTTCGCGGCTCGGACAGGCGGTTGAGAAAGCCTCGTCCGCTTCGCTGCGCTCGGAGTCTGTGTTCGCAGTGACTCGCTCACCCTTCGACAAAGCTCAGGGCGAGCGGCTAAATACTTGAACTCACGTATAGCCACCCCGTTCGTGGTGAGCGTGTCGAACCATGAACGGATTACGACCCAGTCTCTCGGCGGGGAATACTGGAGCCGTGCATTCACACCTATTACTCCAATTACTTCCGTATTCCGATACTCCAATTCGCTCACCAACCTGGTCTCCTCGAACACAGCACGATCCTAGCCCGAGCAGTGTTTTCGCAGGGACTCTAAGGGCTTACATAACATATCTCGACCAGTTTACCTGTCTGCGGATACTTTTGCTTTCCCGTTCGTATAACGGATTAGAGGTCAGGCGGCAAAGCGTACAAGTCAGAGGTCGGAGATCAGAGATCAGAAATCGAAGTCCGGGGGGTATCCAATCGGCATATGAATCTCTTTCAGCAGCCTGGTAGAGTTTTCGCTCCGCGCTGTTATGGTTGTATGATTACTCCATTAACTCGAGGCCAACTCTCTAAACAAGCGACGGTATGGCGGCAGGCTGGGCTGAAAAAGACGATCGCGAACTGCTCGAACACATTCAGAACGGCAGCCAGCAGGCCTTTGGGATGCTCGCGCAGCGACATACCGAGCGCTTCTACCGGCTCGCCTATCGGTACGTGCAAGACAGGGACACGGCGGAGGATATGGTACAGGAGGCTTTCCTGAAGCTGTGGGAAGATCCGGGCAGATGGCAACCCCAGCGCAATACCAAATTCACCACCTGGTTTTATCGTATCGTGGTGAATCTATGCCTCGACTGGGCGAAGAAGAAACGACCGCTGGAGTTGGACGAAGAGATGCCGCTGTCCGATGAACGAGAAACAGTGGACGCCACGATGATTCGAAGCGAGGAACAAAAAATACTGGAAAAAGAGATCGCCGCCCTGCCCGAACGGCAGCGGATGGCGTTGAATCTCTGTTTCGACGAAGGATTGAGCAACCAGGAAGCGGCGGATGTCATGGGTGTGAATTTGAAGGCCTTACAGTCATTGATTATGCGCGCGAAAACGACCCTCAAGCAACGCATGAAAGCGTATTTATGAGGAGATCTTATGAGCGATAGCCCTGACGAAAAACTCGAGAGAATGTTTAGATCACGCCGGTTCGAGCCTGCCAGTCCGGACCTGGCTGAGCGGATCGTTTTACGGGCCCAGAGCATTCCGCAAAAGGGGACGATCCCGCTGACCTATTGGCTAAGGGGTTTGTTCGCTGAATTTCACTTGGCGCGGCCCGCCTATGTGCTCACCAGCACGCTGATCTTGGGTTTTGTAATCGGCCTGAACAGCCCCGTGGGTACCAGAGACATCAACACGATGTATCCGAAAACCGATGCTTCAGCTAACGTTAACGTGCAGAGCTTTCTGTACGCCGACGAGGACATATTATGAATCGAGTTCTTAAGCTGGCTTTTCTTGTTTCGATCGTTCTGAATGTCCTTTTTGTGGGCGTCCTTCTCGGGCAACTGCCGAACCGCTTCGGGAGGGAATCATTCCGTCAACAAAGAATCGAAAAGGCGGCGACGCAGCTACCGGAGCCGGCGCGCTCACGGTTTCTTGAGAAGATGGAGCAACTCCGCGGAGAAGTGCAGCCGATACGTGATCAGATTCAAGAGGCGAGAAACGAAACTATTCGCGTTTTTACCGCGGAACCTTTCGACGAAGCTGCTTATGATCGACTAGTTGGGAAAATCAGCGAATTGCGCTGGCAACTGTCCAAGCGCCTGTCAGCGAGCATGAAGGAAGTCGCCCGGGAATTGGCCCCGGAACAACGGCAAACGCTCGCCGAAGCGTTCAAACGTCCATCGCCGCCATCCCGCTAGAAGTAAAAGAGGCTGAGGAGGCTAAGGCTCAGGACGACTTGAGAGGGGTCTTTAAACCTTAACCTTAAGTATCTTTTCTTCTGGCCTCAGCCTGAGCCTTAACCTTCCTTAAAGAGCGGAGACTCCCGGCCCGCCAGTCGTATTAGAAAGGTAGGAACCCAACCGGAAGGGCAAACCAATATGAAATGGAACATTACCCTCGCCAAAAGACGGCTCAGCAAAATGATCTCCCTTTTGGCTGTGGCGAGCATCGTCGCCGGAGGCTGGTACTGGTACGCCGCCGCGGCGCGCAAGCCGCAAATAGACTCCCTCCGTCCCGTGGCTGCGACGCGCGGCACGATTGAGGAGGTTGTCACATCCCAGGGCAAGTTAGAACCAAAGCAATACGTAGACGTCGGCACTCAGGTGTCCGGACAGCTAAAGCAAATCCGTGTGGAGATCGGTGACAGCGTGACGAAAAACCAACTCCTTGCCGAAATCGACCCGCGCGTCTACCAGGCCCAGGTGGAGGCGAACGAAGCGCGCATCGACAGCCTAAAGGCGCAGCTGAATCAGCAGAAGGCGGAGCTGGCGCTGGCGGAAAAAAATCTCAAGCGCAATCAGGAGTTGATTGCCGTCAATGCCGTGAGTCAGCAGGCATTGCAGGAAAGCGAATCACAGGCGGCAGTCGCCAAGGCGCAGGTTGACTCGATCGCGGCGCAAATCCAGGAAACTGAATCGAACTTGCGAGGCAACCGCACAAATCTAGGCTTCACGAAAATCTACGCGCCGATGGCGGGGACCGTCACAACCATGCCCGCCCGCGAAGGACAGACCTTGAACGCGAACCAGAGCGCGCCCACTATTCTTCAGATCGCGAGTCTCGACACTATGACCGTGCGCGCCCAAGTGGCCGAAGCGGATATAACCCGTCTTAGAGAAGGTATGCCGGTCTACTTCACCATTCTCGGCAACACGGAGCGGCGCTGGCAGGGCAAGGTGCGGCAAATCCTGCCTGCGCCGCAGATCGTCAACGACGTGGTGCTCTACGACGTCCTGATCGATGTGACAAACGAAGATCGCCAACTCATGACCGGTATGACGACACAAGTCTTTTTCATCTTCGGCAGGGCCGAGAACGCAACGATTATTCCCACCGAGGCGTTGACGGTTCCGGCGCCAGAGGAAGATAACGAGAAGGGCAAGGGATATCGCGTGGCGGTGGCTTCCGAATCAGGCCGCGAAGAGCGCATCATCCATGTCGGTTTGCAAACGCGCACGCACGCGGAGGTTATGGATGGGCTCGACGTTGGAGAACGTATACTTCTCAGCCGCCCCACGGGTACCGCCACACCTGAAACGAACGCCGGGAGGGGCAACGCCGGCCGTTTTAACCGGGGGCCGCGACTATGAACGGCAAGATTCTCGAATTGACAGACATCCATAAACATTATCAGAACGGCGACACTACGGTGCGCGCGCTTGACGGTTTATCACTTTCGGTGCATCGCGGCGAATTCATCGCCATCATGGGGCAGTCGGGCTCCGGAAAATCGACGCTCATGAACATGATCGGCTGCCTCGATCGCCCCAGTTCGGGGAGTTACCGGGTCTTAGGCAAGGAGGCGGCGCACCTTTCTCCGGACGAGCTGGCGGCACTACGGCGCGAGACCTTCGGGTTCGTCTTCCAACGCTACAACTTGCTGGCCACCGCTACCGCCGGTGAGAACGTCGAGATCCCGTCGGTCTATGCCGGGATCCCCAGGCACCAGCGAACGCGGCGCGCCAACGGATTGCTGCAGCAGCTTGGGCTCGCCGATCGCACCGATCATCGTCCGGGCGAACTCTCGGGGGGCCAGCAACAGCGTGTAGCGATCGCCCGAGCACTGGTCAATGACCCGCCGGTGATCCTCGCTGACGAGCCCACCGGCGCCCTCGATAGCAAAAGCGGTGAGGAAGTCCTAACCCTGCTAAAACAGCTGCACGCGGAAGGCCGGACGATTATCCTTATCACCCACTCAGAAAACGTTGCGCGGCACGCGAGCCGCATCGTACGAATTCAGGACGGCCGGATCTTAGAGGACAACGGATCAGAGATCGGCAAGAAAGCCGAGACGAGTAGAGATGAAAATCGAGAATACACGACCGGCGTCAGCATTTCGTCCAGCCTGCAGGAGGCGCTCGTGACCGCCTGGCGGTCGCTGCGCGTCAATCTGTTCCGGACGGCGCTTACCTTGCTTGGCATCATTATCGGCGTGGCTGCCGTCGTTGCTATGCTGGCCGTCGGCGAGGGCAGCCGTCAAAAGGTCCTTGATCGGATCAGCGCGTTTGGTACCAACCTGATGTTAGTGCGCCCCGGCGCAGCCGGTATTCGCAATGCCGGCGATATCATTACGTTGGTGCCTGACGACGCGGCGGCGATTAGAACGCTGCCCAATATCGAAGCCGCGCTACCGGAGCGCAGTAGCCGGATGACCGTACGTTACGGCAATATCGACTACCAAACCACCGTCCAGGGAACGGGTGAAGATTTTCCGGCGGCGCGGGACTGGAAGGTCGCCGAAGGACAGTTTTTTAACGCCGCTGACATGAAGACCTATGCGCCGATCATCGTGCTCGGCCGGACGGTCGCGAGAACGCTTTTTCCCGACGGCGATAGCCCGATCGGCAAGTACGTGCTGCTCAAGAACGTGCCCTTTCTGGTGGTCGGCGTCATGACCGAGAAAGGCGCGTCACCCAACGGCAGCGATCAAGACGACGTGATATTTGTGCCGATCAACACCGGTTTGGTCCGGCTCTTTGGAAAAAATTATCTCAGTAGCATCACGATAAAGGTCGCGGATAGTTCAGACATCGATGCGAGCCAGGAGCGAGTTGAAGCCTTACTCCGCGCGCGCCATCGGGCGGAAGATTTTAGAGTCCGAAACATGGCGTCTATTCTGCAGGCGGCTATGGAGACGCAAGATACGTTTACCTTGCTTTTGGGCACAGTGGCGGCGATTTCTCTTCTGGTAGGCGGTATCGGGGTCATGAACATCATGCTGGTGAGCGTGGTGGAGCGCACGCGCGAAATCGGCATCCGCATGGCCACGGGCGCGCGCATGCGCGATATCCTCCTGCAGTTCAACATCGAAGCGGCGGTCGTCTGCGCAGCGGGTGGAGTCTTGGGAATCGTCGTCGGGATCATAGCCGGCCTGATATTGCGCTACAGCGGGATGACAGTGATCTTCTCCGTCACGCCGGCTGTGCTGGCCTTTGTTTGTGCTTCCGCCACCGGCCTCATCTTCGGGTACTTGCCGGCGCGGAAAGCTGCCCGGCTCGATCCAGTGGTTGCCTTGGCTTCGGAGTGAACGACTATGCGTAGAACCATTTTTGCATTGACTGTAGTTTCTCTGGCCCTTTCATCGTGTAGCATGATCCCGAGCTATGAGCGCCCGACGGTGCCAATGCCGCAGGACTGGAGCGTGGCCGAACCCGCTCCGCAGTCGCAGCCGGACGAGGCGCCTTTCTGGCAAGCGCTGGGCAGTGAAGATCTCAACGGCCTGATGAAGGTGGCGCTCACACAAAACCTTGATCTCCAGGCCGCCTTGCATCGCGTCGAGCAGGCGCGCGCCCAGACAAAAGTCGCCGGCGCCGCGCTCTGGCCTTCGCTGAACGCCGGCGGCGGGCTCTCGCGCAACTCCGACGAAAGCAGTGTCGAATCACCCTGGCGTGGCGTTACAACACTGAGCTACGAGCTCGATTTGTGGGGTAAAAACCGTAGCCAGGCAACAGCGGCGAATTACCGCGTCGCCGCCAGTCAATATGACCGCGAGGCGCTGTGGCTCGTCGTTGCCGCCGATACGGCTGCTTTCTACACCCGGGTACTTGGCTTTAACGAGCGCATCCGCATCGCGGAGACTAACCTCAAAAACGCCGAGGAGATCCTCAGGATTATCGAAGCTCGTTTTCGCGCGGGCAGCGTGTCGGCGTTGGAGGTTTCGCAACAAAGACTCGCCGTTAACGACATTCGCGCGGCATTAACTGCGCTTAGAGAGCAGCGAGCCACAACCCTGAACGCGCTGGCAATTTTGCTCGGCCAAGCGCCCCAAAATCTAAATGCCCCGAAAACGGTCCTGGCTTCGGTGGCAATGCCGGAAGTAAGCTTGACCCCGCCTGCCTCGCTGTTGACGGCCAGGCCGGATATCCAGAGCGCCGAAGCCGGGCTTCTGGCCGCGAATGCCGATATCGGCGTTGCGCGGGCGGCGTTCTTTCCGTCCCTGCAATTGGGGGTAGACTCAAGCATCGCGGCGGCCGGACTGGCGCACCCCGCAAACGCCGCATTATCGCTCGCATCGAATGTACTGGCCCCGATCTTCAGCGGGGGCAGGCTGACGGGCAACTTGGAAAGCGTCACTGCTCGTCAGAGGGAACTCGCGGCGCAGTATCAGAAAACCGTCTTGACGGCCTTTCGCGAGGTTGAAGATGCGCTCGCTGCCCTGCAGGGCAGCGGTGAGCAAGAGGTTCTTGCCGGTGAGTCGGTGAAAGAAGCCCAGAACGCCTATACTATCGCCAAGGCCCGCTTTGATGCCGGAGCGATTGACTATCTGACGCTGCTGGAAGCCCAGCGCAGCCTTAGCCAAGCGGAAGATGGTGAGATCGTCGCCACGGTGGCGGAACTCGAAGCTTTCATCCAGTTGCGCAAAGCGTTGGGTTGGTAGGTAACGCGCCGGCATACAACGCTGGGTCCTTCGCGATCAACCTCGCTTTTTGTCTTCCCGTCTTTGCGGCTACGCCCGCTCGCGTCATTTTTTGCGCCAGAGCTCGGCGATTTCAGCCGCTGTGGCCAAATCGAAATGCGTTCCCTCCATCAGTTTTAGGGCCATATCGTGCAGCTCGCGGCTTCTCGAGCCGACGCAGTCCTTCACAATAACCATGTCATAGCCGAGATTGCGGCCCGTGCGCGCGGTGCCTTCGACTCCTCCTTCGGTGGCAACCCCTCCGATCAGAATCGTTGCTATGCCTTTGCTCCGGAGCATGAGATCAAAGTCGGTGCCGACAAAACCGTCCGGCCTGCGCTTTTGAAACACGATATCCTGGGGCTCGGGCCTCAACTCCTCGACAATCTCTCTCCCTTTCGGATCCTCCCTTTCGTTCAAAAGTTGGTTTGGATCGGTTGCCTTCGCCCGCTTCATCCTGACACGCACCCAAACTCCGGCTTCTTCTTTCACCAGATCAAAAGCGGTCTGAACCGAATAGAAAACCGGCACGCCCAACTGGCGCGCTAACGCGGACAGACCCTTCAAGTTCGCCAATATGGAGGCATAGTTGAACGCGTTGGGCGCGATCGCGTACTCCATGTCCCACATCAGCAATGCCGTGCGCTTCGGATCGACGATTTCCGCCAATGCACTGGGTACTTTCTTCCCTGCTATATCGAACATCGCTCACCTCCAACGAGATAATGTCGAACTTTTACAAACTCCGATCAGCATAGGGCTAATTGAAGAGGGCCGTCAAGCAACAGTAGGTTGAGTGTGGTAGGTTGAGGTTAAGGTCGAGGTTGAGCTTAGCCTTGACCTCAGCCTCAGAGTTTGTGAATTAATCGAATTCTGCGAAAATGAGCAGCCGCAACTATTTGATTTTGTTGAGGCGAAATTTGCGGAACTTGACGTTTTTCAATTTTTTCACAACCTCTCAGTCTTAATGTTGTCCTTCGGTAGCGGTTGACGCTCTGCCGTCAGAGAGAATAGATTCAGGCCTAGAAGAAGGAGAACCGCCATGGCTAAGTTCCTGATCCAGTCGCACGGGCGTCTGCAAGAGTGGGTCGCAGAGGAGAAAGGTTATTTTCGAAACGAGGGCCTGGACTATGAATTTCTGGTCAAGCCGATCGCAACCTGGTCCGCCCAAGTGCAGTCCGTCGAGTCGGCGCCGGAGATACAACGAGGCGCTTTTGAATCTATAGAGGAAGGTCGCGGCTGCCACCTGAGCGCGGCCTGCCATTGGACAGTCAACATGGCGGCATCGGCGGGGCATGGGAAGATGTGGGGGCAATGTTACTCAATATCTCCCTCTGGTATTTTCGTGCCGCCGGAATCTCCGATCCGCAAACCCGAAGAGCTGGCCGATATCCCGGTCACGGTCGGCTACCACTCCGGGAGCCATTATTCGACTCTCCAGGGGCTGGAAAAATTCCTCAAGCGTGAGGAAATCAAGCTCCATTTTGCCGGTCTGCTCTTGGACCGCTTGGCCTTGCTTGTCGACCGCAAAGCGCCCGCCGCGAGCCTCTTTGGCGCGCCTTTCTATGTTGCGGAACAACTGGGCTTCCGCAAGATCGTGGATACGACGTTCATGATCGGCCATATGGTTACCGGCGACGCCGACCTGGATGATGTGGAGCGCTACTTCAAGGCATTGCGCCGCGCGCAGCGCGATATCGATATCGAACCTGAACTTTACAAACATTACTTTCTCAGAGAGCTTCCGGAGAGATATCACGGGCTGGTGGATATCCGCACGTTTGGCCCCGGCGAGCGATTGGTTTTTGAAGCTTACCCCCGCGAGGTGTTCGAGCGGACGCGCGCATGGATCGACTCCTGGAATCTATTTACTTCGGAGCAGAGCGGCGCCTCCGGGTACGAGACTGCAGTCGTCTAGCAGGCCGCTGAAAAACGCCATCTGCGAAATGCTTAAAAAGATCTCAGAGCGAGGCGCATGGGCAAGCGGAGCTTGCGCTAAGGGCGAAGGGCAGAAGTCAGAGGTCTGGGGTCAGACATCAGAGATAAGATATCCGGGCTCCCTGCTCCTTGCTCCATGCGCTTTGCTGGGCCCGCAGTGTCGCTCCTTCTCCATCGTCCGCGAATAGTGCGGGTTAGCTGTTTGCTCTTAGCACCCTATCGTTGGCGTTTCCGGCAAAAAATCTATATAAGGGTCCTTCAATATGCGCCGATCCTATCCTCGGTTGAATTCAAATACATGGGCAATCTAAAAACTGTCGTTCCGTTCGCGTTATCAGCGCTCCTGGCTCTCCTTTCGTGCACCCCGCTTTCGTTGCGTATTCCAGCGGTCACGGACGAAAAGCTTGAACGCTTCATGAATAACGAGGCCCTCGCTATCTTAAGAGTTTCCGAAAACTCCCATAGCGCAGGGCTCTATCACTTTCGTCTGGCCGACTTTCCGCGCAGAGATATTTTGGGTCTGAGCGTCGGAAATCATCAAATCTTTATCAGCTATGAGCTGACCCGTTTAGCCTATCGGAATCAACACCATCGTTGGCTTCTCAGGCAAACGTTAGCCCATGAGATAGCCCACGATGTCATGGGCGCAGAGGTTGGCAATCACAACCCCGACAGGCGGCTTAAGAGCGGACGGGCCAATCGCATTAGCGCCCGCGATCTAGGACTTTCAGGGATGGTCTCTTTTCGCCCGTACTCCAGCTCCGCAGAGCTTCAGGCGGACAGAAAAGGCATGGAATACTGGCGAAGACTTGGATGGGATTGCCGCAACTGGGTTAGCATCTTTCGAAACTTTCTTAATCAAGACTACTACGGGGATGTGGATCACCCGACCCTGGAACGTTTGACCCAGGCTGTTGAGATTTGTCCAGCGGCAACTTGACCGACGCGCAAAGATCGGCGACAGTTCTCAGACGCAACAAAAAACTCTCAAAACTTTCCGCGAAGAACCTGCTGCGGCTTTAGTCCGCCGGCTTGCATCGCTGTTTTCCGTATCCTCGTCTCGTTTGAAAGCAGAAAAGCTCTTACGCAGCGGGTTTTTCCGGAAAAAAGTTTGCATTAATTTTTTGTTTACGTTATAAACGAAGCCCAACAGTGAAGCATCTCTTCTTACTTTGCACGCTCATCACTGGGCTGACTTTCCCCTCACCGGCATTGAGCAGTTACGTCAGCGGAAGCGAGCAACTTTCCGCCGAAGGGGCCGGATTTACCTGGGAAGAAGCGCAGGCCAAGAGCCTCAGGATCGTGGTCGACTTTCAGGACCGTGCCGGAAATTCGAGGCGAGCAACCTTGGGATCCGGGTTTCTAATTGCTTCCGACGGTCTTTTTGTCACTGCCTACCACGTCATGAAGCACTGTCTTGAAAGCCAGCGAGAGAAGGCGAGCTTTTCAAGCGAAGTGAATTGCTCGGCGGACCATCAAGTCCTTCGTTATAAAGCCCTGAACGGTGACCGGGAGTTCGAAATAGATATCATCTCGCATCTGGCCGAACGCGATTCCATGGGGCGCGCAAGCAGCCAAACTCCCGATGAAACTATCAAACACAGGGACTTTGTTATCGGGAAATTAAAAGCGGGACCGAAAGCCGTGTTCCGTTATTGGAATATAAGAGATTTCAGAGAGGGCACCATCGATATTTTCAATCCGAGCGCCGATTTTGAGTTACAGCCGCTCTTTCCACCTAAAAAAGTTTTCATTGCCGGCTATCCGGAAAAGCGCGATTTTGTTATTGCTCATGGGTTCCTGAATCTAACCGAGGCGAAGCGTCGCGGATATTTTGCGACCGACCTAAAGGTTTATACGCCCGCATATTTAAAGAAGCAGGGTATTTCGCCGAATGCGAAGTGGGGAATTCGCGTCGAGAACCAGATGAGCGGAGGTCCGGTCGTGGACGCCGAGGGGTTCGTGATCGGGTTGGTTGTTAACGGCAAAGGTCAGACGACCGGCATCCTTTCGATCGAGAACGTTTTGGAGACGTTCTTGTCGCGGTCGGATGCATCCGGTGGAGAACAGGCGGTTGTTCTGACGCCCACGAAAGCGACGCTTTATCTGAAAAAGAGCCTTGTAAAAGACCAGCCCGCCAAGACCCTAATCAGTAAATCCTTGCACAAATAAGAGACGCTTATTTCGCTCCAAAGTGCGCCATTTTTTCTGCTTCAAAACGATTCGGAACAGCAGCCCCTGACCTCCGGCCCAGCCTTAACCTAAACTTTCACTTTATCTTCGCTTGGGATCTAGAAGATCGTTCAAGGTGTTTCCGAGAGTATTAAAAGCCAAGATCGTGCAGAAGACAGCCGCCGCAGGGAAGAAGATGACATGCGGGTAGCTGCGCATCGCGCGCCAACCGTCTTGCGCAAGGCTTCCCCAGCTGGTACCCCACGGACTATACGGGTCATTGATACCCAAGCCGATAAAACTCAACGTTGATTCGGCGAGGATCGCAGCCGGGATGCTGAACGTGAGGGTTACAACGATCGGGCCAACGATGTTCGGCAGGATATGGCGCATGACGATTCTTTGTCTCGAAGCGCCCATGGCTGTTGCGCCTTCCACATAACGAAATTCCTTGGCTTGAAGCACTTGCCCGCGTGCAATGCGCGCAAAGCGCACCCACGACACGAGGCCGAGCGCAATCACAAGCCCGCTGATATTCCTCCCGAACAAAAGTGAAAACAGAATGAACAACAGCATGTCGGGTAGAGCGTAGCAAATATCGACGATGCGCATCAGGAGATGATCCAAGGTACCGCCCCGGAAGCCGGCGATGACACCGTAAGGCGTGCCGACGATAAGGGCGATCAACGCCGTGCCGAGTCCCACGGTCATCGACACGCGCGCGCCGTAAAGGACCCGGGCCAGCAAGTCGCGCCCGAGTCCATCCGTGCCCATCCAGTGCGTCCAACTCGGCCCCTCCAAAATCCTCGTTTCTTGCAGCCCGCCGGCGCCATAGGGAAAGATCCATGGCGCCAGAAAGCCGGCGATACCTACGGTCAGGACAAACGCCAGGCTGCAGGCAAAAACAGGACTATGGAATACTCTGCCGCCGAAAGGATTCAAAGCCGTCATTTGTCAGTAGACCCGTATTCGGGGATCAAAGTAAGAATACAAGACGTCGATCAATAGATTGGAGCAAACCAATACGGCAGTGTAAACGAGCGTAACCCCCATGATCAGAGGGTAGTCTCGATCCGTCACCGCCGTGATAAAAAATCTCCCCATGCCGGGAATAGCGAAAACGTATTCGACGACGAACGAGCCGGTAAGCAATGCCGCCGTCAGCGGACCAATCACGGTCAGTACCGGAATCAGGGAATATCTCAGAGCATGCTTGAAGAGTACGACGATCTCTCTTAGGCCTTTGGCGCGCGCGGTTCGGATGAAGTCTTCTCCAAGCGTCTCGATGAGACTTGAGCGAATCAACGCCGACAGATAAGCCGCGGGAGCAGCGCCCAGGGTGATCGTGGGGAGAATGGGGCTTGTGACGTGGTCCCAGCGGCCGGCGTGAAGCCAGCCCAGTTGTATGGCAAACCACCAGATCAAGAGCGCGCCTAATGTAAAGTGCGGAACGGCGATTCCAACAGTAGCTAAGAGCATGCAGCAACGGTCGATCCACGAATTTCGAAAATAAGCCGCCGCCACCCCTACCGGCAAGGAGAAAAGAAGAGCGAAAGCGATGGCAAAGGCTCCGAGAGCGATGGATATCGGCAGCGTGTCGCGAATAACGTCGTTCACGCCGCGATCGAGATACTTGTACGATGGGCCGAGGTCGCCTTGAAGAATCCCTTTCAGGTAACGAACGTATTGGTGGAGTACAGGCTCATTGAGGTGATATTTAGCCGCAAGATTGGCCAATACTTCCGGTGGCAAACGCCGCTCCCGGTCAAAGGGACCGCCTGGCGCAATGCGGAGCAAGGCAAAAGTCAGGGTGGCAACCACCCAGAGAACGACCACGCCGTGAAGAAAGCGTTTCAGCAGAAACGAAGCCATGTCTCGCTAATTCACTGGCAAGGAGCAAGGAGCAGGGAAGTCAGGCCGGAGGTCAGACGTCGGAGATCAGAGATCAGCGAAAACAAAGAGCATGGAAAAGGAAGTTGTTCAGATCTGATTTCTGACTTCTGACTTCTGACCTCTGACTTCTGTTATCATTGCCCTTAGCGCCTGTGAGATATATTTGAATAGCCTGCAATCAGAACTTCTCAGTATGCGTCCAGTCTCTTCTCCAGCCAACGGGTGTTGACTTTGCCGGCTAGGTACTCGGCGTCATCGATCACGGTTTGCAAGAACGGTATTCCGGTATCGATGCCCTGAACCTGAAAAGCGGCGAGCGCCTGCTTTGCACGCGCGGCGGCGCCGGTGCGATTATCGCCGTGCACGACAAGCTTAGCCAACAGGGAGTCGTAATAGGGCGGCACGAAATATCCCGGGTAACAATGACTGTCCACGCGAATGCCGGCTCCGTCAGGCGACTGCCACGCGGTTATCCGGCCGGGACAGGGTCGGAAACCATGTTGGGGCGACTCGGCATTGATGCGGCACTCGATGGCATGACCGGTGAATCGAATATCGCTCTGGCGGAAGGGTAACGGACTCCCGCCGGCAATCAGCAGCTGCTGCGCCACGAGATCGACTCCCGTGATCATTTCCGTGACCGGATGCTCCACCTGGATGCGCGTGTTCATTTCGAGAAAGTAGAAGTCTCGCGTGTCATTGTCGAAGATGAACTCGATGGTTCCGGCATTGCGGTAGCCGATCGCACGCGCCAGTGTTGCAGCCGCACCGCAGATTTTGCCGCGGACATCCTGCGACAAGGCATAGGCCGGAGCTTCTTCGATGATCTTCTGGTGCCGGCGCTGCAGCGAACAATCGCGCTCGCCGAGGTGAATAACATCGCCCAAGGCGTCTCCAAGCACCTGAACTTCGATATGACGGGCATTGCCGACATATTTTTCCATGTATAGCGTATCATTCCCGAAGGCGGCTTTAGCTTCGGCGGCAGCCGTGCTGAATGTCGTTTGCATTTCAGCGGCATCCCGAACCAGCTTAATACCGCGCCCGCCCCCTCCCGCGGACGCCTTTAGCAGAACCGGATAGCCGATCTTTTGGGCTAGAGCAGCGGCTTCCTGGTAATTCTTGGCGTGATCGGAACCGGGGACCGTGGCAACGCCGCACGAAGCGGCGATTTTGCGCGCCTCGAGTTTATCCCCCATCTTGGTGATATTCTCGGCGGTGGGTCCGACAAAGGTAATCTTGTTATCTGCGCAGGCTTGGGCGAGTTCGGGCCGTTCGGACAGAAAGCCATAGCCTGGGTGAAGCGCGTCACATTTTGTCGCCTGGGCGGCCGCTATCAGTGTCTCGGGCTTCAGGTAACTGTCGGTCGAGCGCGGCGGCCCAATGCAAACCGCGCGATGGGCCAGTCTTGCCGCGAGGCTTTCCCGGTCAGCCTCCGAAACGGCGGCGATAGCTTCAATCCCCAGACTCTTGCAAGCTCGAATGATGCGAACAGCGATTTCGCCCCGGTTGGCTACGAGCACCCGGGTTACACTCATGGTTTTACGAGAAAAAGCGGCTGGCCGTACTCTACGAACTGTCCGTTTTGAGCGACAACTTCGACTACCGTGCCTTTGACGCTCGCGCGGACGCTGTTGAAAACCTTCATCACTTCAATTAACCCGACGGTCGTATCTTCGGTGACTTTTGCGCCGACCTGAACAAAGGGCGACGCGCCCGGCTCCGGTGCGACATAAAAAGTGCCCAGCAGGGGAGCGGTAATCGGAACGAGTCCTTCCGGTATGGTTTTGGCTTCGACTTTGGAAACTTGGGCTTGAGGAGCGGGCGGCGCGGAATTAGGCGTTTGGACGTGGCTGGGACTAGCCGATTGAGTCGCGGCGACGCGTTGAGGCGCTGCCGTTGCGGGAATTGGATCGCCTTTACTGACCGTTATCTTTAGCTCGCCGACTTCAAGTTGAAAGTAATCGAACTTCGATTCATCGATCAGTTTCAATATGTGCAGAACATCATCTTCAGTGAGGTCCATAATGCTGCTTCTCCTCCATCTATGGCTTGTTGTGCCGAAGAGCCCCGGAAGTGTGTTGGGCTGGCTGATTGGGGCCTAAACATATGTGATTTCGCCCCGCATGGCAACTTGCGGACCGCCGGCAGTCTATTTGGAAGCCGCGGTCGTGGCGGGATGCACATGGCGCAGGTCCAGTCGCGCCATAGATGTTATCTCCAAGCCTTCGAATCGTTCATTCAGCAGGGTGCTTTCGGCGGTCCAAAATAAAGGAACGATCGGCAAGTCGGTCTCGCAAAGAATCCTTTGCGCCTCATCGTAAAGCTTGGCGCGTCTCTCGGGGTCCAACTCACGAGCGGCTTGCTCCAAAAGTTGATCGTAGCGGGGATTTTTCCACCGGGTGTGATTGTTGCCGCTGTCGGAGGTGAAGAGCTTCATGAAATTATCCGGATCCGGATAGTCGGCGCCCCAGCCTAGACGAAACACGTGAGGCGGATCGATTTGCAGTCTCTTCAGGTAAACTTTCCATTCTTGATTTTCGAGGTCGACCACAACCCCGAGAGTGCGCTGCCACATCCCCTGAACCGCCTCGGCCACGAGCTTGTGGTCTTCTTGGGTGTTATAGGCCAATGTAACACGCGGAAAACCCTTGCCTGCGGGGTAGCCGGCCTCCCGAAGCAACCGGCGAGCCTCTACCGGATTGAACGGGAGGCCGAGTTCTGAATTGTGGGCGGGCATGCCGGGTGGAATCCACGACGGAGCAGGCTGCTCGCCGCCATGGAGGATCTTCGGAAAAACGTTCCGGTCGATCGCCATAGCGAATGCTTTTCTTACTTTTGGATCGTTGAAAGGCTTTCGGTCGATAGTAAAGCCGTAGTAGTCGCCGCGGAGCTGCGGCACCCGTTTGAAACCTCTCTGCTTGGCCAACCGCCTTTTTTCCAAGGTCGGGATGCTGTGGTTATCGAGAAAATCCAACCGGCCTTGCTCGTACATAGCCAGCGCGGTTGTTTTTTCGTTGACCATGAACATGGAAACTTTATCGATGGCCGGTTTGCCGGCAAAAAAGTTGGGATTAGCCCGCAATTCGATTTGATTCTCGTGCTTCCATGAGGCCAACAAAAAAGGGCCGTTGGTGACGATATTTTCCGGGTCCGTCCAATTTGCTCTGAATTTTTCTATCACGTCCTGCCGTTGGGGAAACGTCACCTCAAAGGTCGTGATCGAGAGGAAATAGGAGGCCGGATGCTTCAGCTGAACTTCGAGTTTGAAATCGTCGATGGCCCGGACTCCGACGGCTGCTGAGTCGGTGATTTTCCCCTCATGATATTCTTGCGCGTTTACAATATCGAAAAGAATGTAGGCATACTCCGAGGCGGTCTTCGGATCGAGCAGCCTTTTCCACGAATACTCGAAATCGCGCGCGCGAACCTTTACGCCGTCACTCCAGAACACGTCGTCACGCAACTCGAAAACGATCCTTCTTCCACCGGCGTAAAGCTGCCACGATTTGGCAATGACCGGTGACGGTTTCAGTTCTTTATTGAACTCGGTGAGCCCAATCATCAAATTGGAAATGACGTTGAAGGAGACATGGTCGGTGGCCAAAGACCAGTCCAGACTCGGCGGCTCGGTGCCGAGGTTAACGCGAAAATGGTTATCCGAGCCTCCTTTGATGTCTTTTGGAGCTGACTTACAGCCGTGAAAGGAAAGCACAAAGACAAAGCCGATGAGCAGAAAAGCAAAAATATGACGATGAGGGCGCAATGGACGGATCAACTTGCTTCCGAGGGTTTTTGCAATTATTAGTAGCGGAAGCCCCATCGTTCTTCAAGAAAGGATGCGAGATAACATGAACGGCAAAGAGTTACTCAGCAAATACGTGGTCGTCGAAGGCCACCGCGATGTTTATGAGCAGCTTCACCGCGTCTCTGTGGGCGAGGAATCGCCGGTGCGGGACGCCATCGCCCCGAGACTGATCCGCGACGGCATCAACGTCTCAGTCTATGCGGTCAGCGGCGACTCTTACTCCCATTCCCAGAACACCGGCCGTTATCTTGAGACGGCGTTGGAGAACATCGACATGTTCTTACAGGAAGCGCCGCGCTCCGAGGGGATGATCCGGATGATCAAGACCCGCGGCGATCTTCCCGACAAGGTCGAGACAGGAAGCGTCAAGTTTCTGCTTCACTTCGAAGGCTGCATGCCGTTGCGCGGCAACATCCACAACCTGAGAAATTTCTATCGCCTCGGGCTGCGCTCTCTTCAACCTGTTTGGAATTTTCGCAATGAGCTCGGCGACGGCGTTTGGGAGAATCGGACCGGCGGCGGCCTGACGAATTTCGGCGTTGCGGTGATCAAAGAGGCCAATCGCCTGGGCATGGTCGTCGACCTTTCGCACATGAATCGCGAAGGATTTTTTCAGACCCTCGAGGTAGCGACGGCACCGGTCATTGTCAGCCATGCCAATGCTTGCGGCATGCTCGACAACCCGCGTAATCTCGCGGACGACCAGATCAAAGCCATTGCGCGGCAAGGCGGTCTGGTCGGCATCTTGGCTTTACCCGAACGGGTGGCCAAGAAAGACGCGGGATTGGAGGACCTGCTGAAGCACATGGATTACATGATTGATTTAGTCGGCGTCGAGCATCTCGCGCTCGGCATGGACTTTGTGAAGTACGACGGTCCGCGCACGCTCAAGGATCGCCACCACCCTTTGCACAAGCCGCCGCTGGTGAAAGGCTTCGAGGAGATCGAAGACCTGCCGAATCTGATCGATGGCCTGCAACGGTACGGATATAGGGAAGAAGAGATCGCGTTGATCCTCGGTGGTAACTACCTCCGGGTTCTCAAGACAATTTTACCGGAGCAGTCGGTGATCTAAAGGTCGTAGCAATCATTGATAAAGAGAAAGAGTTGGTCCAACTCCAAGGGATTGGATGAGTGTACCCTTGCATGTGGAGCGGTTAGCGTTGTACAAGTTACAAACGCCATGCGGCGACTGGCGTGGCGTCGAACGTCAGGGACGTTTGAGTCTCGGTTTGTCGTGCTTTAGTCCCTAACCGTTTCACAAGGAGGATGCATGCGAACAAAGAAACTGGTGATAGCGCTGGTGATTGGGCTTTTGGCGGCGATCGGGTTCTCCGCCAAACCGTCTCAGGCCCGAATAATCGTCGGTCTTTCCTCTGTCAACGTAGCATTCCTTCCGGTTTATGTGACCCAAGAACAAGGATTTTTCAAAGCTGAGGGACTGGAAGTCCTTTTGGTGCTATTTAACGCGGGCTCGACAAATCTTGCTGCGCTGGTTGGAGGCGACATCCAAATTATGGGGAGCGCCTTTGTCGAAACCATCGGCGGCCGGGCAGCGGGGGCCGATATCAAGAATTTCTGGGGTATCTCGAACATCATGCCTTTTCAGCTCTATTCCCAACCTGGGTTCAAATCGATGAAAGAGGCCAGGGGTAAGCGATTTGCGATCAGCCGGTTCGGCTCCCTGACGGATTTTCTCACCCGCGCGACGTTGCGCCACTTTGGTATCAACTTCAAAGATGTCACTATCCTGCAAATCGGCAGTACGCCGGCGCGCTTTGCGGCTCTGAGCGCAAAAGCGGTAGACGCATCCCTCGTGTGGTTTCCGGTCACTGAGATTGCCAAGTCCCAGGGCTACACCAAGCTGTTCGATCTAAAGGAAATGTTCCCTCAGTGGCCCTACGAGACCTTCGCGGCGCGCGAATCTTGGTTGGCCAAAGAGCGGGAGCAGGTGGTCAAATTTCTCCGTGCCTACCAAAGGGGAGTCAAGCATACTTTGGAAAATAGAGACGACGCGATAAAAGCCCTAAGAAAGTACGTGAAGATGGATCCGGCGTATGCGCCGGCGGGCTATGATGAATACCGAGATTCTTTTCCTCTGAACGGTTACATCGCCGAGAAGACCATTCCCCTTGTCATCGACCAGGAATATGAGACAGGCAGAATCAAAAAAAAGATTACTTTGGATGAGCTCATAGACCGCTCATTCATAAACTCATTGGGCAAAAAGTGATCTTCACGTTTTAAGAGCTGTCGAAAATCCATATTTGCAGGCTGGTCAAAAAAGTCCCAGATGCAAGGCGCGCGAATCTCTCGCTAAGGGCATGCGCGGGAAAAAAGCAGGGAGCGATAAGCACGGAGCAGAGTGCAGCTGACCTCTGATACCGGTTCTTTGCCCTTTGCGAGTTAGGAGGAGATTATGATAATCGACCTAGACTCTCACTTGCGTGAAGGCTATTTTTTCGATGAGGTTTACAATCTGCCCGAGCCTTATGCCAGATTCACACCCGTGAGAGCCGGAGAGGGCCGGAATCACAATACGAAGTTCATTCACTCCTTGGATCCCGGAGATCCTCAAGGACGCGCCGCGCACAGGCACCCCTACATCTACGATCCCAAAGTCAACTGGCGCAGTGGGGAAATCGCCGAGCGGCAAGTCGGTGGCTACGATATGGAACGCCGGCTCAAAGACATCAAGAAAGAAGGGATCGAAAAGCAAATTATCTTTCCGACCGCGATCAACATGGCCACGGAAAACGTCGGCGGGTTGGGGCTTGCTTGCGCACAGTCTTACAACAACTGGGTGGCAAAACTGGTAAAAGGACACGAGGATATATTCCTGCCGGCTGCTATGGCGCCGGCGGGCTGCCCTGAAGAGATGGCTAACGAACTGCGCCGCTGCGTCAAAGATCTCGGCTTTAAAGCCAGTCATCTGGTGCCCTATGTGGGCAGACGCAATGTCGACCATCCTTCGTTCTATCCATACTATCAGACGGCGGAAGAGTTAGGCGTGCCGCTGTTCTGTCACCCCAATAGCAACGGAGAGGTGACGGACCGCTTCGACAATTTTTTTAAAACCCACGTGCTTGGTCGCGTAATGAACTGCACACCGGCTCTTGTGGCTTTAATGCTGGGCGGCGTGTTCGAGAAATTCCCCAAGCTCAAAGTCGCTTTCTTTGAGTGCAGCGCCGAGTTTCCGCTCTACTGGATGCATCGTATGGACGATGACTACGAGTGGGCAAAGGATTTTCCGCAATTGACCGGCGTCATCACAATGCCGCCATCTGAATACGTCAAGCGCAACTGCTATTTCACCTGCGAGGCCGACGAGGACGATCTCGCCGGTCCGATCAGAGTCTTGGGCGAAGACCATATTTTAATGGCTACCGACTATCCGCACTTTGATTCCGAGTTTCCTCACACAGTCTCCGGCATCATGGGGCGTTCGGACATTAACCAGAAGCAGAAGCAAAAGATCGCCGGAGAAAACGCCGCGAGCTTGCTAAATCTCTGAGCGCCGTCTAACGAAAAACAGAATATAGGATATCGGGCGCCCTTCGGTCTCAACCGGCGTTTGTTTTACTGCGAGTTGCAACAATTCTAGCGGCGATTTTTCCTCTTGACAGCAGTCGTAAAAGCGTACTTTCAAAAACCAGATCGTCGTGTGTGGATAGGGCCACGGATCAGGCTGAGAGCCGGATAATCCCCATCCTTGGCTTCTCCCGCAAGCGGATAGGGATCATCCGGCCTAACAGCTAACTGGCTTTGCGGTGACGTTTGCCCTTCGCTGACTCAAGCTCCTGACCCAATTGTTCGAGATACTGCTTATCCATAAGCTGGCGAATTTTGGGAAACATTTTTCCTTCTTCCTCTTCTTCAGCATGATGCTCAACGTTTTCCATCAAAACCATCAGCTTCGGCTCAAACTTCTCGCTATCGGATGCCAAATTATCCATTTCTCGGAGCAGAGTCTTTACCTGCTTATGCTCTTCGATGGATTCGAGAACCAGGTCTTTCAGTTCCTCGTGCTTTTGCATGGCCGGATAAAAAACCGTCTCTTCGATGTGGGTATGCGTTTCCAGCTCGGTCTTGATCTGCTCGAAAATCTGCTGTTGTTTTTTACCATCTGCGCTCTCTGCCTGTTCGAACAACTCCTTCACCTTTTTATGATCTTGCCTTAGAAGCTCCAATGCATCCATAGACCCTCCTTGTTACTAGGATACTTATTGCGTCAGCAAAAGGCATACCAATGAAGCTGTTGCGTTTTGCAGTCGATAATCAGCTAAACTGGAAGAGTGATGTCCTATTGTTGACACTTACCGGCAAGCGCGGATCAATTTGGAGACACTGCCGCCGAGCACCGACTTTAAACGGCATTCGCTTCAATCGGAACTCTATCTGAAAAAAAAAGGCAACAGAGGCGAGCTATTCCGGGAATCCCGCCGGAGCCCCAGCGGGGTGACAAGGGTGGTAATAACTCCTTAATAATATGGAAGCTCTTTATGGCCGATTCAGCAAATTCGCGGCAGCTGCTCGCCGAATAAGAGGTCGAGGACTCGCGTGCCGCCGATTTCGGTTTTCATGAGCACCATTCCGGGGTGTTCGGCGACGACTTCTCCGATCAAACTGGCCTCGCGTCCCAACGGATGTTCTCGCACAGATTGCAGCAAAGCCTCGGCGACTTCGTCCGGCACGATCGCTATGAGCTTTCCTTCGTTGGCCACATAAAGAGGGTCGAGGCCGAGGATCTCGCACGCTCCTTTGACGGTCTCTCGCACCGGGATTTGTTTTTCATCCAGCTCAATTCCCACGCGCGAAGTTGCGGCGATCTCCTTCAGTGTCGTCGCCACTCCGCCGCGAGTAGGATCGCGCAGGCAATGAATTTCATCGCTCGTTTGCAGCATTGCCGAAACGAGGGTGTGGAGCGGCGCGGTATCGCTCTCGATGGCGCCTTCAAACTCCAGGTTTTCACGCCTGGACATAATCGCCATCCCGTGATCTCCAATGGTTCCGCTGACGATTACTTTGTCGCCCGGCCGAGCTCGATCGGCCGAGATCCTAACCGGTTTTTCGATCAGCCCGATTCCAGTAGTGGTGATAAAGAGCTGGTCCGCTTTGCCGCGATCGACCACCTTGGTGTCTCCGGTTACGAGTTGCAGCCCGGCTTCTATGGCGGCCGCACGCATCGAGTCCACCACCCGGCGCAAATGATCGGTGGACAGTCCTTCTTCTAAAATGAATGCGGCCGCGATGTACAATGGGCTAGCGCCGCCCATTGCCAGGTCATTGACCGTGCCGTTGATCGCCAATCGACCGATGTCGCCTCCAGGAAAAAAAATCGGCGTCACAACGAAGGCGTCCGTTGTAAAGGCCAGTTTCATTCCGTTGAGTTCGAGCACCGCCTGATCGTCCATCCGCTCCAGACAAGGATTGCTGAAAGCCGGCAGGAAGAGGTTGCGCACCAAATCTGCTGTCAGCTTGCCTCCGCTGCCGTGTCCCAAGACAATCTGTTTGTGATCGAGAATAGGCAGCGGGCAGACGGCTCCAAGCAAATCGGCGGCATTATCGCTCATCAGATGACATCCTCCTCGCCCATCGCGATGTGAATACAATCCCACATGATATGGAGCAGGGCGACTTGGCACTCCTGAATGCGGTGAATGCTGAAGCTCGGAACCGTGAAACAGTAGTCGGCCGCCTCGGCGATGCGCCCTCCGTCCTTCCCGGCGAACGCGACGGTGAGCATTGCCTTTTTGCGCGCCGCATGGAGAGCGTAAATCAGGTTAGGGGAGTGTCCACTCGTGGAAATGGCAAGCGCCATATCGCCGGGCCGCCCTACGATCTCAAGCTGGTCCACGAACACCTTGGCGAAATCTTTGTCGTTTGAGATCGCGGTGAGAATCGGAGTTTGGCTGACCAAGTCGAAAGCGGGCAGAGCGCGACGCTTTTCAATAATCGGATGGACGAATTCGACGGCCACGTGCTGCGCGTCGCATGCGCTGCCGCCGTTGCCCATGACCCAGAGCCGGTGTCCGTCTTGAAATCGGCCGGCCATGTTCTCGCATAGCTCTCCGATCTGGTCGGCGTAGCGCTCAAAGAACTTCTCCTTGACCTCCACGGACTCTCGGCATTTCCTCATGATTTGTGCGCGCATAGGGATTTGTTTGCCTCTCTCATGCCGGCCGGAGAGAATGCTCTTTGATTAAATGTCTCCCATAGACGTAGTAGGCGGCGCAAGCTCCCTCGGCGGAGACCATCGTTGCTCCGAGCGGTCGCTGCGGCGTGCACGCAGCGCCGAAGGCGCGGCAATCGTGCGGTTTTTTGATTCCCTTTAAGATCTGGCCGCTGATGCAGACGGAGGGCTCCTGGGTGTCGATCTGTTCCACCTCGAAAAGCCGCTCGGCGTCGTGGTCGCGCAATTCATATCGCAGCTTGTAGCCGCTTTTCGGAATGGAACCGACGCCGCGCCATTTCCGATCGCAGATGTCGAATACTTCGGCAACGAGCTCCTGAGCAGTGCGGTTGCCTTCCCGAATCACAGCGCGCGCGTATTGATTTTCCACCCCGGCCCGCCTGGCTTCAAGCTGGCGCACGACCATCAGGGTCCCGTCGAGGATATCCAGCGGCTCGAAGCCGGTGATGACGATGGGAACCTGATAGCGGGCGCTGATCGACTCGTATTCGCGATATCCCATGATGGCGCAGACGTGGCCCGGCCCGAGGAACCCCTGCACCCGGTTCTGCGGCGATTGCAGGATCGCGGCAATTGCCGGAGGCACCAGGACGTGGGATACGAGGACGGAAAAATTCCTAATGTTCTCACGCTTTGCGAGCCAGACCGCCATCGCATTGGCGGGCGCGGTGGTTTCAAATCCGATGGCGAAGAAAACGACCTTTTTGTCGGGATTGGCGCGCGCGATCTTCAGGCAGTCTAACGGAGTATAGACAATGCGAACGTCCGCGCCCTGGGATTTGAGGCTGAACAGATCGGCTTCCGAACCAGGCACTCTCAACATGTCGCCGAATGAAGTAAAGATCACCTCCCGGCGCTTTGCGATCGCGTGGGCCTTATCGATCATTTCCAGAGGAGTGACGCAGACCGGACAGCCCGGACCGTGCACGAGTTCAATGCCATCGGGCAGCAGATAGTCGAGCCCATGCTTTACGATACAGTGGGTCTGCCCGCCGCAGACTTCCATAATGACCCACGGGCGCGTTTGAATACGGCGGATATCCTGCACCACCTTCCGCGCCACGCGCTCGTTGCGATATTCATCCACGTACTTCATTGTTTCTTCTTGTCCGGCGCTTGTTCAAAAACCGGCGCGTCTAGTTCGCTGAGTTGTCCCATCTCTTCGAGCAGACGATAAGCGCGGTCCGCTTCCTCCTCGTTGAGCCTGCTGATCGCAAAGCCGACATGGACCACAACGTAATCGCCCACCTCGGCTTCCGGCACGTAGTCGAGACAGGCTTCGCGCACAATGCCGCCAAACTGCACCTTGGCCATGCGCAAGCCGTCCGAGTCAAAACAATTCAAAATTTTCCCCGGGATTCCAAGACACATTTTAACTCCCCCGTTGGACGACTCTATTGGCGATCGCGGCTTGCCCCAGCGCAATCCCGCCGTCATTGGTGGGAAGCTTTCGCTGGTGAAAAACGTCGAAGCCATCGCGCTCAAGGGAGGCAAGCACGCGCTCCAGAAGATACATATTTTGAAAGACTCCGCCGCTAAGACAAACCCGGTTCAGTCCTTCCGATTGTCGGAGCTTTCGGCATAGCTCGACGACTATCGCGGACACCGTGTTGTGAAACTTGGCCGAAATAAGACCTGCCGGTCGCCGGTGCCGCAGGTCGCCGAGAAGACTTCGAATGGCTGCCCGGACGTCGATTTCTTGCGGAGAGTCCCCGTTGATGTCGAACGGGTAGAGATCGCTAATTCCATCCATCGCGACGCTTTCCAGTTCGATGGCGGCTTGAGCTTCATAGCTGACGTCGTGGCGCAAACCTAGAAGGGAAGAGACGGCGTCGAAAAGGCGGCCGCACGACGAAGTAGCAACCGTGTTGACGCCTCGCCGGATCATCGATTGCACCACGCGGATTTTTTTGGGATCGATTTCCCGCCAACCCGGAAGCTCCAGAGGGAGCGCTTCGGTTCCGAGCGCATCCTGGATATAGCTCAACGCCGCGCGCCATGGCTGGCGAATCGCCGTATCGCCACCGGCGAGCGGGACGTAGCGAAAGTGCGCGCGACGCTCGTAATGAGCCAGGTCCGCCACCAGGACCTCTCCGCCCCAGATCGCGCCATCTTCTCCGAATCCTGAGCCATCGAAAGCAACGCCGATCACCGGGCTGTCCAACCCGTTTTCGACCATGCAGCTTGCGATGTGCGCGTGATGATGCTGAACTCCCACCCTGTCGACGCCTTTCAGACCTAGAGCGTACATGGTTGAGAGATAGTCGGGATGAAGATCGTGGGCCACGACGCTCGGGCGGATGTCGAAGAGACGCTGGAAATGTTGGATCCCCTCGCTGAAAGAGGTCAGGGTTTCAAAATTCTCCAAATCTCCGATGTGGTGACTGATGAAAGCATACTCCTTCTTGCCCAGGCAAAAAGTGTTCTTGAGTTGACCTCCGCAAGCGAGCACGTCGCCCCCGAATTGAAAGCGCACCTTTAGCGCCTCGGGCGCGTAGCCGCGGGAACGCCGCAAGGCAATCGGCTGCTCCGCGCGGACGCGCATGACCGAATCGTCAGACCGGACGTGAATCCGCCGGTTGTGGAGCAAAAAGTAATCGGCGATCTTTCCGAGCCGCTCGAAGGCATCGCGGTCGCGGTATTGAATAGGCTCGTCGCTCAAATTGCCGCTGGTCATGATCAAAGGGCGATCGAGCCGCTCGAACAGGAGGTGGTGCAACGGTGAGTAAGGAAGCATAAAGCCCAACGTGTTCACGCCCGGAGCGACTGCTGCCGGGACAGGCGCGTCAAATTTCTTTTTGAGCAGCACGATGGGCCGGCGCGCGCAGAGCAGTAGATCGCTTTCCGCTCGGGAGACGAGACAAAACTGCCGGACCGCTTCGAGGGATGCCGCCATCATGGCAAATGGCTTCCCCTCCCGAAACTTCCTCCGCCTGAGACGCTCAACTGCTGCCTGATCCAACGCGTCGCAGGCCAGGTGAAAGCCGCCGATGCCTTTGATGGCTAGAATCTTGCCATCCAGCAGATAACGGCGCGCGAGGTCGATCATATTTATGCCCCCGGGCGATTGTTCGCGCCCGCCCGAATCCGCAAGAGACAATCTTGGTCCGCACCGGGAACAACCGGTAGCCTCGGCATGAAAACGGCGGTCGAGCGGGTCTTCATATTCGGTCCTACACTCCGCGCACATGATGAAATCCCGCATAGTCGTCGTAGGACGATCGTAAGGCACATCTTCAATGATCGTGAAACGAGGGCCGCAGTCGGTGCAGTTGATGAAGGGATAGCGGTAGCGGCGGTTGCTCGGATCGAACATCTCCTTAAGACAAGGTTCACATGCCGCCGTGTCCACTGAGACCGGAAGATCTCTTTTGCCGTTGGCACTGCTTCCGGCGATGCGGAAATCGATGAAATTCGCCGCAGGCAAGTCGTCGCTGCGATCGACCGAATCGATGCGCGAGAGGGGAGGCGGGTTCGATTGCAACTCTTGGATGAACTGCTCGATAGCGTAAGATTCGCCCTCGACGTCGATCAACACCCCCGCCGGATTGTTGAGAACGCGGCCTCTGAGCGCCCGCCGTCGCGCGTGAAAAAACACGAAAGGACGGAAACCCACCCCTTGAACGATCCCGCGCACGAGTATTTGGCTCCTTGTCCCCGCCACGTCAGTTGGTGTCACCCCTTCGAATGATATGGCCGCTCTCCAGCTCAACCGCATCCACCAGCAACTCATCACCCGCCAAGATTTCTACCTCGGCTCCACCGCACTGCCGGCAATTCCAGGGAGGGAAATTCGCCTCCGTTTCGGCGCCGCAGTGATTGCAATGCAAGCGCGTCGGAATCTCTTCCACAGCCAATCCCGCTTCGGCAGCCGGGGTGCCTTCGGCGGCGAGCCGAAACGAAAATTCAAGGCTCTCGCGCATAACCATCTGCCGGTTTCCCACCACCAAAGTGATGCGGCGTACCTTTTCTCCCGCCGCCGCTTCGAGCGCTACAGCCAGGATGCCCTCTGCGAGCCCCATCTCATGCATGTCTGCTCCTTCAATCCGGGCCCTTCGACGGACCGGCGTTCGGGTCGACGCCGCTACATAGTGCTCATCCGTATGTAGCGTTTGATGTCCTTGAAGTTCGCTATGATCCCCAAAGCAAACAGCGCGACAAAAGCCCCGCCGATAAGCTTCAGCATGTTGTTAGAATTCGGCGGATGCCCGACAGCGGAATGCTTCCGTCCTGAGGTTAGAAGTACTGCCATGTTCGACCTTCCCTTCTCGTGCTACCCACGGGTTAAATGTTTCTGATTACTGCACTCTTCGAACGCCTCTGTGACGATTGGCGAGTCAATTTTGGTTTTCAGAGTTTCTCCACAGTGTCGCTCTCACAACCCGCTTCCAAGATCTTCGAGACGAGCGACTCGACCATAGCAACGGCTTCGTTGACGGCTGCTTCGACCGGCGCGCTCAAACCCATTCGACCTTCTTCGGGGCCAAACGTCTCCGGCTCGCATCCGACGAGGAGAATCCGTCGGAACTCGCCGTTCATTGACTTTGCCAGGGCGAGCACTCGGAGCGGATTCATCGCGTGCGTATCAAGCATCAACTCACCGGCGCTCAAGCCATTTAGTTGATTCAAGTCCGGCTCGATCGTGTAAAGTGTGCCCGGCTCGCCTCCGCGTGGAACGGCGTCAACCAGGATCGTGGTGTCATAGCCATCCATGAGCGCATAGGCCAAATCGAAGCCGCGTATGCCAAAATCGACCACTCGCACGTTCTCCGGAAGTTGGCGGCACGACAGCCGCCGCACAACTTCGACGCCGAAAGCATCGTCGCCCAGAAAGATATTACCGATGCCGGCGACCAGAATGCGGGTTGGCGTCATACAGCTTTGCCCCTCCCTCGTCCCGTAAGGCTTCGACTTCGTCGGGTGAGAAGAAGAACCGGTGGCCGGGCTGGCGCAGCGAGCCCAGATCACGACCGGGATCTTCATCCACCACTACCGCAAGGTACGCCTGGTTTTCATAATCCTGCTCAATCGACTCGATGATCGCGGTTTTGCCGTCGAGCGCAATGTCAAGAATGTCGCCGCCGCTCCGCGGCCGAAGCCGCACACGATCCCCAGGCTTCAGTTCGATACCGCGCGACCGCACGCGTCTCAGCGGAGGCCGGCTTTCCAGAGAAAACCAATCTTTTTGATTCATCGCTTGCTCCCTCTTTTGGCCTCGCGGAGACCGCGGACCGCTCCGTGGAGCTTCATCAATTGTTCGGCAGGCAACGATTCGCTCCTTTCGAGAATCTGTCGGACATGCGCGCCCCCTTCACGCATTTGCTGCTTTTCCTCGTCCGTCAGCGTGAGAATGCGCAACGTGAGCAGTTCGTCGATCTCCGTCCCGTCATAAAGATCGCCCGCGCTCTCAGGCGCGATCTGCGGGTAGTCGTAAAGAGTTATCGGCGAAGAAAGCATACAATCTCGTTCACCCTCTGCTCCGACCAGAACGGGCCAGGCGCCGATGTTGCGGCATGCTGCGGCGGCCTCGCGAAGTTCATCCGGAGGATCAATGAGAGATACGAACTCGCCAAACTCGACCTTCAAGATGACGTGAGTGGAGATAAGCGACCGGACCAAAGCGCGATCACGAACGGCTGAGGCTTCAGGCTCACCGGGCGTGAGATTCCGTATTCGCACGGTGAGTTTGGATGTTTGATTCCCAATCGGGGTCGCCTGCAGCTCGACCGTGCCCTGAAGAGGTTCCTGGTTTCCACGGCGCACAATAACGTTCTTTCCATCCGGGCCCCGCAGGCCCTGGGTCGTTTCATGCGGGTGGAACTCGAAAGGGAAGTCGATACGATGTTCGCTCAGCCGGGTCAGGTCGAGTTCCGGAGTGCTCACTTCCCGCTCAATCGTCTCCGGACAGCTATTCGAAAACAGTCCCGCATTTTCTGGAGCCTCCGAGGCTGCGAGATGCAGGAATCGCGCTCTGGCACTAATCATGGTTTGAGGACCTGCCGCGACCAGACATTCGGTCTGCATGGTGCTCCGCTCCGCTCCGGTTTGAACCAAACTTGAGTTTTCAGGAAAGAGAACGCCGAAATTCCAACGCTGCCGGTTCTTTAGCGCCGACGCTCTATATGGGTAGAGCATGTAGCCCTCGTAAAGCACCGCTCTTACGATCTTTTCTACCAGCTCGATGTTCACGTGCGACGGTCCTCCTGCTCTTTCACGCGATCTTTTTCGGATTGGACTTCCTTGGGAAGGATACTCGCGATCGTTTCCTCCCAACTCGGGAGCCCGCGGCGCACCTTGTAGTGATACAGACGCTCGAATACGTCCCGTCGTAAACAAAGCCACGCGGTGTTGGGATAATACATCTCCATCATTTCCCTCCAAACCCGAACGGGCAGGCGGTAACTGACTTCTTTTTCCCAGGGGATCTGCGCTGCCTGTAAAGCCCCGTTACTGCCGGCGTAAAAGATCGTGCCGCTAAAAAGGAAGCAAAGGGGCGCATCCCCGTCTTCCAGCGCCGCAAAGTATTTGGTGGCAGCGACATTGAAGTCAAAGGTGCAGGCTACCGGTAGTGGCACGATCGTGCTGCCGGTAAAGGAGGGGACGGTGACGCTCGTGTTGGTCCACAGCATGCTCCGCAAGGTGCGGCTCCAGAGCTCCGGACTGCCAAAGAGGTCGAGCAGCTGATCTTGCTCGACTCCAGTGTAATTTCGACGCGTCACCTCGAGCTGGATTTGGCAGCGCAGCATGATCGTATGGACGGGTTCCGTCGTCCGGTTGACGATACCTAACTTGAATTCCAGTAGTGGCGACGCCGCATGCGGGAGCGCTTCAACTCCTTCAACTTCAAAGTCCAGGTCAGGCACCGTGTGTCTCCGCGAGCGCGCCGGCTCTCTTTTTCAAAGCGCCGAAGAACTCATCGATCTGCCTCCACACTGCCGCCCCCCCAGAAAAGCCCCGCCAGTGGGTTCGCACCAATCCGACGAGCTTGTAACACTCATCGATAGAGACGAGATAGTATTCAGGGGCGTTGCCGATGCGGTCAACGAGCAATCCTTCGACGTCGGGCTGCATCTTTTTGAGCACGAAATTCTCGCGCTCAATTTCATTCCATGCCGCAAGTTCAAGCGCGCACTCTGTAGCGCCGGCGGGACTGGGATAGAGCGCGACAATCTTGCCGGCGGTCGTGCTGTAAAAGAAAAACGCAAGGTTGATGGGAATCATCAAGCTCTCCCATTGGGTATCGGTCAGGCGGAAGTCTCTCAGGTGCAGCGCTCGCTGTGGAACGCGGCGGTATTTTGTCGTTCCTTGACCGCTAAGGAGAACCGCGCATGCGCTGCATGCGCATGCCAGTTGCCTATTGGACAGCACCATGACATGGAGGTGATTGTCGGAGAGCTGGGCACCGCAGAACTCGCAGAGATCGATGCGCGCTCCCGCGGCCATATTCATGACTTGACGCAGGGCCGCAATTGATTTTTTTGCCGGACCCATGGCTTCAAGGCGGAGGTATATAGGGGCTCTTGGGGTCGATGGGCCGCATGGCTTCGGGATTGATGCCGGTTACGTCTCTCGGATGGTGCTCCAGTCTCTCGGGGCGGCTCCCCGAGCGAAGATTGCTATTTTGCGCTCTGCCGCCCGTTTGGCTCCGCTTTGACGGAGAACGTTCTTCGGCCTTTTCTGCTGCCATTTACAGCCCTCCCTTACTTTTGCTCATATGCCAAAATTCAGGTATCGCGACCTTTGCGCGGCCGTCGGTCATCAAAAGGGGAAACGGTTCGAGTTGAAGTTCCGGCTCGTCCAAGCTGCGCCCCGCAAGAACAAGGTCGTACTGCCGCTCGCAGGTGGAGCAAATAAGCCTCTGGGTATGAAGCTGGCCGGGTTGGAACGTTTGGTTGCAGCCGGGGCAGGTGTTGTCGTACGCGTAGTAATTCTCTCCTATACGGCAAAAAAGAATGGGGCGACCGCTCACCTCTATTGTCTGAACCACTCCATCTGCGAGCACGGCTAACCCGGTCACCGTCTCCCAGCTGCCACTATGGCTGCCGGCCGGTGGGGAATCGCACCCCTCCGGGCGCGCCGGCGGGAGGCCGGAACGTTTCGCGGAAAGGGGCTCCGCTCCCGCGCTTTCGATCGCGGTCACATCGGGAGCAGCGTCGTAAATGGCATCCTCTACGGCCAGTCTGAGTGTAACAGCGGATGAGGGACATCCCTTGCAGGTTCCTTCGAGCGCGATACGGACAACGCCGTCATCAATGCCGATCAGTTTCACGTCGCCGCCGTGCGAGCGCAAGTAAGGACGCGCCTTATCCAGGGCTTGCTGCACACGGGTCTCCAAACTCAGCGGATGCAATCCGTAAAGCAGCAATAAGCTGGCGACCAGATCATCGCGGGCCAGGTTGTCCAGAAGGCCGGAATGCGGCTCTCCAACCTCCGAAAGAATTTTCATCATGCGGGCCAAAGCGGCGCCATGCAGCTCCATTAACGATTGCATGAGCTCCATAGCCGTCGCACGCAGGCCCGGATCGCCTGTCGCTTTGAGCTGATCGATCAGACCTTCGATGCGCGCCATCCTCTGCTCGAAGGCTTTTTCTTCTAGATGAGCGATGCTCATTTAAATTCAAAGTAGCCGGACTGTCGCGGAGCCGGCCGGCTATCCAGCCCAATTTCGGACGCGCACAACCAACGGCTCATTCCCGGACGGCCGTAAAGTTTGGGCCGATCCCCTAACATCATGTCGAGAAGTTCTTCGGCCCGTGGGTGCGGGTTTACTTGAACATCCCGAACATCGGTGAATGACGGGTCTCGAGTAGCTTGCCGTTCCCCAGGTACATGTGCACACCGCACGGAAGACAGGGATCGAAGCTCCGGACCGTTCGCATGATATCGATGCCTTTGAATTTTTCCGGGCCATTTTCCTCGAAGATGGGCGTGTTCTGCACCGCGTCCTCGTAGGGACCGGGTGTGCCATAGACATCCCGCGGGCTGGCGTTCCACGGCGTGGGCGGATAGGGATGATAATTGGCGATCTTACCGTCGCGGATGACGACGTGGTGTGAAAGCACGCCGCGCACCGCCTCGTGAAAGCCGCAGCCGATCGCGTCGTCCGGCACCTCAAAATCCGACCACGTGCTCGTTCTTCCCGCGCGCACCTCCGCGAGCGCCTGCTCGGTGAAGTAAAGCGCTGCGGCGGCCGCATAGGCCTGAAAGTAGGTTCGGGAGCGGTCGCGCTCGATAGCGTTGCTCCACTTGGGAATCTTCCATTCGAACTCGGTCTCCGGCAACAAGGCGGTCTTCGGCAGGTTGATCTTGACGCTGTTGCCGGTCGCCTTGATGTAGCCGATGTCCACCAGCCCGGCCAGCGCCGTACTCCAGAGGCGCGCAATCGGGCCGCCGCCCGTATCGAGCGCCAAGTAATCCCCAGTGCGCTCGTCGTACCAGCGCGGCGACATGACCCAGGTGTACTTGCCCGTAAAATCGCGCTTCTGCGGTTTTGGCACGGTTGTTTGATTCCAAGGATGGCGCTGATCGACCGGATTGCCGAGAGGATCCGCCTTGACGAATTTATCGCCGTTTTGCCAGTCGTCGTAGTACGAGCTACCCAGCAGGATACGAATACCGAGATTGATTTTTACAAGTTCGGTGGTCACGAGTTGCCCGTCGACGATGACTCCGGGTGTTACGTACATGGCCCGGCCCCAGTCATTCATGGTGCGGTAATCGTAATCGCAAACATTCGGGTCTTGGAAAGCCCCCCAGCAGCCTAACAGCACTCGACGCTCGCCGACCTTCTCGTAGCCGGGCAAAGCTTCATAGAAAAAGTCGAAGAGATCGTCGTGCAGGGGTACGACCTTCTTCATGAATTCCACGTATTTCATCAGCCGCACCAAATAGTCCGTGAAAACCTGAATGGTGCCGGCAGTGCCGACCCCACCCGGGTAAAGCGTCGAGGGGTGCACGTGTCTTCCTTCCATAAGGCAGAACATCTCGCGCGTGAGGCGGCTCATCTGCAGGGCCTCCCGGTAGAACTCTCCAGTGAAGGGATTCAGCGCGCGCATAATGTCGGCGATCGTGCGGTAGCCGTGGATCCGGGCGTTCGGAGCCTCTTTTTTTTCGGCCTTTGAAAAAACACCCGGGTTGGTTTCCTTGACCATTTGTTCGCAAAAATCCACGCCGACCAGGTTGTCCTGGAAGATGTTATGATCGAACATGTACTCGGCGGCTTCTCCGAGGTTGATGATCCAATCTCCCAACGGCGGCGGCTTGACACCAAAAGCCATGTTCTGTGCGTAAACCGCGCAAGTCGCATGATTATCGCCGCAAATCCCGCAGATACGACTGGTGATGAAATGAGCGTCGCGCGGGTCTTTGTTTTTCATGAAGACGCTATAGCCGCGGAAGATCGAGGATGTGCTGTAGCACTCGGCAACTTGCTTATTATTGAAGTCGATCTTGGTGTAGATACCCAGGCTACCGACGATCCGAGTAATCGGATCCCAGTTCATTTCTACCAGGTTTTGGGATTGTGGCAGGACGTTCTTTTTCGGTTGCGCCATTGTAGTAGCCATGGAATGCTCCTTCCCCTGGGTAGTTCTTCGTTAATAGTTGTTGGCGCTATAGCCGGTGTTGAGCTTGGTGCCGGGATGCCGCCATTTAGGTTCTTTGTTCACCGTTGTATTGGTTACGCTTCGAAGCGCCCGAATCATTCGGCCATAGCTTGCGCTGAGAATAGCCGAAGATAACCGCGCGCCTGGGGGCTCATCCATGAAAGGCATGAATTTGTCCGGGAAGCCGGGCATGGTGCAGGCGATGCAGATGCCGCCCACGTTTGGGCAGCCGCCGATCCCGCGCATCCAGCCGCGTTTGGTGACGTTGCAGTTTACCACGGGTCCCCAACAGCCCACCTTCACGAGACATTTTGGCGAGCCGTACTCTTCGGCGAAGTCACCTTGCTCGTAGTAGCCGGCTCGGTCGCAGCCTTCGTGGACGGTCTTGCCGAAGAGCCAGGTGGGCCGGAGTTGGCTGTCGAGCGGAATCATGGGCGACAGCCCGGCGGCCTGGTACAGCAAATATAGAACGGTCTCCATGAAGTTATCGGGCTGAACCGGACATCCGGGAACATTGACGATCGGGATGCCGGCTTTCGATCGCCAGTTCCAACCTAAATAATCGGCGAGGCCCATACATCCCGTCGGGTTACCCGCCATTGCATGGATCCCCCCATACGTCGCGCAGGTGCCGGCGGCAAGGACAGCCAAAGCTTTGGGCGCCAAACGGTCAATCCATTCGCACGTGGTAATGGGCTGGCCGGTTTCAGGATTTGTTCCCTGTGCCGCCCAGTAGCCTTCTTGTTTAATTTTCTCGTTAGGGATCGATCCTTCAACAACTAAAACAAAAGGATCGAGCTTTCCTTGTTCGGCCTGATAGAAATAGTTCATGAACTCGTCGCCCACTTCGGGCGCGAGGACGGGATTGTGCAAGAAAACTTTCGGCAGTCCCGGTATTGCCCCTAAAAGCACGTCCTCGATGCTAGGTTGTTCGGCGTTCGTAACGGAGATAGTGTCACCATCGCAGCCCAACCCGGCGGTGATCCAGACGATATGAACTTCTTTGACATCCGGCGGCCGGTTCAACAGCACGTCAGCCATAAATTCACCTTGCCTTTCATGACCCAATCAATGCTTCAAACTTGCGAAAGTGACCGCCAAAGAAACGCTGAGGAAGCTATGTTGACATGCGAGGCGCAAAAGAGGTGCCAAGGTTGGGACAAGAGGTCAAACAAATTCCCTCAGCTGCGGCTCAACGAAAACACTAAGACTGCTCCGGCTCGGGAAAGCAACCGGGAAGCGTTCAAGGCGATCTTCGTGCTTTTTTATAGCCAGGGACACGCGATGTGACGGTTCTTCGAAGGTTATACCCGCGCTTTTGAGTGTTACTTTTTCAGCCAGCCATTTTCTTCGATGTCTTAAAAATAGGAATCCGGAACTCTGGGCCGTCCCAAAGACGACACCATCGAGGATCGTTGTGGCAGAGACAGCAGCGGTGAGGAAAAGAGAGACCGATAGACGCCGTGGACGTAAACCGAGGATACGGCACCAAGAGGAGTGTCCAAAAGAAAGTCTCAGGGCAGTTGAGAACCCAATCCTAGCTGGGCGAGGCGAAGGTTTTTCGATTGCGTTTCGGAAGCTAGAGTTTTCAACGTTACCCCCTCCAGCGCTTTTTGAACGGCCTGATCGCGACGCAGCAGGAGTTCGGCGACAGGCCCGGCGTTTTTCATCTCTTGAATATTGGCATCACCGACGATATCGAGCATTTCCTTTGCGGTTACGGTTTCCGGCGGCCGCGCCAATGCCACTCCTTCAGGCTCTGCCGACCTCAGCAAAATACCGGCTCGTATAAACTCTTCGATGAGATTGTTCAGGCTTGACACGCCGAGAAAAGCGGCGAGCTCGCTCGAGTGCCATGGAGGCCTTCCAGAAATGTGGCGTCGTGAAATCTCGGTGAGCGCGGCAATGGCCACCCATTCCCGAAACAGATGACCCCTTCCTCCGTACAACGCCTCGCGCACGAAGGCGTACGGATGTTGATGAAAGTAGGCGACCTCCGCGCCGATCAAAAAAATCAGCCAGCCCACGTACAACCAGATGAGAAAAACGATCATGATCGCAAAACTGGAATAGATGGCGGCGTAGCTGGCGGAACCGGCGACGAAGGCGGCGAATGCGGTCCCGGCCAGTTGCCAAAGCACACCCGCCGTTACGCCGCCAATTAAAGCCGAGTTCAGCCGGACTCTGGTGTAGGGAATAAGTTTGTAAAGAAAGGTGAACGTCGCGCATAGCAAGACAAACGGCATGATGCGGGTTACCAAGGTAAAGACGTCGCTGACCAATTGTATCTGAAAGAGGCGCTCCACTAACCAGTAACTCTGCGCCGAGGCCGTGAGCGCGAGGGCGGTAAAGACCATAACCGGACCCACCAAAATAACGCTCAAATAAGCCGTAAATCTCTGACCCCAGGTGCGGGAATGGGGCAGGCGCCATATCTGGTTCAAGGCATCCTCCATATTAGCAACCAGCGCGACGACCGTATAAAACAACATCGCCACACCCACTGCGCCAAGTATGCCCACGCGGATGTTTTCGACAAATTCGATGACCCTGTTGTTAATCTCCGATGCTTCGGGCCCGAGCGGCTGCAGCATCTGCGCCAAAAGGGGTTCAATCATATTCTGGACGCCGAAAGCTTTCAGAACGGAGAACATGACGGCAAGGAAAGGAACCAACGAGAGCAGGGTAGTGTAAGTCAAGCTCATCGCCTGAAGGCTCAACACGTCATCGCGATATCTGGCGTTGGCGACGACGGCTGCCTGGTAAAGGGAGGCTCTGAGCTTGGCAAAAAAATCAGAGAGGCGACCCATATCCGGGACCAAGCCGCAAGAAAAATGCCAGCGGGTGCCTACAGGAGCCGCTTGCGACAAACATCCGAGTGGCATTGGCTTTGCTGCGTTCAGGATCAGAAAGGAGTTTTTATGGCTATCACGGCTACAGACCCGATAAAAATCATTTTTGCCGTTCTGCTCCCGCCGGTAGGGGTGTTCCTCGAAGTGGGTTTGAGCGGACATTTTTGGCTGAACATTCTGCTCACTATCTTAGGTTACATCCCCGGGATCGTCCACGCGCTCTACATCATCCTCAAACACTGACGATCCCCTAGAGCAGGCTGCCTAAAAGGACTCATATGCTTCCTGTCTGCGTGCGACGCACAGGCGGGCGTTGCGCTCAATCGCCTCCGCTCCAACCAGTCGATGGGTATCGCTTCGCTCCACCCATCCTACGGCTCTTCGTTCGAAATGACAGAGTATGATCGATGGGACACTCTCATTGTCATTCCGAGCGAGCGAAGCGAAGAGGAATCTATTCCGAAGGAACAAAAAAACCGCAACCAAGGATTTCTCCCGGAGCTACCCAGCTTGGTCGAAGGGGTCGAAATGACAACGCACCCTTGGCGCCTTGGCGCGAGTCACTCCGATTCCGTTTGCGGCGTAGCCGTCTGGGTCATTCGTGGTCAAATTTGGGCCGGGTTTTACATAAACACGGCTTACGTGGATTTTGCTTCGAAATATAAGAAGTTATATAGATATCTCGGGTTTCTTATCACTAGGGGGGAAGAACATGACGCAGTTGGGCGTGACTTTATCGCAACGCAACGTGATCTGGCTGGCGTTCATCTTTTTGACTCTTTGGCCAGGCGTGGGCAGGCCAGCCGACGGCCCGGCGCCAACCGGACAGCCAAGCTCTCAGACGACAACGGTTAAGGACCCGAACGTCTTGACCTTGGACGAAGCAGTCAACATAGCGCTAGGCAACCATCCCAGTTTAAAAGCCGCCCGAGAGAGGATCGGCGCCCAGGAGGCGGTTTTGGGTCAGCAGATGGGAGCCTACTATCCAACTCTTAATTTCGCCAACCAATACCGGACAGCCGAAACCGGCGAAGCCGCCGGGCCGACGCGCGCGTCTGACACTTTTCTTAGTGAAGCCAGAATTAACATGACGCTTTATAACTTCGGCAAACGGGAGGGGACGGTACAAGCGGCGCGCGAGACATTGGATGCCACAGGCTATAACTACAAGACCGCAGTGGATGCCGTCATTGTGGGCGTGAAGCAGTCCTATTATGCCTACCTGCAAGCGCGCGCCATCGTTACGGTCAGAGAAGAAACAGTCAGGAATAGAGAGTTACTGGTGCGCCAGGCGCGGGGCTTTTACGAAGTCGGAACCCGGGCGAGAATCGACGTCGTGAGAGCTGAGTCCGATCTCTACAATGCGCAAGCAGATTTGATCGCGGCGCAAAACAGCGTCCAGCTGGCATGGGTCACGCTAAAGAATGCTTTGGGCTTGAGGGACTTGGCTGAGCGACCTTTGGCCGAACAGGCCTTTGTGACGACGATCCCTTACACTCTCGACGAGGCCAGAGAAACGGCCTTTGCCAACCGTCCCGAGCTGAAGAGCTTCCAGTCACAAAGAAGAGCACAGGATCAACTTATCGCGACCGCGCGGCGCGGCCACCTGCCTGACATCATTTTTGACGCCAGTTATGGTCGGAGACACGATAGTGATGAAAATGATAGCATCACCAACAGGCGCTTTGACACTTTTCCTCTTCAACCGGCCTGGTCGGTCGGGCTGAGCTTGAATATTCCTATCTTCGACGGTTTCAGGACGACGTACAGGGTGGAGGAAACCTTGCGTAACTATCACGTCATCAAAGCGCAGGAGGAACAGCAGCGCCAGCAAGTTGCCTTGGAGGTGGAGCAAAGCTACCTCAGGCTGGTGGAAGTAGGGGAGAGAATCAAGGCCAACGAAGCCGCCGCCAGGGCCGCCAAAGAGAACCTCGATCTGGCCAACGGCCGCTACCAGGTGGGGGTGGGCTCGATTATCGAGGTCACCGACGCCCAGACCCTTTACACCGACGCCCAAACCAACTATGTTCGGGCGCTTTATGACTACAGGATTGCCGATGCCCAGCTAGAGCGGGCGGTGGGACAATGAATCCGGGAGTGGTATGATGACGGAGCCGGAGAGATAGGGACAGCGCCGCTGGCGCAGGAGAAGTCCGTATGAAGCGTTCTCTTTGGATTGCTGCATTTGTCATGGTCGTAGCCGGTTTGGCCGGCGTGCAACAATTCTCAAGCTGGTCTGTGACGAAGTCTCAAATCAAATCAGACGAAGCCAAACTCCAAACTTCGTCCAGCCGCCGGGGCCAAGGCCGGTCGGGTGGTCAAGGCCGAGACGGAGGAGGGCGCGAAGCCGTTCCAGTTTTAGTCGTTACGGCCGTGCAAAAAGCGGTACCGGTTCAGATTCGCGCCGTCGGCAACGCCGAGGCTTTGTCGACAGTTTCCATCAAGAGCCAGGTCACCGGCGTGCTCATGAAGGCGCACTTTAGAGAAGGACAAGACGTCAAAAAAGGACAGTTGCTTTTCGCCATCGATCCGCGTCCTTTCGAGGCCGCTCTCAAGCAGGCCGAAGCCGCGTTGGTGCGGGACACGGCACAACTCAAAAACGCCCGTGAACAGACCCGGCGCTACGCCGAGCTGGTGCAAAAACAGTACGTGTCACAAGAGCAATACGATCAGATCCGCACCAATGCTGAAGCTATGGAAGCGATTGTGGAAGCGGACAAGGCCGCGATCGAGAACGCCAAAGTTCAGCTGAGCTACTGCTACATCTATGCGCCGATCGACGGACAGGTCGGAACCCTGCTGGTGAACGAGGGTAACTTGGTGCGAGTGAATGATGGAACGCCTCTGGTGGTAATCAATCAGATCACACCCATCAATGTGACATTCGCAGTACCTGAGCAGCATTTGGCCGATCTTAGGCGTCACATGGCTACAGGCAGGCTCAGAGTTGATTCCCGGTTCCCGTCCGACGAGGGACGGCCGGAGCAAGGGATTCTGGCCTTCGTGGATAATGCCGTCGATCGCGCCACGGGGACGATCAAGTTGAAGGCCGAGTTCAAAAACTCGGAGAGGCGCTTATGGCCCGGACAGTTCATTAACGTCGCTCTGACCCTCACCACGCAAGCGGCTGCGGTCGTGATTCCGTCGGAAGCGGTTCAAGTAGGCCAGGAAGGGCAACACGTCTTCATTGTCAAGCCGGATAAAAGTGTCGAGGTAAGACCTGTCATCATAGGGTCCACCAATGAAGGCGAGGCGGTCATTGCCAAAGGCCTCGCGGCGGGCGAGCTGGTGGTTCGAGAGGGACAGTTTCTGCTGGGTCCGGATGCCAGGATAGAAGTCAAGAATCCACAAGCAACCGAGACGAAAGAAAACAAGGGAGAGCGGCGACGTAAGAGCAAGGCATAAGGCGGCAGAAAGAGGCGCGTCATGAATATGTCCGGACTCTTCATTCGCAGGCCGGTCACTACGACCCTGGTAATGGCGGGGATCCTCATCTTCGGCATGATGGGGTACAAGTCGCTGCCCGTAAGCGATCTCCCAACCGTCGACTTTCCAACTATCGTTGTCAGCGCCAGTCTGCCGGGAGCCAGCCCGGACACCATGGCTACTACGGTCGCAACGCCTCTGGAAAAACAGTTTTCCTCCATCGCGGGCCTGGATTCTATCAATTCGGTAAGTACCTTGGGCCGCACTCAGATTACCTTGCAGTTCAATCTGAACCGTAACATCGATGCTGCGGCTCAAGATGTCCAATCGATGATCGCCCGCGCCGCGCGTGACTTGCCGGATAACATGCCTAACCCGCCCTCCTATCGAAAAGTCAATCCGGCTAACAGTTCCATTCTGCTGTTGGCCCTGACGTCGGAAACACTTCCGCTGTCGGCAGTGGATGAATATGCCGATACGGTTTTTGCCCAACGCATCTCGATGGTCAGCGGCGTAGCCCAAGTCGACGTGTTTGGCACGCAGAAATATGCCGTCCGCATTCAGCTCGACCCCAATAAGCTGGCGGCGCGGCAAGTCGGCATTGACGAGGTCGTGAGCGCCGTCCAACGCGGCAACGTTGACTTGCCGGTCGGAACATTGGATGCGCCCAACCGGGCTTTCACGTTGGTTTCCGATGCTCAGCTCAGAAAGGCGGAGGACTTTCGTCCTCTGGTCGTGGCGTATCGCAACGGCGCGCCGGTCCGGCTTCAGGAGCTCGGGGGGGTGCTCGACAGCGTCGAGAACAGAAGAGTGGCCAGTTGGTTCAACGGCAAACGATCCATCATTTTAGGCGTGCAGCGGCAACCCGGAGCGAACGTCGTCGAAGTCGTGGATGCCGTCAAGGCGCTTCTGCCGAAGCTCCGTGCCCAGATTCCGCAATCTATCGAGCTAGACGTTTTCTTCGACCGGACCCAGTCGATTCGGGAGTCGGTGCACGACGTGCAGCTGACTCTTATCGGCACTATCGTTCTGGTCGTCTTTGTGATCTTCCTGTTTCTGCGCAATGTTTCCGCCACGATTATTCCGAGCCTGGCCCTGCCGATGTCGATCGTCGGCACCTTTGCCATCATGTATTTGCTGGATTACAGCCTGAACAACCTTTCACTGATGGCTCTTACCCTTGCGGTGGGTTTCGTCGTCGATGATGCCATCGTTGTTCTGGAAAATATCGTCCGCCATATGGAGGAGGGCGAGCGTCCCTATGAAGCCGCCGTCAGGGGCGCGAAAGAAATCGGATTTACGATTGTCTCAATGACCATCTCCCTGGTCGCGGCGTTTATCCCGGTTCTTTTTATGAGCGGCATGCTTGGCCGGCTCCTGCGCGAATTTGCCGTCACCATCTGTGTGGCCATTCTGGTTTCCGGGTTTATCTCTTTGAGCCTCACTCCCATGCTATGCAGCCGCTATCTCCGGCCATCCGCTGACCAGAAGCACGGCTGGCTTTATAACTTCTTGGGGCGTGGTCTCGACGCAATGGGCAACGGTTATCAATTCACCTTGCGGTGGGTGATGAAGCACCACGTGACCACAATGGCGGCTTCGCTCGTGGTGTTGGTAGGCACCCTATATATGTTTGGATTGGTGCCCAAGGGATTCATACCCAGTGAGGACACCGGCCAGGTTCTGATCAATACCGAAGCTACTCAAGGCGTCTCGTTTGAACAATTGGTGCAGTACCAGCAACAGTTGGCAGCTATCGTCGCCGAGGACCCAAATGTCGAGTCGTTCTATTCGAGCATCGGTATCGGCGGAGCGAGCTTGACAGGGAATACCGGGCGTATCTTCATCAAGCTCAAGCCCCGCTCCGAGAGGTCTCTCAGAGCGCATGAAGTTATCCGGGAGCTGCGACCAAAACTAACGCGGGTTCCGGGCATTCGCGTTTCGCTTCAGAACCCTCCCGTCATTCGCATCGGCGGCCGGTTGAGCCGCAGCCTTTACCAATTTACCCTACAGAGCACGGACTCTCAGGAACTCTATCGCCATGCATATCTTTTTGAAGAAAAACTAAGGGCGCTTCCCGAGCTCAGGGATGTCGGCAGCGACCTCCAGCTCAAAAATCCGCAATTGGAATTAGTGATTGAGCGCGACAGGGCGGCGACGATGGGAGTGAGCGCGCAAGGAATTTCGCCGCGACAGATCGAGGAAGCTTTTTGGAATGCTTATGCTACGCGCCAAATTTCAACCATTAACACCCCGAACAATCAGTATCAGGTGATCTTGGAGCTGGATCCAAAGTTTCAAAACGACCCTTCGGCCCTGTCGATGCTGTATATTCGTTCGACGACCGGACAGATCGGTAACGCCCAACCCATGATACCGCTGGGTTCGGTCGCGCGAGTCAAATACGGCGCGGGTCCGATGTCGGTCAATCATTCCGGACAGCTTCCGTCAGTCACGCTCTCCTTCAATCTTCGCGAGGGAGTCGCGTTGGGGGATGCTGTTGAAACTATCAACAAACTAGCCCGCGACACGCTGCCGGGAACTATCAACACCAACTTCCAAGGCACGGCTCAGGAATTTCAGTCTTCGATCAGTAGTTTATGGATGCTGCTTGCTTTGGCGGTTGTCGTCGTCTATCTCGTTCTGGGAATCCTTTATGAAAGTTTCGTTCACCCCCTGACGATTCTTTCCGGCCTTCCCTCCGCCGGCTTGGGCGCTTTGATCGCGCTGTATTACTTCGGCGTGGACTTGAGCATCTATGCATTCGTCGGCTTGATCATGCTCATCGGTATCGTCAAGAAGAACGCGATCATGATGATCGACTTCGCTCTCGAAAGACAGCGGAACGAAGGCAAGACTCCCGCGCAAGCGATATACGAAGGCGCCCTGGTCCGATTCCGACCCATCATGATGACGACCATGGCGGCAATCGTGGGAGCCATTCCGATCGCTATCGGCTGGGGAGCAGGGGCCGAGGCGCGCCAGCCTCTCGGCATCGCCGTTGTCGGCGGACTCGTTGTGTCGCAAATCCTGACTCTTTACATCACGCCGGTCGTGTATCTCTATTTGGAGAAGTGCCAGGATATCCTGGTCGCTTTACCGGCGCGAATGCGCAGAGTGACGGGGCGGCAAGCGGTCGAAGAGGCGGCACTGGCCGGCAATCTCGGTGTGGAGAACCCGGAGCTGCGGAAGATCCCCTAGTACCAGGCTGCGGTGATACGCAATTCTTGGCTGCTTTTGACCCTAACCTTGCTCGGTCTGGCCGTCGGCTCGGTAGGGTGGCTGCTGAAAAAATGCCCTGGCGGGGTGGCGGTGAACAGAGCAGCGCCGGTCAGAGTCGAACGAGTTGACAGGGAGACAATTCCGTATGCGCTGCAAGCGCGAGGAGAACTCCGGCCGGTGAAAGAAGCGAATGTAGTTGCGCCGCTTCCCGGTGTCGTCAAGGAACTCCGCTACAAGGTAGGCGATTCTGTTTCTGAGGGGACGGTCGTAGCGATTATTGAACCCCACGAATTGATCCAGCGAGTTGCGAAGGCGGAAGCGAACCTCGCTGCGGCCAGGACTCATCTAGCCGAAAAGGAACGGCAATTCGGCTATGCTGAAAAACAGCTACAAAAGACCCAAGACCTGGTTAAACAAGATTTGATCGCAAGACGTGACCTTGATCAAGCCCGGCTTGCGACCGACACCGCTCGCGCGCAAGTAGAGCTGGCGCTTGCCCAGGTAGCCCAGCAAGAAGCCATGCTGGCGGAATCACGCAAGGAACTCGACCTTACCCGTGTAACTGCGACGTTTAGCGGAGTGGTAACGGCCACTAGGGTCGAACCCGGCGTGGAAATCGGAGCTTCAAGCCCTCTTCTTACCATCGCCGGTCTCGACATTCTCAAGGTCACAATCACAGTGCCGGAAAACGACCTGAGCTTCGCCCGAGAGGGAATGGCGGTCGAAGTTCGCCTCGACAAATCACCCGCTCGAGTTCATCGCGGTAGAGTAGCTCGTATGGGTTCTAAAACCGAGTCGAGCGGAGGAATATTGGCTGAGATCCATTTGCTCAACCGCAACTCCGAGTTAAAGCCCGGAGCAACCGTTTCCGTTTTACTCGCCGCGGACGGCGGCAAAGATGTGCTTTTCGTTCCTGCCTCCGCTGTTATGGAGACGCAAGGAAAGTATCACGTCTATACGGTAGCGAACGGATTGGCGCAACGGAAAGATGTAGTGGTCAGCGGGGAAAGGGGTCGAGAAGCGGCGATCAAAAGCGGCCTTAACGAAGGAGAGTGGGTGGTGGTTAGCGGACACCAGAACCTACAAGGGGGCGAAAAGGTGCGGCTGATCGATCGGCATGACGCCGATCGATCAGCCGGAATGTGGGATTCTGTCGTTTGCGTCCCGGCACCCGGTGAGGAACTCGAGACGCCCGTTACCAGCGGAACGGATTGAGGATCCTGCCGATACTCTCGGCATCCTCTTTCATCTGATCAAAGACGCCTTTGGGCTCCTCTTCTTGATCCGTCGCCGGTTTCTTTTTCACCTCAGGCGCTTTCGCCGGCGGAGCGGCGGGCTTCGGCTGGGAAGGGCCCTTGACAACGGAGCTTGGAATTCCACGCCCCGCCGGCTCCTGTGGCGCGTCGGGGACCGCGGGGGTTTTTCCCCGCTGATCAGGTTCCTGCGCAGCGCTGGTTTTTTCGTCGCCTGGAACCTCTGACCGTGGCAGGAACAGCGGCCCTCTCTCCACGCTCAGTTTCGGTTCCAGCTCCACTTTCTGAGACTGTTGTTTTGGCGGCGCGGCCCGGGTCTCTACAGGAGCAGGGGAAGCTTGAAACTGCGAAGGCTCCACTCCTTGCGATTTGAGTTTTTGATCGATGCTGCTCAATAGCCCGCTCGTGACCGGGCTCTCCGACGGCTCCGGTTTCGCCGCTTGCTTCGCGGCAGCGGTATGGTCTGCCGCTGGCTTTTTCAAGCCTTCGGCCGGCTCGGGCGGCGGAGGCATCTCGCCCGGCTGCTTTCCCGCCTTCTTCAGATTCGAGTCGATCGCGCTGAGCAGCTCGCCCGTGTCCATGGTTTGCGGCGGTTTCTCCTCCACCTTGGGCAGGGCTTCCGCCGGAGGTTTCAAGGCGGCCTGCCGGTCAGACGGATCGATCCCTTTTTGCTGCAGTGAATCGTCGATCCGGTCCACGAGGTTAGAAGCATCGGATTTGGAGTCGCCGGCAGCACCTTGTTTTCCTTTCGAGTTGCCTCCGGAGAAGGGATTGAGCCATGCCAGGATGCCGGATGATTGTTCTTTTTCGCTTGCCTTTTTCTTGGCCAGAAGTTCCACGCCAGTCTCGCGCTGTTTCTCATCTTTGTTGCCGTTATCGGAAGAAAATGGATTGATCTTGTCGACCATGCGACCGAAGAAACCTTTTCCGGCGCCCGGTTCCTCGTATACGACTTCGGTTTTTGCGACGAGATTTAGCTCCTTTAATTTAGCCAGGGCGGGATCCTGCCCGCGTTCGGGCGCCGGCGCAGCCGGTGAACCAGGGCGCCGATCCCGCATCAGCAGCATCGCGAGCGGATCGTGTTTTTCCTTTTCAAGCTGTGCCAGTTGAGTTTTCGCCTCAGGCGCGAATTTGCTCTTGGGGTAATGCTGAACCAGCGCCTCGTACGCCAATGCGGCTTTTACCGCGTTTTTTTCTTTCCGGTAGCACTCTCCCAGGTAGAAGAGGCTTTTGACCGCCGTCGGAGTATCGCGATATTTGCGCACAATTTCATCAAGCCGATCTCTCGCGGCGGGATATTTCTCCTGCTGGAAGTAGAAGTGGGCGACGTTGAATTGAGACTCGGCGAGATACTCGAGCGTTTTGGCGAGCTTATCTCTCGCTTCAGCGGCGTAGGGTGATTTAGGGTGATTCGTGATCACCGTCTCAAAATAGCCCTTGGCGATTTCCGTGTTCTTTTGATCGCGGTCAGTGGCAGTAAATTGGTCGAAATAAGATTGACCGATCCGGTAAAGGACAAAAGGGA
>JBOHVS010000002.1:0-14770 GCA_050735975.1 Binatia bacterium | reverse complement strand
GCTCCCGATCGAACACTTTAAAGATCCAAGGTGTTCGGCGCAAACAGATCCTCGACCGTGAGTCTTTCCTTCGCCAGTCCCTGCTCATAAAGATAGTTCATGAGCGTGTCAACGACATGGCGATTTTTTTCGAGACCGTACGGCCACGGATCATCACCAAGGATTTTTCCTTGTTCCTCCACCGGTTGGCGGAACCAGGCCATACTGATCTTGTAAGGGGACGTGTCATTCAACCGTTCATAGGCAATCTCTTTTGCCCTCTGGAACGCCTTGAATAGGCTTCTCGCAATCCAGGGGCATTCTTCCCAGAGCTCCTGCCGGATCGTGATCGAATGCATAATCGGAAATATGCCGGTCTTGCGGAAATAGGCCGCTTCGACCTCCTTATAGTTTTCGAACAGTCGGCGCACATGCGGAGGAGGATTGAGCAGCGAAGGGAACAGATTGGCGCAGATGATCGCGTCCAACTCTCCATCGAAAAGCAACTGATCCGGGCTTTGATCCGGGGGAATCTGCCGCACCGAGTAGCGCTGGGGTGTTTCGATCTTCATCCGCGGCCTCTTCGCCCATGTATACCATTCGATCTCCTCCAGCTTCACGCCATATTCGTGTTGGAGCATGCCCCGGACCCAGACCGTTGCCGTCTGCTGAAACTCGGCCAGGCCGACTCTCTTGCCCATCAGATCTCTGGGCTGGCGAATGCCGCTCCTAGCGTTGATGAAGATGTAGGAGTGGCGAAAAGCGCGCGCGGGGAATACCGGGACAGCGGTCAGCTTCTTTCCTATCGTCCGCCCGATCAGATACGAGGAGAGAGAAATTTCCGACGCGTCGAAATCGTAATAATTCAGCATGCGCGTCCAAATCTCGTGATGCGGCAGTATCAGCCAGTTGAGATCGAGACCTTCCGGTTTTACCGAGCCGTCGATCAAGGAGTGGGTACGGTCGTAATCGCCGCACGCAAGGGTCAAAAGGCGACGCATCGATTCCTCCGTTACGGATTTAGTTTCATTCTTGAATAGTTTTCAGTGACTCGCGCGCTCTCTCGATATCGAACTCGAGAATACGGTCGCTTATCAGCCCATGCCGCCGCCGGGATCCGGATTATTTTCCATATGTCGTCACTGGCTTCGCCGGCAAGCTAATCCTTTCGACTCTGGTATTCCTGAGCGGCCTCGAGAATCGATTTCGCGATCGCGGGATACGCGCCGCAGCGGCAAATATTCCCGCTCAACCATTCAGCAATCTCTTCCCGCGTGGGCGAGGGTTTCTCCAACAGCAGCGCTTTCGCGGCGATGATCTGCCCCGGCGTGCAATAACCACACTGCGCTCCAATGTTTCGGATAAATGCTTCTTGGAGCGGGTCCAAGCCCTCGCCATTCGCCAGCCCCTCAATCGTGAGTACCGATTTTCCATGGGCTTCGAAGGCTAGATAGTTGCACGAACTGACCGCGCGATTATCCACCAAAACCGTGCACGCCCCACAGACCTGGGATTCGCACGAACGTTTGGTTCCGGTGAGCCTGCAACGGAGCCGTAAAAAGTCCAACAGGGTCTCCTCGATCGGCACCTCGCTGCTCCAGGTTTTGCCATTCACCGTCAGAGATAGATTAAATGTAGATTGCGTTCGAAGCTCAACGGTTTCCATTCCCACTCCCTTGGATAGCGGCTTTTAGTGCCCCCGCAACCATCACGCCGGTCATGTGCAACTTGTAGTCGGAACTGCCTAACAGATCGTCCACCGGCCGCAAGAGATCTCGGAAATAACTCTTTTGCTCCACAACGATCTTTTCAGCGTCACTCGGCGGCGCCCCTTTGATCTTGAACTCGGTTTCTCGTAGTCGCTGAGCTCTCGGACCGATGCAGCCAACGGCCAGTCTCGTCTCTTCGATAGTCCCCCCGTTCATCATCACAGCGGCAGCAACGCCGAGCGTCGGTCGCTGATAGCGATGGAGGCGGAGATAGGCGCTTTGCATCCCGCTGGGCAGAGGAGGAATTTGAACCTCCATCAAGAGTTCGTCCGGTTCCAAAGCCGTGGAGTACATATCCAGAAAGAAACCATCCAACGGCATCTGCCGCTCGCCCCGGCGGCTCCCTATCGTAACCGAAGCTTCGTAAACCAGCAGCACCGTACCCGGGTCAGAATGCGGATCATTAAAGCAGAGATTTCCTCCCAGCGTTCCCTGATTTCTCACTCGTATGTTCGCCACTTGCGATTCGGCATGGGCGAACGAAGGCGCGTGCTCCCGCACCAGAGCGCTGGTTTCAAGCGCGTGGTGAGTCACGCAAGCGCCAACTCGCAGCCCGTTTCCATCCCAGGTCAGGCGGTCGAGTTGGTTGATTTTTTTGACGTTGATCAAGACCGCGGTCTGGAGCAATCCGTGGCGCATCAGCAACAACATCTCGGCGCCACCGGCATAGATCTTGGCATTGTCTCCAAATTCCGCCAGTGCTCCGGAGGCCTCGGATACGGTGGTCGGTTGCAACAGGCGCAATGTTGGCAGCATCAGCGTGTTACCGAAAGTTTGCGCCCGCCGTCGTGTTCAGGCGGCGATGGTCACGGCCGCTCCGCAAAAAGAGATTTTGATTGTTTGTCATAGCTTCCCCATGGCCCGGAGAATTTTTTCCGGTGACATCGGCAGCGATCGCAAGCGGATTCCTAGAGCGTCGCATACGGCGTTGCCGATCGCCGGAGCCACGGTGACGATCGAGGTCTGGGACATTCCCTTGGAGCCGAACGGCCCCGGGCCGTCCTCCTTCTCAATCATCGAGGCGTGAAAAATCTCGGGAATATCTTTCATAACGGGCAGGCGGTACTGAAATGGATCACCGTTCTGCATTTGTCTGTCCTGATAAACGACTTCCTCGAACAAAGCATGCCCGAATCCCATGACGGCACCGCCCTCGACTTGCACCTTGGCGGACGGATAATGAAGGGCTTTGCCGGCGTCCGCAATCACCGCATAGCGCAGGATGCGCAGCTCGCCGGTCTCGCGATTTACCTCGAGTTCGATGGCGGCAGCGCTCGGCGCCCAGTGGTCCATGCCGCTGAAAGCGGAATCCTTTTGAGTCGGCTTGGCGTTGTTGTAGCCCACGCACTTGAGAACTGCATTGCCCCCGAGAGCGCGGATTATTTCATCGAGAGAAAACCCGTTCTCCGCCCGGTAGAGGCGCCCATCCAAGAATTGCCACTCTTCTGGCGCGCCGCCCTTGACCTGAGCGGCCAGCGCGAGAATTTCGCGCTTCAGAGTCTCGCTGGCGTTCTGCACGGCCTTTCCCATCTGCATCGTCGTGCGCTGGGCGCTGACGCCGGTAAATGGAAGATTCACCGCGGTGTCGGGTTGCCGCACTCGGATTTGACTTTGGGGAATGCCCAGGGTCTGCGACGCGACCACGCTCATAAGATTGTGAGTTCCCTGACCGATCTCCGGCGCATTATGCTGGATGGTCACATGACCGCGCGTATCCAGAGTCATCATGGCATAGGCCCGGCCGCCGCCCTGGGATCCGTGCCGCAGGCTGAGAGCCATACCGCGTCCTCTAACCCAAGGCGAAACCGAGGCCGCCGCGCTTTTTGCCGGGTCCTGGTTCGACACTCCGTTCCACTGAACTCCTGCAAGGGCCTGGTCCATCAGATCCGGGTAGTCCGTGTCCATCAGCGGCGTTCCCTTGGCCACGAATTCATTCCTGAGCAAAACGTTTTTCTTGCGGAACTCAAACGGATCGATGCCCATTTGCCGGGCGACGCTGTCCATCGCGCATTCAATGCTCCAGGTGGTCTGAACCTTGCCGGTGGCGCGCGTGTGCCCCGCCGGCACCTTGTTGGTGTAAGCGCAGCGGCCGACAATTCTCAAATGCGGGATGCGGTAACAGCCCCAGGCGGAAATAACCGAATTGTGAGTCGCGGTGGCGCCGCCGGTGGTATACGCTCCGGTATCCACCAACAGGTCCACATCGAGAGCCGTCAATGTCTCATCCGCTTTAACGCCGATCTTTGCCTTGTACACTTCCGCATGCCGGGAATTTTGCCTGAAGCTCTCCTCGGCTAGTGGAACCATGCGCACCGGACGCGCAATTTTTCTGGAAAGGAAGATCGCCGCGATCATCCCCGGCGTCAGTATTTTGGAACCGAAGCCTCCGCCGATGTAGGGCGTGCGCAGCCGGACTTTCTCCGGGTCGATTTTGAAGAAATGGGCGATCTCGCTGGCATCCCGGAAAGGGGAGCTGGTGGGCGCCCAGAGATCGATCTCGCCATTGACGAACCGGACGACGCAGCCGCCGATGCATTCCATCGGGTGGTGGAACATCGAAGGAGAAGTGTAAACCTCCTCGAACACATGGTCGGCCAGCCGCAATCCTTCCTCCACGTTTCCCCACTCCAGCTTGTCTTCCAAAAGCAGGTTTGTGCCCCGATCGTCGTGGAGAATCGGCGCGTTCGGAGCGAGCGCTTCCGCGGCATCGAAAACCTCTGGCAACGGGTCGTATTCCACGCGAATCCGTTCCACCGCCTGGCGGGCGCTGCGCAGGTCTTCAGCCACCACCACCGCCACCAGCTCCCCGTCGAATCGCACCTTGTCGACGGCGATGAAGGTCTGATCGTCGTGCAACTTGAGATGCTCGTGCCGCGGCACCGTTAGCATCGGGTTCAACCCGTCTAAACGCTCCCGGTCCAGCACCGCCAGCACAGCCGGAGATTTCTCGGCCGCGGAGGAATCGATGGATAAGATCCGGGCATGGGAGTACGGACTTAAGAGTGTCGCGCCGTAGGCCATAGACGGCAGATCGGGCAGGTCTTCGACATACTGCGCCTGACCGGTCACTTTGTCTCGCAGATCGATTCTCGGCTGCCCCTGCGAAACATTGTTGATCGCCCTCTTCAACTCACTCTCCTTTTTTAGCTGCTTTCCAGATTTTTTTCGGCGATCAGCGGCGCCGTTCGTTTAGAGAAAGGGATTGCTCTATGCGGCTCACGTTCAGCGCCGAGGAAACATTCAAAATACCCTTTTAGCCGCTCGCTAGGATGACCTTTTATTAAGAGCGAACCGATCAAACCCTGGGTCGCGAACATAGTTTTCATACCTGCCTTGACCGTTGATAACGGCAGAGCATCAGCCCCGTGGGAACGGCAGAATGTCCCTAAACTTGTCGATAATCTCTTGCCGAAATTGCCGGTCTGTTCTGGAGACCTTGGGAAATTTCTCGCGCCATCCAAACGGCCGCACGGCATAATAAATCGCGCGGTTGCTCGTGTAGTCGCGATTCTTTTTTTTATCGGGAGTCATGCGCGGGTCAAGAGGCGTGCTCAAGCAATCTTCGACAATCTCGATATCGGTCTTGGGATCGATCCGGGTCATCATCGCCCAGAGCACTTCTTTCATATTAGTGGGATCGATGTCTTCATCGACCACAACGACATATCTGCCGTGTCTGGCAGACGCTGAAGAGGCGATCACTCCATGGCCCACCTGTTTAGCGTGTCCGGCGTAGCGCTGCTTGACGGAGACGACCCAAAAATATTTGGTATGGTCATACACGCCGACGATATCCTGAATTCCCGCGCTCTCCAGTTGATCCCATAAAACTCCCGCTCTTAAGCTGAGATCCACCCGGTAAGCCCCGGGCCAAAGAGGGGCCTCATCTTCGATGATCGGATCGTTGCGATGATAGACGCCTTTAATCCTGATGACCGGTTGTGGCTCCCCGGTGCCGATGGTGCCGCCGGAATAATAGCCCGTCCATTCGCCGAAAGGGCCCTCATCGCGCGCCGCTTCACTGGGCGGAGGGACTTCTCCTTCGATCGCTATTTCCGCATGCGCAGGGATGGGAAGGCCGGTCACCGGCCCTTTGATAGTCTCCAAAGGGCGCCCTCTGAGACCGCCGACATAATCGAGCTCGGATTGTCCCCAGGGGATTTTCGTGGTGGACGCCATAGAGGTCAGCGGATCCTGTCCGAATGTCGCGACGATGGGACAACTCTTTCCCTGCTCCCAGTATTTCATGCAGATCATTCGGCCGTGCTGGGCGGGACTCATCCATAAGCCCAGCAGGTTTCTATCATGAAGCTGCATCCGGTAAGTTCCCATGTTGATAAAACCGCTCTCGGGATCGCGGTTGATCATCACATCCCCCGTCCCAAGATAACGTCCACCGTCCGCCTCGTGGCTTCGCAGAGCAGGAAATTTAAACAAATTGATGTCGGAGCCGGTCATGACATTTTCCAGCACCGGAGCGCGTGAGACTTCCTGCGGCGGAATCGGTCGGGCCGAGCCGATTTTGCGCGACGCCAACCGCACCAGTTCCAGTTTGCTCCGTTCCGGAGGCAGGCCCAATGCCAGTGCAACACGGCGGTAGGCAGTAAAAGCCAAGCCTAAAACACGGAACCCCGCGGGATAATCCTTGATCTGGTCGAAAATCAGTAGCGGCGGCTGAGGAATCGTTTCTGCGGCTGCCTCAAGCAGTGCCCCGATTTCGAGATTCCAATCCGCGCCCTTGATCTCCCGCCATTCGCTGAACTTTTTAGAGGCGTCGATAAATTGACGCAAGTCATCGAAGATTTCCTGTTCCACGGTGACTCCTTCTTTCCGGATTCGCTTCCATCTTAGCTGTCTGTTTCTCTACTGTGGGTGATGATGGGGTTGTCGAAAGATTGGGCGTCGAACTCAAACGGTTCTCCCGATCAGGCGGCATGGATTCCAGCGGAATCCTTGTGCTGGCACCAAGGCACCATGCTTCCCATATGGCATGGGGCGCCCGCTTTTGCGAGCGCCGATTCGAAGATTTCGTGGATTTGCCGCTCTTCATCCTCATATTCGATCTGCGCGCCGCCTTGTTTCGCGCTTACGTCCACCGGCGTGTCACTGTTGAGGACTACGAACCGGTAACGCCAGCTGTTCCAGCGCAGCGCCGCCCTTCAAATCCCACGGTGCCAACTCGACCTTCCTCAAGTCTTCAATGAAGAAACCGGTGTTAATCGGAATCTTCTGCGCTTGCTGCCAGTTGTGGTAGGTGTCGATTGTTTCGTTATTTGCATATTGCATTAATATGAGCGCTCCTTTCGCGTTTGGAATGCGTGCGTCCGTCTCGCTCTGAACGGAACTATTCAAACGGCTAACTGACCGAATACTCCCGAAAGAGTCTTCGAGTCAAGTGAGCTTTTCCTGATCTGTTTGAGATAATGAAAGCATTCAGGAGAGATGAAAGACGCGACGGTCATAACGGCTGACCGCATGAGGCGGCAGGCGACCATCGCCAGCATATTGTCCGGTGAATTCGTGTTTTTCCCTTTCCGACCAAAGGTTGACAATTTCAACGAACATCGAATAATGTCTCCGGCTACAACAATATTTGTCAACGAGCGAGGATTTTAATTATGGCCGAACATATCAAAATGACGGCGCAGGAAGCAAAAAACAAAACCGAATCGATCAGGAAGATCATCCTCGACACTTACCATGACGAGGTCAAACCGTCGCCATTTTTCACCGACTTGCGCGCTGGCACGCTATCGCGCAAACGGCTTCAAGGTTGGATTACGAATTGGTATTCGTTCGCGCTCGAGGTCAACACGGGGATGGCGACCGTTTATCATCAATTCGTTGGTTTTTTTAAAAGGCACCCTGAGCTGGAAGATCGTATCGCGCAAAAGATCGGCGAGGAATTTACCACCCCGGCGATCGGCGGCCACGCGCGCATGCTGCCCATCCTGGGTAAAGCCTTGGGCGTTACAACGGAAGACATGATCGAGTGCGAGATCATACCGGAAGCGCGAGGTCTGGTCGACTTCTTTGTCCGTTCATGGATCGATATCCCGCTGGCAGAATGTTTCGCTGTGCACATGGAAGAAGAGATCTTCGGCTTCATCTCGCGCGACTTCCGCGAAAGCTTACCCAAATATGGACTCACCGCCGACGACATGAAGTACTTCCGTATTCACGAAGAAGCCGATCTCGACGAAGACCACGGCGGCACGAACCAAGCGATTTTAGAAGTTGCCCTCCAAGAAGGGTATGGCAGCGAACGCGCCGGCTGGCCGCTGGAATACTGCGGACGCATCGCCGTCCAGATGATCGGCAACTTTTACGACGGCGTCTATCGGCGCTACGCCTGAGCCCCTCGTTGGGCAGTAGAGACGCGTCATCACGCTTGGTCAATCGGGGGATGCCAGAGAGCGAGATGACCAGCCGCATCATGCTTCTCTCATTCCAGCTCATACAGCCGGGAGATCGAGCCCGCGCGCCGCAATACGATGGTCCCAATCCGATTCATACTTGCAAGGCAAGCCGATGATCTGGCTCGACGATCTCTATGCCCCCTTTCTCCAATCGCTGCAGGTGATGTCGTTTCAGCCTTTGTCGAGTTTTAGGAGGATCGCATGCCCAATCTCAGCGGAACCGTCATTCCTTTGCCGACCCCTTTTGATCTCAAAGGCGAGTTGGACGAGCGAGTTTTCCGCGAAGTTCTCTACTTCGAGTTGAAGGCGAACGTCGATGGCTTGATGGTCGCCGGTTCTTACGGGCAAGGTCCCGTAATGAGGCCGGATCAGAGAATGAGGGCCGCAGAGATCGCTGTCGAGCAAGCCGCGGGCAAGATTCCTGTGGTCGTGCACGTCGGCGCCCCGGATATTCAGACGGTTCTCCAGCTTTCGGCGCATAGCGCGCGCATCGGGGCGGACGCGCTTTTGATCGTTCCACCCTACTACTACACAGATCATAACGAATACGAAATTACGGAGCATTACAAGGCCGTCGCTCGTGCGGGATCGCTGCCGATCTACATCTATAACAACAAACGCTACGCCGGGATCGATATCACTCCCGACTATGCCGCGCGCTTGGTCGAACAGGTTCCGAACATAAAAGGAATCAAACTGGCGTGGGGAACGATCGACGAATCGTCAAGATATCTCGCGGCCCTCAAAGGCCACGACTTCGGCGTCTTTCCCGGCTCGCCCATGGACATGGCGGCCGGAGCGGAGTTGGGGATACGGGGCACGATAGCGCCGATGGCCAGCGTTTTCCCCGAACTCTGCGTCGAATTGTGGAATTCCGCGGTGGCCAAAGAAAGGGATAAGGTGACAGGGTTAGAGGAACGGGTCAAAAAGCTGTATATCGTTGTTTCGGATTTAGTGAAAAAAGTCGGACGTACCGCCTTTAAGGAGCTCTACCGCGTGCGCGGCATACAAATGGCGCTCTATCCTCGTTGGCCCGCGAAGCAACTCGACGATAGCGATCGCCTCGAATTACAGAATAAACTGGCCGAGGCTGGCTGGCCTCCAGAGAGGTAGTCCCTTTTTCCCCCCCGGTTTTCGCCTTTTGGCCCGGACTCTCGCCCCAGAAGGCGTTCGAGACATCTCTTCTGCAGCTCGTGGGTTACGATGCCGTCCTGATCCGGATGTCGAGCTACTATGCAGGTCGTCTGTGCGGCAATCTACACCAAAATTTTCATTAACTCGGGTTTTTTGTCGCGTAGAAACTGCACGAAAGTTTTCGCCGCCTGCGAGAGAACCCTGCGCTCGCGGTAAATGATCCAGTGATCGATCGAAAGTTTAAGACTGGGGACATCGATAATCGAAATCGTCTTCAGTGCCAATTCATTGGCCAACCAGCGCCTTGCAATCACGGTTATCCCAAATCCTTCCGCCACGGCGACTTTTATCGCTTCATGGCTGGAAAGCTCCATTGCGATTTTGATAGGTAGTTTCTTTCGAGCAAAATAGAGACGGACTAATTCCCCTCCTGCCGACTCAGGCTCGCGCAAGATAAGAGGTTCTCGCGCAATTTCTTTAAGGGTCACCCGCTGTTTTCGCGTTAGCGGGTGTCCTGGAGGCGCCGCTATCACCATTCCGGATGTCGCATAAGGTTCGTATCTCATTCCAGCGACTCTCGGCTTTCTGCTGAACATAGCCAGTTCAACAACGTCATCCTGGAGCAGCTGTTCAATTTGGGAGGAGACGCCAAAATTCATATAGATGTCAAGCTTCGGATACAGAAGCTTGAACATACTGAGGGCCTTAGGAAGCATGTAGGTTCCAGGAAGCCCGGCACCCGCCACCGCCAGCCGGCCTCGCCCGAGGCCCAACAGCTCCTGCACGTCCTGCTGAGCCATTTCTAAATCCGTGAGCACACGTTGCGCGTGATCTTTGAGAAGCTGGCCAGCATCAGTTAGAACCACTCGTCGTCCCCGCCGCTGAAAAAGATTCGTCCCGCACCAATCCTCGAGCTGGCGTATGTGGAGAGAAATGGATGGCTGACTTAGATGGAGAACCTCGGCGGCTCGAGAAAAGTTCTTTAACCGCGCGCATTCCAAAAACACTTGAAATCGATAAGTGTCCACCAGGGCTTACTTTATTATTGTTCATTGGTATACGGCAAGTATTAGGAATATTAATAAGCAGATTAGAAATCTATATTGGACGGCTCCTGAAATTCTATAGTAACGCAGGTGCCGGATTGCAAAGATACTCATCCCATCCCTGTTGCATTGCCCTGCTGGGCGGTTCAGTAGACCTGAGTGTCGCCTCATGATTGATGCAGGTGCGGTTTCATGCGCAAGTTACGACAACAGAACAGCGCGGAGCGTTGAGTGGCGGGATGTGACCCTCTATGCGAAAGTCTAAGCGCGAGGAAAAAAAATGTCATTAGCTGATGACGCCGCGAAGTGTATCGACCGAAACGAGTTGGTCAATCTGGCCCTCGCTATCTGCAACATCGATAGCGCGGGTCCAACCGAGGCCCGGGTCGCCGAATACATTTACGACTGGCTCGGTCGTGAGGGTTTCAAAGCGCGGAAAACTGGCCTTCTGTCAGACCGTTTTAACGTCATTGGAACTTTGCCGGGAACGGGGGGCGGATGCAGTCTCATTTTCAACAGCCACATGGATACAGCGGTTCGCTCGTGGGACATTTGGCGCCGCCGGGACCCCACTGCAGACATCTTTCACAAGGCGTGGATCGAAGGAGACGAATTGGTTGGAGAAGGCATCGTTAATGACAAAGGGCCGCTGGCGGCTTTTCTGATCGCCGCCAAAGGAGTGAAAGCCACGGGTGTATCGCTTAAAGGAGATCTCCTGCTCAGCGGGGTCGTGGGTGAAACAAGTCGAGAGCCGAGCGACGATCCTCCCGGGACCGTGCTCGAGACCAAAGATCTGGGCGCCAGATTTCTGGTAACCCACGGCGGCGTGGCGGACTATGCGCTGGTTGCGGAGGGTACAGGGTTCAGCATCGTTACCGTAGAGGCAGGCGAGGCCTGGTTCAAGATCACTTGGCTTTCCGAGCAGCCGGGCTTTTACACTCCATACCTGCCCGATCGTACAACGATGGAGGAAAGCCCTAACATGATTGTCCGGGCCGCGGCGGGGATAGCAGCTCTGGAGCGCTGGGCCGCGCAGTATCAAAAGCGGTACTTGTATCAGGCCGCTAGTGGACCGGTGATTCCTAAGGCCCAGGTGGGAGCTATTCGCGGCGGCGATTCTACAGGCATCGGTGGAACACCCGAGGTTTGCAGCCTGTACCTCGGCGCTTTTATCGTGCCCGACCAGAATCCTCTCGACATAAAAGAAGATATCCGGGATGCCTTGCAGGCAGCGGGCGTCCCTCCCGCTGCAATCGAGCTCTATCATTTCCGGCGCGGTTACGAAGCCAAGAATGTCGATCGCTTAAAGGAGGCCGTCTTGAGGGCACACCGGTCCACCTTTGGGAGTGAGCCTCCTGCGCCGAATCCGGCGACGTGCAGCATGTGGCGCGACGTCAATATCTTCAATGAGCTGGGTATCCCCGCGTTGACTTATGGTCCGCGCTCGGAGCGCCATTCTCACAAACGCTCGTTTGCGATCGAGGCGTTGTACCAGGCGGCCTGTGTCTACGCTCGTATAATCGTTGATCTCTGTAATCAAGAAAGACCCAAACGGAGGTAGAAGATAGCATGATGGTTATCGATTTGGATTCCCATTCGCGTCCGAGGCGCGAAGATTACGTAATCGATCCGGAGTACGAGCACTTGCGACCCCGATCCTACACGGACTCAAAAGGCAACATCAGACGGATTTTCGATAACAAGATCATCAGCGTGCTGACGGTTGGGGAGCGGCAAATCTCCGACAAGGAAGGAAAATCACAATGGCGCGCCGCTGAATACGACGCCGCGGTAAGATACGGCCAGGTCAAGGAAGCGGGGATTGACTTTCAGTTCGTCTCCGCCGGTACCGTCGGCATGTTTAACTATATCGAGCCCGGGGCGGGTGCTGCCTTCATCCGAGCATCCAATAATTTTATATATAACACTTTCATGAAGCCTTACCCGAAGATGTTCACGGGAGCGCCGCAACTGCCTCTACAAGACATCCCCGCAGCCATAAAGGAATTGGAAAGATGCGTGAAGGAACTCGGCATGCTCACGTTTCTCATGCCAACGAACTGGAACGGGATCGACATCGCCGATCCTCACTGGTGGAACTTTTACGACAAAGTGCGGGAGCTTGGCATTCGCGGTATCATCGTGCATATTGGCAGTTTCGCCGGTCCATGGGTGGGACAGGAACGGCTCTCGGTCCTGGGGCCTGACGGCACGGCGGGGAGGCGCATCGTCTCCCAGCCGTTCGAATACTGCACCAACATGATCAATCTCATGTTTGGCGGGCTCATGGACTCTTTCCCCGAATTGAACTTTGCCTTTCTCGAAGCCGGCGCGGAGTTCGCCGTCAATTTTAAACATCGGGTTGAGGAAAACGTGGAGCAGATCGGCTATCTGCAGGATGTGCTCAGCGCGCCTATTGATAAATACTTCGATCGGTTTTATTTCGTGGTCGACGACCTGCTGCTAGAGGAAGGCGGGAAGAGACTTACTTGCGCAATTGAGGAACTCGGGGCCGATCATCTCTTCTTCGGATCCGATTATCCACACGATGACGGCCATTTGGATACAGCGTCGCGAATCAATTCACTTGACTTTCTTTCCTCTGAGGTGAAGCAGAAAATATTGTCGGGCAACGTCATCACTTTTATGGGTAATAGACTGTTGTAAGAAGAGCCGGTGGCAATGTAGATAACTTGATGACGCATTTGATGCGTTGGGGCGGTCGTGAAAGCACATCGTTCACTCACGTCAATCTAGTTTATGGATCGGGAGAGCACATAACAATACGGAGGTGGCTATGTTTCTGGTAATCATGTTCCTGAGTTTGATTCTGGTGGGAGCAATATCTTCTGATGCGTCTTCTCAGACGTTTTACCAGGGGAAGACGATCACTATCATTTCGGGGCGAGGTCCGGGAGGGACTGGAGATCAGCGGGTTAGGAGTATGATCCCTTTTCTCCGGAAATATATTCCCGGGAATCCCACAATTGTTCTCCAATCAATGCCGGGAGCAGGAGGTAGAAAAGCGGCAAACCACATGTATCAGGTCGCTTCTCCCGATGGCTTGACAATCGGGAACATTGGGGCGGGTTTCATCTCTTCAGCGGTTCTAGGCGCAACTGGAGTGAACTACGATATCGACAAATTTACATATTTGGGCTCTGCTAACAGCAATACAAGTTATGTTTTCGTCACCAATGGGAATCGAGGCTTTGACAATTTGGAAAAGCTTCAGGCAGCCAACGGAGTAAGGATCGGTGGGCAGTCCGTAGGGCACGAGATTTATGTTTACGGTCGCCTTTTTGCGTGGCTACTAAATCTGAGGGATCCGAAGTTTGTATCCGGATTCACAGGTCCGGAGCTGGATCTCGCTGTGGAACGAGGAGAAGTGGATGCCAGGGCGTCGGTGGCAGACAACGTTCCGAGGCGGTCAGCGGACTGGATAGACAAAAAGTTAATGGACTTTCACGCCGTTCTCGAGATTCCTAAAGGTTATCGTTCTCAGCATCCGGCGTATAAAAATCTGCCTGCAATCCACACCTTTATCAAGAGCGATATTGAAAGAAGGGTTTTCACATTGGTGACTAACCTGAGACTCGTTGGCAGTCCCAACATTTTACCTCCTCGGACGCCACGCCAACAAGCAGAGATTTTGCGAGAAGCTTTTCGGAAAACCTTCGCCGATCCCGAATGGGCAAAGACTTTTACCAAAATGACCGGTGAGGAAGCATTTCCGCTAACGCCTGAAGAACAGGATAAAGCGCTGAAGGAACTGCCTAGAGATAAGGAAGCAACCGAAGCATACAAGCAAATTTCTGGCGGAGGTTCGCTGCTGCAGCGATAGATTGTCAGGTGTGCATATTTGAATGCCATACGGCTAAGAGCGGCCATTGGTCAATTTTAAGAAATTAAAAAAAGTGATTGGAGTGGGCAGATATGAACGAGCCGAAGACTTCGACTCAACCGATTGCTGAGAAGAAAAGTTCTTACCGGAAGTGGATTGAGTCGGAAGGGATGGCTCTGATGGAGGGGTTTTTCATCGAGGATGTCAAGACCGTTCCGCTGCATCCGTGGGAGCGGAAGGGCGGATTGGGAGTACGCATCTGTTTGGAGGGTACGGGCGAAACCGACGATGCTTATATCTGTGAAATTCCCCCGGGGGCGAATCTTAAACCCCAGAAGCACCTCTTCGAAGAGCTGATTTATATCGTCAGCGGCCGGGGCGCCACGACGATCTGGAATGAAGGGGGTCCCAAGCGCACGTTCGAATGGCAGGAGGGCTCGCTTTTTTCTCCCCCGCTGAACACATTGCATCAGCATTTCAACGGCAGCGGGAGCCAGCCCGCGCGCTATATCGCCGTGACCAGCGCGCCGATCATGATCAACCTCATTCACAATTTGGATTTTATCTTTAACTGCAATT
>JBOHVS010000001.1:0-15835 GCA_050735975.1 Binatia bacterium | reverse complement strand
TTCAAGGTTTCGATTTGCGCCGGTGGATCGATGAGAACCGCGCCAACTGGGGACAGCGGAGAGTGATCTGGGAAGATTCCGACTTCATCGCCTTCGTCACTCGCGGGCCCAACCGGCGCAAGGATTTTCACATCAATCCGGGAGATGAGATCTTTTATCAACTCGAGGGCGAGCTCAATCTCCATTATGTCATGCGCGACGGCAAGCAACAGATGGCGCTGCTAAAAGCAGGCGAAATGTTTCTCCTGCCCGGCAATATACCGCACTCGCCGCGGCGCCGGGAAGGCTCGTGGACCTTCGTCGTTGAGCGAAAGCGCCAACCCAGCGAAATCGATCGGTTCGTCTGGGTTTGCGAGCAGTGCAGCAACACACTTTATGAAACTAGGGTGAGATTTGACGATCCTTCAGACGCCGTCACCAGAGCCACGGCGGCCATGAAAACCGACCCGAAACTGGCGACCTGCAACCGGTGCGGCGAGGTCTTAGCCCTGTAGTGGGTGCCCCCCGTTGAGGAAGCACACGGAGGGCGAGGAAGTATGACCCGTGCACAAGCCGGGAGAGAGTGAGCGAAGGCTACTTAGCTTGCCGCTTCTTTTGTAAAGCACGCCACACTTTGGGCGGTGTCAACGGGAGATCCTGAATCCGGACGCCGACCGCTTGCCGGACCGCGTTTGCAACAGCCGATGCGACCGGCAGTAACCCGCCCTCCCCCATCCCTTTGGCTCCGAAAGGTCCCGGGCCGTTGCCATTCTCGATCAAGTAAGTGGAAAATTTTTTCGGCAGATTCTCAAAGGTGGGCACGCGGTAATCGATAAGGTTGGGATTCAGGAGCTGGCCGTCTTCGTAGATCATCTCCTCCATCAGAGTGTGGCCGATGCCGAACATCACAGCCCCCTCGTCCTGGCCGTGAACCTGTTCCGGATTAATCGCTCTTCCCACGTCTGCTACCGATATGTAATTCAACAGCTTGATCTCGCCGGTTTCAGAATCCACTTCTACTTCCACTCCGCCCCAACCGACTTCCCAGAAGGTCGTCGGCGATCCGAGGACGGCTTTTGCGCTTCGCTTGTCGCGATAAAGGCCCTTCCCTATGATCTCGCCGGCCTTGCTGCCGAAGAATTCCACAATGATCTTGCCGTAGGGCATAGTTTGACCCTTCTGCGTATGAATCGCGCCGTCTCTTAGGGTCAATGAGCTTCCTTTCTCCTTGAGAACCTTGGCCGCGCATCCCAGCAACTGTTTTTTGGCATCCTGAGCGGCCCTCTGACAGGCTAACCCCATAACGACCGTGGAACTGCTGGCACTTGTCGAAATGTCGTAAGGCGTCACGTCGGTATCCAGTTGCGCGACCGTCACCTGGTCCAGAGTCGTCGCCAACTCTTCAGCGACAATCTGGCTCAACGCGGTACGCGGCCCCTGGCCAATCTCTACGGTCCCGGTTAACAGTACAACGCTGCCATCGGACGAAATCCTTACGCCGGCGCCGGCAACCTTGTAGGTTCCGCCCGCATCCTTCATGCACATGCCGATGCCTTTGCCGGTATTGGGTTTGGTGGACTTCTGTTTCCACTTCAGAGCGCCGGCGACTTTCAGTAACCCTTCCTTTAAATCGCAATCGACCGGCGTATCCCCCGCCGTGTAAATCTCACCCTTTTTCAAAAGATTCTTCAGGCGCAGGTCCACAGGATCGATACCGAGCCGTTCGGCCATCATGTCCATTTGCGATTCATAGGCCCAGGTGACCTGTACTCCGCCGAACCCGCGGAAAGCCCCGGCCGGCACGGTATTGGTGTAAACACCGTGGGCTTCGACCTTCGCGTGTGGAATCCGATAAGGGCCCAACGATCGATAACCGGCCTTCTGGGTTACCCGTGGACCCGCGTCCGCATAGCCGCCTGTGTCGGTGAAAATCTGGCATTCCCTGGCGACTAGCCGGCCGTCGCGCATGATTCCTGTTTTAAGCTTCACACGAGCCCCGTGACGCGTGACCGTCTTGAAGCTTTCACCAATCGACAACACCAGTTTCACCGGCCGGCCGGTCTTCCACGAAAGCGCGGCCGCGATCGGTTCGGCCTTTACGTAAAGTTTGCCGCCGTAGCCGCCGCCAACGTATGGAACGATGACGCGAATGCGGCTCAGCGGTAATCGAAAGATTCCGGACAGATGATCGCGCAAGGTGAACGGGTCCTGGCATGAGCTCCAGATCGTGAATTTCTCGCCGTCGTAGTATGCGATGTTCGTATGCGGCTCCAGCGAATAGTGCTGCACCTTGTGAAAGCGGAACGTGTCCTCGAACACGAAGTCCGCCTGCTTGAAAGCCGCTTCGAGGTTTCCCCGTTCATAACCAAAATAGTAGCAGACATTGGTTCCTTTGAATCGTTCGGGGGCGCCGTAAGTCGAGCCTCGAAGCTCCGCTCGCGCGACATCGCCTTCGTGAACCATTGGCGCGCCCTCGGCGATCGCTTCGTCGATACCAGTCACTTTAGGCAGCTCTTCATACTCGACGTCGATAAGCTCGAGCGCCTCCTCCGCCGTCGCCGGATCTGCGGCCAAAACCGCCGCAACGGGATCGCCGACGTATCTGACTTTATCGACGGCGACGATACATTGGTCTTTGTAGGTCGCGCCATATCGATAATTGAAATCCATGATGTCGTCGCGCGTTAGTGCCGCGATGACCCCGGTGAGGTTTGCCGCTCGCGACGCATCGACCTTGACCAGCTTGGCATGCGCCACCGGGCTCCGGAGAATTTTTGCATAGGCCATACCCGGCAGTTCGACATCTCCCGTGTAAACGGCTTTTCCGGTTACCTTTTCGACTCCGTCGACCCGGCGAGCGCTCTTGCCCACCGTGTTTAATGCTATCGCTCTCTTCATTTTAGAAAGTAACTGAAAAAAGGCGCCGCCATCAGCTGGCGAGCCGTCGATAATGGTTTACTTGCGAATCTTTGGACTATCTTTTTCCGGGAAGTAAAGATCGCAGAACGGGCAATGAAAATCCATGTCGGAGCCCAGCATATGGGGATTGGCGACAAAGATTTTTGTGCATTTCGGACAAGTTATTTCTACAGCCTGGCCCATTGCTTACCTCACAATTATTTTCGATTTTGGATTTTAGATTTTTGATTCTAAAGCAGATTCAATCGAATCCTCCAGCGTGACTTTGCGGCGCTCGCCCTAATCCCGGTGCTTTCAGGGATCACGCGCCCGCTTGTCATAGTGGCGATAGCCGCATAGGTTTACGCCCAGTAAGTGGTCCGGTCGGTCGGTATGTGCTGCAACACCTCGCCGGGAACGTACTCTTCCAGCTTGATGCGCGCCATAGCGTCATCCGGACACTTCGATACGGGAGAGAACGGTCGATCCAACGGTTTCGTTGCATCGACAATCATCCCCGATGTCTTGATCTCGTCGACCAGAGAAGGATCGAGGAAATTGCCGCGAAATAGCGGCTGCAGGATCGAGATCTGTCTGTGCGGCTGCACGCGAGTAGCGATGGCCCAGAGAATATCCGTCGGATTGAAGACGTCGATGTCGTCGTCGAAAACAAAGACGTTCTTCGTGTGATCAAACGTAAGAGCGGCGGCCGCGGCGCGTCCGGGGTCGCCCTCGGACATCTTCTTCATCGAAATGAAAACATTGTAGTGAGCGTGACGCCCTTGCTTGCATACCGCCGTGACCCCGGGAACCGCCTCGCGGCAGCGCCGCAGGTAAGCGCCTTCGCGCGGCAGATCCATCCACGGCTTGTCGCCTTCGGGCGTAATGACCGACTGATACATGGCGCCGTTCCGATAATTGATCGCCCTAACCTGATACTCGGCGCAAGTCGTATAGCGCTGCGGCCCGAGGTAGCCCGGCGCTTCACCGAACGGCCCTTCGACCACTCGCTTGTTCGGGATGAGCACGCCCTCAATGACGATCTCGGCATCGGCGGGAATCAGCAGATCCTCGCCAAAGGTCTCCGATGGGGTCAAGCGGAGAGGCTCGCCCAAATAGCCGCCGATAACGTCATACTCGCTGACTTCGAAGGGCCCGCTATAGCAGGCGCCCATGTGGAACGCCGGATGATGTCCGAGCACCGTCGCGACGGGCATCTCTAAATTTTGCTGCTCGTAGTCCCGATAGATCCTCCACAAATGGCGCGGCGACGCGTAGAGCGCCGTCGTGTTTTTCGACTTCACCTCCATCCGGTGATACGAGCAGTTATAAATTCCGGTCTTTCTGTCCTTGGTGACGGTCGATAAAACGATATATGGGCCGCCGTCCATTTCGTGGTGTCTCATGATCGGGATCTCGTAGAGATCCACGTCTTTGCCCACCCTGACGTTTTCCTTGACCGGAGCGTCCTTTTTATTAACGATGCTTGGAGGAATTCGATGCTCTTCCATCTCAAGACACTTCTCCGCCATCTGCGGACGGCTTGCCTCTTTCGGCATTCCCAGAGCAATCTGGGTTTTCCGCTGCGAGATCTCACAGTTCATCGTCAGCTTGATGGGACCCACGCGGCCATTCAAGTTCAAGGGCTTATCGAAAATGATGATGGGAAACTTCTTGTGCTCTCCTAAATGCTTGATAATCGCGGTGACATCGTAGTTCGCCGGATTCACCTCTTTTGTGATGTGAATCACTTCATTGGGAATCTCCCTTTGGCAATCTTCAAGAAAGGTCCTGAGACTCTTGGGCATGGAGTCCTCCTAAAGGTTATGCAAAATTTTATGCAGAAAGAATTATCCAATGCGATGCGGTTTGTCAATGGAAGTGCAGCGTGCGCAGACCTTCGCCACACCTCCGCGCGGGCAAGGTCTAAAATCTATCGCCGACGCCCGTCGGATGAAGAGTTTGCTTCGCAGCAGTTGTTCAGTGCCTTACAGCGCCACTGCCGCCGATATTGAAAAGACGCATGGCATTTCCGCCGAGCACCTTTTCTTTATCGTGCTCCGAGAGCCCCGGCATCGTCTTGATCACTTCGACTGTTTTCGGCCATGTCGCTACGGCGTCGCCATGGTCGAAGTCGCTGCCGATGATGATGTTGTGATTCGGCCAGCCTTTGATCGTTTCGGGAAGATACTTCTCCCAAGAGACGGCCGCGATATAGAATTGATCGAAATATTGACTCGGCGTCTTCTTGATCCTGGATTTGCCATCAAAGAACTGCTGCACCGCAACCGAGATGCTCGCCTCCCCCGGCGTATGTTGATCGAGCGTTTGCATCAACCATGGAACCCAACCAGTGCCGCCTTCGAAGAAGGCAAATTTGAGAGTCGGGAAGCGATCGAGCACGCCGCTGAAAATCAGCCTGGCGATGCTGACCATATATGTCAACGGAAATCCCAGCGCCGTCGGGAAGTGCGGAAAACCCTGATAGCGTTCGCTCCCCACGAGCCAAGGATGACTGTGCTGGATTTCGAAAACCCGCGCCGCCGGATGAAGCAGGATGGGAATGTCCAGCTTCGAAATTTCTTCATAGAGCGGCCATAACGCTTCGCTATCGAGGTCGCCGTCGCCATAACCGCCGTTGAGCTTGACCGCTTTCATGCCCAGATCTTTGACCGCCCGGCGCAGTTCGCGAACCGACTCCTGAATGTCCGGCAGATAGATCCACGCGACCCCGATGAAACGGTCGTCACCTTTGATATCTTCCGCCGCCGTGTCGTTGTACGCGCGAGCGAGTTGGTTTCCCAATTCTCGATCGACTTCATAAATGAGGGGCCGGTTGTCGGGAATCAGCACCTGCACATCGAAGCCGTCTTTTTTCATGAATTCGGCGCGGAGCGAGATGCTCCACCGCCCTTCTTTGAAGGAATGGATTTTATTGCCGTCCCGATAGTAGGTCGCTATGTCGCCCGGGACTCGCTCGCCAAAGCGAACGTAAAAATCGCTCGTATCCTTCTTCACCTCGACGTAACCGCGTCCGGGGTGAGATACTTTGTCGATAAAATTGAGCGGCCAATAATGGCTGTCTCCGTCAATGTACATTCCGATCCTCCTTAGGCGCGCTTCTGGCCGCGTTCGTATTCCCGTGGTTGTCAATTCACACCGTGCTTAACATCCATTTCGTCAGAGGCCCAGCGCGAGCAGGTTGATGGCATTTTCGCCCAGCACCTTGCGCTTGTTCTCTTTGGAGATTTTCGTGCTCGCCGAGATCGGTCCCGTAACCCGCCCCGGTTGCGATGAATCCCAATGCGGTGAATCGGTGGCCAAAACGAGGCGATCGCCGCCGAGATACTCGACGGCCCATTCGAACAAGCCGTCTTCGAACGGTTCACAGCCAACGTAAACGCTTTTGTTAAAGTACTCGGTCGGCGCCTTTTTCAGCCATGGGACCAGGTGGGGCAGCTTTTCGTAATGTTCGTCCATGCGCGACAGCCACCACGGCATCTGCGAAGCGCCGGTCTCCAGGCAGATGATTTTCAGATCCGGGAATTTCTCCAGGATGCCGCCACATAAGTAGATCATCAAACAAACCATGGTCTCGATGGTTCGTCCGACCATGTGGGAAAAGAAGAAGTTATTCGCGAAACGTTCCTGCCCCATGGAGCCGGTCTTAGTGTCATGAAAGATGATCGGCATCTTCAGTTCCTGGAGCTCTTTAAAGATCGGATCAAAATAGGGATCCCACCATTCCTTGCCGGGAATCGGCGTGGCTTTGACGTTGAGCGCCTTGCCGCCCATTTCCCTCGAACGGCGGAGCTCCTTGATCGCTTCTTTGGGATCTTGCAGCGGAACGACGCCCGCCCACATAAGGCGCCCCGGCTGCTGCGAGGCGTAATAGTTCATGTAGTTGTTTTGGGCGCGAGCGTAGGCGGCAGCAAGCTCCGGATCATCGACGAACCAGAGGACATCCAGGGCCGGAGAATTAGGGGAAAGGACGGCCACGTCGATACCGTCCAGATCCATATTCCGAACCCGCCCCTGCGCCGTGAGATCGTGCGGCTGGACCCATTCTTGTTTGTCGGCTTTGTGGCGGCCGAGTTCCGAACCGACCATGATTCGATTGCCGATCAGCGTTTTGCGCCGCTCATTCTCTTTGGTCGGAAGTCTCACAGGCAAGTAGGATTTATACTTTGCTTCGATCGTGGTTTCCCAGTTTTCCAGATCACCGACCAAGTGACTGTCGAGGTCGACAACCTTCATTCCGTCGATGGCCATATTTTCTTGCCTCCTCGGGACATGAATGCCGCAAACGAGCGTCCAAGGGTCGAAGTCTTTGCCTCGTAGCGAGACGTTTTCTGATCGGCGAGAACGATTAGATCCACAGGTATGTCCAGGCAGATGGTCCGCGACCGAATCTGCTTGATCGGATAACAGAGTGGCTACAGGCTGTCAATGGCGGTGGAAGCGCGACTACTTTTCCCGCGGCGCGCGCTTTTTGAGGCTTAACCAGATGCTTATTCCGATTACTGAAGCTGTAAAAATAATCGAGACGAGTGGAGATATGCTGATTATGGGATCAGCTATGAGCTTGATGCCGGCAAAAGCGAGGACTACAGCCAGTCCGTAGTGGAGATACCGAACTTTGGCAATGGTGTGAGCTAGAAGTAGATACAATGCCCGGAGCCCAAGGATGGCAAAGACATTCGACGTGTAAATAACAAATGGATTCCGGCTTATTGAAAAGGCAACAGCGACGGAGTCAATCGCCATCATGATATCGGTAAGTTCAATTGCGATGAGCGCCAGAACGAGAGGCGTAGCTGCAAGCTGTCCTTCTTCTCGGGCGATAAACCGGCCCCCGTGAGTACTTTCCGTGATCGGCGTTCGGTTCGAAAGCCACTCGACCAGCTTACTCTTCTCACTCTTAGCCGGATCGTGACGAAACGCACGGTACGCAGCGAACAGCACGATAGCACCAAAAATATAAGTGATCCATTCCCAACGTCTGAGCGCTTCGGCGCCGAGAAAAATAAAAAGGCCGCGAAAACACACGGCGCCGAGAATGCCCCAGAAGAGCGTTTTGTGCTGCTGTTCTCTGGGGATGTTCAGGCTCTCAAACACGACCAAGAAGAGGAACATGTTGTCCGTGCTCAACGCCTTCTCGATCAGGTACGTGGCGAGGTATTCAGTGGCCGCCTGTGTGCCGAAAAATAACCAGACGACTATATTAAACAGCAAGCCGGCGGCGATCCAAATAATGCTCCATACAATCGCTACCTTGCGCGAACCGGCCCGTTCGCCGTGATGCGCGATGTGATCGATCGCGAGGAGCGCCACGACCAAAAGGCCGAATGAAATCCAACCCCACAGCGGGATTTCCGGTCCTAGGTTTGTCATTCGCGCGACCTTGGCGAGTTGCGAAAGGCGTCAGGTTTCCCAAGTTCGCGACGGTTCATAGAGATCTAGCCCTAGCAGGTTGCCGAAAAACTCTGCAAGCAGGCTGCTCAAAAGGACTCAGAGGCGAGCCGCGAGTCTTTGGCTTGCAGAAAGGCTATGGCTTTCGGAATTCCGGCAGGCGAACCGTAGGTTGACGGAGGTGCAGGTCCGAGATGCCGCCCCAGAATTCCCGCTTCCCGGTCATCGCCTGGACGTGTCCATCCCATTCCAATGTAAAGGCGGTGAGACCCAACTTGACGGCGGCCCGGACTTTATCCACCGTTGCAGCGTCGTTGGCGAGCAGGCGTATCGCGTCGATCTGCCGCTGGCCATGTCCCTCGTCTTGTACGGCGTGGAGTTTGTAGGTCTCGGCCGCCCGGGGTGAGAACCCGTAGTGGGCGGTCAATTCCCGATAGACTTTTTCGGAGATTTTTCCCGGCCCGCCAAGTTGGCTCTCGACGAAGCTAAGCATCGCAACGCCTTCAAGCGCCGAACGGCGCTGGCAGCAGCCGATGATCATTTCAATAGCGGCCAATGTTCCTGGAGCCGGCTCGGCCAGGTCCGCCTCTTCCCGGGAGATACCGCCCTCTTCGAGAAACTGGAGCATGATGTCAACGTGTGTGCGCCGGCCGCCCAACTCTTCCATGAAGTTTTCCAGCACAACGTTTATCAGCTCGTATTCCTTGGCGGAAACGGCGTTGACCGCCATATAGCCGAAGAAGATCGGATTGGTGCGGACACGAAGATAATGTTGGACTTCGCCAAGGATGATTTGCTTCCGGCTCCAACGATGCTGCAAAATGCCTTGGAACCATGGATGCTGTTCCATTGGCACCTCTTGCGCGTGACCCCAAAGCTCGGTGATGAAATCATCGGTTACCATTGGTTGGCGCCCACGGCTTTTTTCACTGTCTCGCCCTTTTCGACCCTTGCCCGCAGCCTGGGATAGAAGCGGAGCGGGTTGTCCCAAAAAATCTTTTGCTTCAGTTCGTCGCTGACATCCTTGCGGTTGATTAAGTTGGGGATGTCTTGGCTGAAATCGCGCTGATCTCGTTCATGTGGATAATCGGATGCCCAAATTAACGAATTCGGGTTCCCCACTTGCGCCGCAAGAGGCAAAGCGGATTCGTCGACTTCGACCGCAAAAAAGATGTTGCCTTTTTTCACGTAGTCGCTTGGTTTGAGCTTGCACCGGGGAGAGTAGCGTCCTTTTCTCTCCTGTTCTTCATCCATGCGGTCCATCATGTAAGGCACCCAGCCGACACCGCATTCGAGGCAACCGAAGCGGAAATCGGGGAAGAGCTCGAAGACACCTTCAAACATCAAGCTCACGAACTGGCGCATCTGGGCGAACGGATGCTCGAGCGTATGGGCGATTGTGAAATTCCCCAGAAGATCGAGTCCCAGCGCCGGCATGCTTAGGCCGCCGTGGGTGGAGATCGGCACATCTAGTTTCTGCGCTTCTTCCCAGAGCGGATAAAATTCGGGCCCGCTGAAGAGTCTCCCCGCCGGCGCAACGGCGGGCAGAACGGCGCCGACCATGCCGAGATCGTTCACACAGCGACGAAGCTCTTTTACGGCTTCCGATATATCCTGCACCGGCAGCAGCGCCACACCGATCAGGCGGGGACTCACCTTCATGAATTTATTATATAGCCAATCATTATAGGCGCGTGCCATGCAGATGGCCCAGTCTCTGTCTTGAATTGCCGCGTGTGTCAGACCCTGAGTTGGATAGAGAACAGTGATCTCGATCATGTTCTTGTCGAGGAAATTCAACCAATGGTGAGCGTTGGGGCCGGTGCCGCCCCCGGCCCATCCGCCGGGTTGCCGAAGCGAACGAAGATACCCGTCCATCGTGAGCCCCGGCCAGAAGGAGTAACTCTTATGCCACTCCAAGTCGCGGTAGGGTGGTCCGATAAACTCACGCAGTTCCTCGTCCAATTCCATTACGTGACCGTCGGCGTCGATAATACGAAAATCAGTCATGAGATCCTCCTAACTCTTTCGCGGTCTTTAAAAATAAAGTCGAACTCGTCTTCTTTGGGAGAAGAACACACTACGTCACTTCCGCGGATCCGGCGAAGGACGGATCAGCCCTCGCTACAAAGCTTTCGGCCTGACTCATGTATTTCGGGTATTTTCCGTAAACAGCTCCTCGACCGTCAAAGGCCGGGCAAGCATCGCCTGCTGCTCTGCGAAAGTGATCATGTTCCGGATGTCGTGATAGTTTTCTTTAAGCCCCTGGTAGAAGGGATGCTTGCCGAAAAACCGCCGCTCTTCTTCCAAGTAAGACCGGCCCCAGGCGAAGCTCAACCGGTGCGGCTGCTGCATGAACTCATCGTAGGCTCTGCGTGAGGCCATGAATGCCTCAAAAAGGCTGGTCGCGACCCATGGAGCATTCTTTAGGATATCGGTCTTGATGACGATTGGATGCATGATTGGGAAAATCTTGGTCTTCTTGTAATAATTCCTCTCCTCATTTTCAAAATCTTCGAAGAGCCGCTCCACTGTTCCCTCGCCTCGAAGCCACGCCTGCGGCAGATCCGGTTCGAGCTCCGCATCCACTTTCCCTTCCACAAGCAAATCTTCCAAGCGGCGTTTCCCGTCGACGTGCTCGACTTTGATGGAGCTCGGCAGCTTGGAGCCGACGGGCTCTCTATTAACGATGACCCACGTTACATCAGTGATGGGCAGGCCGTAGCTGTTGTGAAACATGCCTTTGGCGACCAACGCGAGCGTGTTTTCGTACGTTCTTAAACCGATTCGTCCTCCCTTCAAATCCGACGGCTTCTTGATCCCCGAACCGGCGCGTATGAAGCAGAATTTATGGCTGAACATACGGCGCGGGAAAAACGGAATGGCATGGAACCAGCCCACATCCTGACTCTTGGCAACGAGATATGACGACATGGAAAATTCGCAAGCGTCGTACTCGCCATGGTGGTACATCCGTTGATGGCGGATGCCACTCTCCACGGTGATAAGATTGAGATCAAGACCCTCCGGCTGCACTCTTCCGTCGCGCAGCGGTTGCAGGTAGTCGTACTGATCGCAGGCGACTGTGAGTTTTAGCTTGGCCATGTAGGTGACTCCTTCAAAACCGCCAAAATAATGCCGCAGGCCAGATGCACAAATCATATGCCAGCCGCCGGACTCGGTCAACGAGCGCCGGCTTGAGGAGCGGCCCGGCTTTACTCTGCTGAAACAGTATGAATAATGTGGACTAGGGATGTGACCAAGCAGTTGCAACCCGGATAACAGGCGTGATGAGGTAGAGAACATGAACGCGGCGCAGATTATAGACGCGGACGGTCACGTCCTCGAAAACGAGGGCGAAATCGCCGGTTTCTTCGAGGGCTCCTACGCCGGCATGAAGCGCTCCATTTTTTCCCTGTTTCCGTCGCTGGACGGTTGGCCGCGCGGAACGGTGAAAGGATTGAATAAAGCGCTTGAAACGAACACGGAGGTTTGGCTCAACTTCCTCGATAGCCGGAACATCGAGTCCGCCGTTCTTTATCCCACTGCCGGATTGGCATTTGGCTTAATACAGGACTATGACTGGGCTTGCGGGATTGCCCGCGCCTACAACAACTGGCTTTACGATCGCTACATCAACAAGAGCCCGAGGCTCAAAGGCGTGGCGCTCCTGCCGGTGCATGACGTAAAACAAGCGGTCGTAGAACTGCGTCGCGCCGTTACCGAGCAAGATATGGTGGCCGGTCTATTACCGGCGGTCACCGTCCTTTATAAAGGTTATGGCCATCCGGATTTCTATCCGCTCTACGAGGAAGCCCAAAGGCTCGATGTGCCGCTGACCGTCCACGGGGCGCCCAGCAAGGGGCTGGGCTTCGACTTTCTCCAGACCATGTCCATGATTCATACCCTGGAGCATCCTATTGCCCAGATGATTCAGCTGACTAGCGTCGTTTTGGACGGCATTTTCGATCTCTTTCCGAAATTACGGATCGGGTTTTTGGAGGCCGGCGCCGGTTGGGTTCCGTATATGATGGAGCGGATGGACGAGAAATTTCATGTAGACCGAAAACGCAAACACTTTCCGCTTAAGAAAAAACCCAGCGAGTATTTTCGCGATGGGAATGTCTACGTCACATGCGAGATCGAGGAACGAATCCTCGACGTGGTGGTGCGGGAGCTTGGTGAAGACTGGATTATGTTTCCGTCCGACTTCCCGCACGAAAAGCCCTTGGAGGAGTTCGGCCGGGACATTCCGGAGTTTATCGAGCGCAGAGACCTGCCAATCACCGCTAAGAGAAAAATTCTTTATGATAACGCAAAGCGGTTTTACCGATTGTAAATAGAATCGTCGAAGATGGGTTGATCCAATCAACCAGCAATCACCTTAAGTCTCCAGTAGTCGTTACTTGAAGTTTGTCCCATTACTCCAATATTTCAATACTCCATCACTCCAATCTTCCCTAGTAGGAACGGAAGAGAAAACGAATTTTTTTGCGCAGCCCGCGGCCCATCCGCTTCTTGAGTTCAAACCAGATCCGGAGGAGCCAATTTCTCGAAAACCAGGCGAACGAGGTCGAGGTGCTGATCCAGCGATGATTGAATTCGAAATCCGCCTTATATTTGCGTATATGCAGCGTCTTTCCAAACTTTCGCTTGAAAATTGCCTTAACGCTGACGGCGTTCCGCGATTCGGCGAAGACTGTGATTGTTTCAATCGGCAGAAGATCTCTCATGCGAGTGATTTTTTGTGCCAGAGCAATCTCGTTTTTTGCGCTGACCTCGATGACATGGTCTTTTAGCAGATCCGAGCCCTCGAGAGCTTTGTCGATGATGTCGCGGCGCAAGCGCATCTCTTGACCGCGGTCCTCATCATAGCCCGCGACTAGGAAATAGGTCTTGTGCTTGGATGTTTCCATCGATTTGTTCCACCAGTCCAAGGCTTTTTCTAAGCCGATACTTGATGCCTGTGATAGTCCTTGTGAATCCAGGCAACCGTAGGGCATCGGCATAATCACGATCGATGCTATGGTAACTTCCTCCTGGCGGAACTTGAAGATCGATTGTCAAATCGTTCAGCCGGCTTCAGTAGGCTGGTGAAAAAGACATGACGGAAAATTGTTAATGAATTCAAAGTCTCCCCCCTTCGATGAACTCAGGGCAGACTCTGAGAGTGTCGAAGGATGAACGGAGAGTTTTTTCAGCAAACCGTTAAGGCTCATGGATCAGCACATCGACCGGTTTGCCGCCGACGGGAAGATCCGGACAAGCGCTCAGAGCCACGAGTAAGTCCATCTCCGCCCTGATATCCATATAATTCCCCGGTTTCGGGCGCACCTGAGTATGCTCCATACGTCCGGTCTTGCCATCGATCTTCATATGCTGATTCAGATTGAAAGGACTCGGGATATCTTCAGGGATGATTCCGTATGACGCCACTGCCTTTGAAAGATTCTCGTAGCAGCCATGATCGGGGATTTCCTTAATGTCGCGCGGATAGTACTCGCTTAGGCGGTTTTCCTGTTTGGCTAGCTGAAAGCGATAACCGCTGCACATGCCTTTCTGCAAATCATGCGTGCCTTCTTTGAAACCGTCCGCAATGATCGTCATCATGTGCTGATTGTCGCGGCCCATCAGCTTGTCGCCGGTGGTAACGAACAGTTTCATATTGTAGACCTTCGTCCGCGCCTGATCGAAACGCTCGCGCAAGTTTTGTAGTTTGAAGAAAACAAAATCCACCGTGGTGGTCGCGGTGATGCGGATGACTTGGCCTTTCTTCATCTCTCCGGACCAACCGGTGTTGTGCGGCACATGAGTTTCGAGGATCTTTTTCATCTAGCTTTTCCCCCTCTTCAGTTCATGTTTCGGTTAGGGTTAACACAACCCAGCCTAGAAGGCTAATCAAGCCGGCACTCAGCTAAGTCGAAGTGTCGAAGCATGTAGTCTCGTTTTTAGAGTCTGTAACAAAAGCCATGTGACGGTGACATATTCCAACAACAGCTAACACCGGAAGTAGTCTCTGAATGCGGTTACCATCAGGTTAGCCAGCCGCTCATTGTAACTTTCCACGTGACCGTAATGGGTGAGGTTCGGGACGACGATCAAACGCAGCGCCTCGGCGTAAGGAGCGAAACGTTTGAATGCGTAGACTTCTCGACGAAACTCCAAACCCTTTTCGCCTCCTTCAATCCAGTGGCCCTTGTCATATTCGCCGACGATATGGAGTAGTCTCTTGCCGCGCAGCCGGCTAAGATCGGATTTGTAAGTAATGAACAGCTCTTCATCCGCCAATCCAGAGATTCTTTTTATCTCGGGCAGGAGAACGTCGTGCGCGCTGTGCTCGATGTCTTGTAAATAGGGCTTGAACTGGGGTCTGCGATGATTTTCCGCCTCGAACCATCGTTCGGCGTCACCCCAAGGTTGATTGGGACCGACATAGCCGCTCTTCACATAACTGTTCGGTGATCGGCGGCTCAGGTCCGTGATGTTGCGAAACGCTTCGGCTCGTTCCGCCGGTGATTGTTTCGCGCATGCGAGATCCCATTCCTTGCGGACCCATGCAGGCATACCGGTGCCGAAGCCCAATCCGCCGATCAGCTGATTTTTCAGTCCATATTGTTCCATCAGGTAAAAGTATTCACCGCCGGTGGAGTGGCCCCACATGAAAATCTTCTGTCCAGGCAGACTCTGCTCGACCAATGTTTTGATCGCCTCTGTGCACATGCGAAAAGTGTAAACTGCGAGGCGATTTTTCAATTCTTGGTCACCGGGAACCTCGCCGATGATAAATTCTGGTCTGCGCTCGGCGATAGAAATCCAGGGCTTCCGGCTGTAGTGGCCCGGCAGAGAGATCGCCAATACCTGGACGCCGAGAGACGCGATGTGTTGGGCGACGCCCGCACGAGCCGCGGCCGGATCGGTTTTAGTCGGGTCGAGGTATTCTTCGGGGCCATCGGGAGTGAAGATGAATTCGTATTCGTTAGCCGCCCCGCCGTGGATCATGACGACCGCTATTCCGGGAATTGAGGCTTTGCCCGGCGTAAAAAGTCTGCCGTGAATATCCCATCTAAAAAGCTCGTTTGGTTTCAGTGAATCCGGATAGCGGCTTATCCGGGCTTCAACTTCTTTGACGGTGAACGTGGTGCGCGTGAACGGATCGGGAAATGACTTATATTCGTCGAACGTCATCGAGTAGATGAAGTCGTTATGTAATCCGGTTCCGTTCGTCAGAGCTGCCACATATTGGTTCATGAATTGCCGGCTCATACCGTTCTCCTGCCGTGCGCTATGATGGATGAGACAAAGATTAAGACGGACCTATCGCTTTATGGCCCGGCCTGCCAACTTGGGCTTTTCGGCCGCGGCTCTTGTGCTTTTAGGTGGCTTCGACCGAACTCAGCGGCCCGGCAAGGCGGCAGAAGGCCGAATTAACGGATTCCGTATTTCAACACGTTCAGGTGGGTTTCCAGTTTGCGGACGCCTTTGATCGATCTTACGATTCTTTCAGCGGCCTTTCTCTCCGCCTCACTGGCTACGACCCCCATCATCA